>JBKPNY010000304.1:0-13162 GCA_046732835.1 Gemmatimonadota bacterium | reverse complement strand
ACAGCGGTCCGATCGAAATTGGAATTCCTGCAGGCACTCCTGCGGACTTCGACGTCGCTTCCATTGCGGGAACCATTGCCAACAAGCTCACCGGTTCGCGACCGGTGCCAGGGAAGTACGGACGTGGTGCTGAGCTCACTGCCGAGAGTGGAGGAGGCGGGACTCACGTGGTTGTGAGGTCGTTCAAGGGTTCGGTAGTCCTTCTGCGAAAAGATTAACAAAATAGTAACAAATAGTTACTATTTTCGTTTCAACCTCCATCGCTTCACCGGCATCTCAGGAGTGCAAACAACTCTTGGGTGGAGGTTCAAATGATTCGCAAGCTGGCAATCGCAACGGTGCTCTCGGCGGTCGTAGTCACGACAGCGATCGCGGGCCCGCCGTGGATCGCGATCGAGTATCCCGTCAATCCGCATGATCCCAACACGCGTGGCGCATTCTGCACGGTGCGCACGTACCATCACGGTGACTTGATGTCGTCCGACGTCACTGGTACTGCGGAAGGAATCGTGAATGGAAAACGGCAGTCAGTGCGTCTCGACATTCGGCGACTGCCTCAGACGGGAACGTACGCTGTTCGATGGCAGAAACCCGCGCAGGGCAAGTGGGCGCTCGTAATCTCGATGGCGCGCGATGGGCACTACATGGCGTCGGCTTTGGTTGACGTGGATGCGCGAGGACAAGTCGCATCAGTCAAAGTGCCATCCGATCCTATCGAAGGAGGGCGGTGGCAGGTACCTCGAAAGGTCGCGTCAGCGGAAGTAGAAGCGTTGCTGAAAAACTGAAAAAGCGGTCGCCAGTCACCGGACACCGGTTGTCGGACACCGGTGACTGGTGTCCGATGACTGGCGACTGCTCTTAAGGATTAAACCAGTATGACACTTTCACCAGGAAGGTGTTGTTCGGGTGAGTATCGAACACGTTCCGCAGATCGCGACCGAAGCTGAAGTCATTCGCGACTCCATCGGTCGTTCGACCCTGCTGCCACACAAGGAACAGCGTTGAGCCCGGACGATACTCCCAGCGCATTACTGAGTTCGAACGGAATTCCTTGAAGTTGAATCCACCGGGATCACCGTGGCCGAGGAAAGGCTTGAAGCGATCGGCATACTTCTTTGCCCGCGGATTGTCGAGCTCCTGCCAGTTGCTGTACTCTCCGTTCGAGACAAATGGCGATCCATAGAACTGGAATGACAACGTCGGCGTCGCGGTGTAATCGAGTCGCGTCGTCATGCTGATTGTTTTCTGATCGAGGTGTGCGAAAGTGTAATGAGTTGTATCGAGTCCGCTCACTCCAAAGTTCGCTCTCCACTGCGTGTCGTTGATGTCCTTGCTGTAGTTCAGTCCGACCGATGCAGAAAGCTGTGATCCAATCTTCAGCTGTCCTTCGGGGTTGATCCACCATCCCTTCGTGTTGCCTTCATCGCCCTTGTAGCCGCCACCCCATAGGCTCACGCTCGACGTGCGGCGCGTGTCACTCTCGATGCCCGACCAGAAGTTCGCACTTTGTGCATTCCGGACAGCGGGACCACCGCGCGCATAACGATCGTTATACGTTGGTGTGAAGTCGTTGTAGTTCACACCGAAGTGTCCCCACATGAAGTTCTTGAACTGAAGGTGGAAATTCGTGTTGACACCGGTTGAAGTTGGCAGGCCTTCAGTGGTCCACCTGTTCATCGTGTTGAAGTTGAACTGAGCACGCTGATAGAGCTTTGTCGGTTTTTGATAGCTCAACGCGAACCAGTTCCTGAACATCATCTCATCAGCGCGCGCCTGGAAACCAAGATCGTTGGTTTCGAATCCCGGCGAGAACCGCTGGAACACGCTCTGGAAACGTGTAACTCCACCGCCGAATTTGCTGACAGACAGTCGCTCGGCATCACCGAACAACGAGGTGCGATTCGGATCGAGATCGACATCATCATCAGGACGCTGATAGCGGTGCACACCATCTCGCTGCGTTGAAAGAATTGCTTCTTTCGTTCCATTGATCTGACTTGCAGCTAAATAAGCACGCGTCTCGTAGTTGTTGCTGAAGAATCTGTGTCGCAAGTCGAGTCCGCCCGTGTATGCACCGCGGCGAAGGAATGGACTCGTGCTTTCATCGAGGCTCCGGTTCACACCGGTTACCATCACGCCAATTCCGCTCTGCCCTTTCCTGAAGTCCTGCTGAAGACGGCCGACGGCGTAGTTGGTGAGTGGCTCGATTGTCTGATCATCAACGCCAATCTCACGCTGCGTGACCGCATCGAGAAATCCGACTGAAAGTCCACGACCGAGGCGGCCAGTCAGCTTCGATGCGCCAAGAATCGTCGTGTTGGTCGCGCTCGAGTTATCTCCGTACAAACCCGAGAGCTGCGGAGAGCGACCAACTCTGCGCGAGTAGAAAAGCCCTGTGCATCCGGAATCGATATCACCGCACGAAGTGTTGAATGTGAAGATCCCCGATCCTTCGAGAAAGAAAGGCCGTCTCTCTTCGAAGAACTGCTCGAAGGCTGAGAGGTTCAGCACGGACGGATCGGCCTCCACCTGGCCGAAATCGGGGTTAATTGTCGCGTTGAGCGTAAGGTTCGACGACAGGCCGTACTTCACATCGGCGCCTGCCGAAAATGATTGAGGATGATCGAACGAGCTTTCTGAAGGACGCGTTTCGTTTTTCGTAACGACATACGGTGCGATCTCGAGGCGGCTCGGACTTCCAATGCCGCTGATTCCCGCGATCTCTCCAGCCTGCGAGACGTATCCCTGTTTCTCGCGATGGTACAGCGGCCAGCTGATACGCTGACCCGTTCGCGCAACATCGCGAACTATCATGAGTCCGAAAGTGTGATCCTGTGTATTCGCAAATCGAAGCTGGCTGAATGGAATGCGGAACTCAGCAACCCAGCCGAGTGAATCGATCGCAGTTGCGACATCCCACACGGCGTCCCACGATGCATCTTCGTTCGAATCGTTCGACACATAGAAGTCGCGCTTCACGCCTGCGGGGTTCACCGCAAACTGATATGCAGTCTGCTTGTCGTGATATGAATCGATCACGAGCTTGAGCTGCTCGGATTGCGTGCGCACGTCGCGGCGTGACAGAAGAGAGATGAGACTGTCGGGCGCGGGATCATACATGCGCGCCATGATGTACAAGTACTTGTCGTCGTGAACCACGCGCACGTCAGTCTTGAATCTTGTTTCAGCTCCCTGATTCGGCTCGTACTCGAGGAACTTGTCGATCGACTGTGCCGTGGCCCATGCAGGATCGTCGAGCTTTCCATCGAGAACGGGAGCTACTGCTGCTTTCGATGCTGCGGCGAGTGTTGCTGAAGCAGTCGATGGTGCCGCGGGCGGCCTGTCATCGCGTTTAACTACCGGTGTTGTGCTTGCGACATTCGTTCCGTTGGTCTGGGCGGACACGAGAGTCGGAGCAAGAACGAGAGTTGCAATTCGAAAGAGTATCATGGGCCACCGCTCGAGCGACTGTTACAAGTGTGAGACTGTAAACCTTCGGGAGATACGCCTTCAGACAGCGCGTGGTGTCAAAGGGTTTGGATTGACTGTTGGACATTCCGCGCAAATACATCATTATGTGTCCCGCTCCGGCGCGGAACGTCGTGCGGGGCGTATTTACGACACTCTGACAGATGTAATGAAGTCTCCTCTTTCGCTCTTGTTGCTCATCGCGGCCTCCGCTGGTGTGCTCGGCGCTCAGGTTGCGCCGGGCGCATCGAATGCGCCTGCACCGGAGGGAGTGACACTCACAGGTGAGGTAGTCGCTGAAGGAACGGCGATGCCGATTCCTTATTCGACGGTGCGACTGCAGCCGATTGGCAGAGAAAGATTTACCGACAAAGTCGGCAGCTTCGTGTACTACGCGATCACACCGGGCGAGTACAAGCTTCAGGTGAGAATGGTCGGATACATTCCCGTAGATACAACTATCGTCGTGAAGGGCGGCAATCCGATTATCCTGACGCTGACGATGAAACGGATTCCGACTTCACTCGAAGCAGTCGAGGTGAAAGCGCCGCCGCGGCTCTGCCTCTTTCCAGATGAAATGGGTTACGTCGCGGATCCTGAGCTCGCAACGATTCTCGATGAAGCGAAAAAAAATGCTCAGCGCGAGCAGCTGCTGAGGCGAACGTATCCATTCGAGTACAAGCTTGCACAATCACACGATACGCATGATGTGAAGGAGAATCTCAGCTCACTTCAATACGACACCGTGACGTATCGCAGCGATGACAGCTGGCGCTATCGAAAGGGAAGAGTCGTGAGTGACGATACGAACAGGATCTTCGGCGAAGTGCGACTCATGCGACTGCCGACTGTTGCGGATCTTGCGGACAGAACATTTCTCGCTGCGCATTGCTTCAAGTATTCGGGGATAGTCGATGAAAATGGAAAGCCGGCGCATCGAATTGATTTTCTTCCCGATTCGAATCTGGTCGCGCCTGATGTAGAAGGCTCGATCTATCTCGACAGTGCGACGTATCTGATCAGGCGCGCGCAGTTCCGGCTGACTCGCGGGGGAACAGTGAAGCCGGCAATTCTCGGAATGGAAGTGACGACGACTTACAAGGAGATTCTTCCTAACGTCGCACTGTTCGACGAGATCAAGTCGGTACAGCCGCTCCCACCGAATTCGAACGGTCAGCCGCGGGAATTCCGCGAGACTCAACGGCTTCTCACGTATCGCTTCCTGTACTCCGGGCCGCCCGGCACACTTGGCCGGAAATGGATTCCTGCAGGTGATTCGACTGCTGTGTCAGGTCAGGATTCGGTCGCGGCGAAGAATTCCATTGGTCCAATTCAGACCGCTGGACCCCCGCCGGATGGCCCTCCGCCAAACAAATGATGTAAGCAAGTAGCCACTTGCATACAGGGGTGCGTCCCGATAGGTTGCGCCTCCCATGGATACCCGAACAGCAATTTTGAATGCGGCCGTGCAGGTGTTCTCACAGCACGGATTCCGCGGATCTACCACCCGCCGCATAGCGGATGCGGCTGCGGTTAACGAAGTCACCATCTTCCGCTACTTCGGCTCAAAGGAAGCTCTTCTCCAGGAAGCAATCAGCGCCTCCGAAGAGAGCGCATTCTCGAGCTCACTTCCCGCCGAGCCGGTGAATCCCGTTCGCGAACTGGCCGAGTGGTCGAGCGCGATCGTCGACCATCTTCAGGCCCGGCGGTCGGTAATTCGAAAATGCATGGGAGAGCTAGAGGAAAGACCTGAGCTCACCGCGCGTGCATCGGAGTTTCCGACGCGAGCGACTAACGATCTGTGTGCTTACTTCGAGAAGCTCAAGTCGCGCGGGTTTACGCGAGACGAATTCGAGCCGACGGTCGCGTCATCGATGCTCATTGCTTCCTTGTTTCACGATGCGATGAGCAGAGAAATGATGCCTGCAATTTTTCCTGCCCCGGCAGACACAGCGCCGTCGAAGTACGCCCAGTTCGTGTTGCGTGCAATTGGCGTGAAGTCGAATGCTGAATTCTGAATGCTGACAACAAACACAATCATGAAAGCATCAAAGTTGAATCTCATCGGTATTGGTGCGGCGCTGATTCTCTCAGCACCTCTCTCATCGTTCGCGCAGAGCCCGGCGGCGCAGCCGGCATCGGTGCAGGGGGCAAGACCTCTTTCATTAGATGAAGCAGTAAGAATGGCTGAGTCGCAAAGCGAAGCTGTGCGTATCGCGCGCGCTGGGTTGCAGCGCGCTGACGGACAGAAGATGCAGGCGCGAAGTCAGTATCTGCCGCAGGTGTACGGATCCGCTGGATACACGCGCACGCTCAAGTCACAGTACTCGGGATTCGCCGGCTCGACAGACACTGTCACGACTCCCGTCGAGCCGTCACCGCCGGGACCTTGCGATGACTATCTGCTCGGTCCTGATGCAAGTGTCGCCGACAGACTTGCCGGACTGGAAACTTCAGCGCGATGCGCATCGGGACTGAACCCGTTTGCCGCATTCAGCAGTCTGCCGTTCGGCCAGGCGAATCAGTATCAGCTCGGGCTCTCCGTATCGCAGAATCTTTTCACTGGCGGGCGCATCTCGGCGCAGAACGAAGCAGCTGCAGCGGGCAGACGTTCCGCGAACATCGAGCTCACCGCGCAGCGCGCGCAGAACGTACTCGACGTAACGCAGGCCTATTACGATGCGGCTCTTGCCGACCGCCTTGTCTCGATCAGTGACGCCTCATTCAAGCAGACTGAGAATGTTCTGCAACAGGTGCAGCTGAACAAGAATGTCGGAAACGTTTCCGAGTTCGAGCTTCTTCGCGCGCAGGTCACGCGAGACAATCAGCGGCCTCAGGTAATTCAGCGTCGCAGTGATCGCGAAGTTGCGTACCTGAGACTCAAGCAGCTGCTGAACATTCCGCTCGAGCAGCCTGTGTCACTCACGACGTCGATCGATGATGTGAACGACATGCCGGCGGGAATTCGTCTCGCCGGACTTCAGGTGGGAACGTTTACAGCTCCTGATACCGTCTCGTCGAACCGGGCTGCAGTCCGTCAAGCGGACGAAGCGGTGAACGCGCAGCGACAGCTTCTTCGCGTTGCTAAAGCGCAGCGATTTCCATCGCTGTCCCTCAGCTCGCAATACGGAGCGGTCGCATATCCGATGAACGGACTTCCAGGGTCGAATGATTTCCGCGCGAACTGGACAATCGGCATCTCGACTTCTGTCCCGCTCTTCACGGGCGGCCGCATTCATGGAGATGAGCTTGTCGCACAGGCAAATCTCGCCGAGTCGCGAGCGAGACTTCAGCAGGTGCGTGAGTTTGCGGCGCTCGATGCGCGCGTTGCATTGAACGCGCTCAATCAGGCGATGTCAGCGTGGGAAGCGAGCAAGGGAACAGCGGAGCAGGCATCACGCGCTTATCAGATCGCTGAAGTTCGATATAAGGAGGGAATCTCGACGCAGCTCGAGCTGAACGATTCGAGAATACTTCTCGAGCAGGCGACTGTGAATCGTGCACTCGCTGCGCGCAATCTGCAGATGGCACGCATCAAGCTCGCACTGCTTCCTAACCTCCCGCTGCAATCCGGAACGTCGGCGCAATCGACGAACGGACAGAATCAGACACAGCAGCAGTCGACACAACAAGCCGCACCACAGCAAACACAACCAAACCAGCAACAGGGGCAGCAGCAGGGAACGCTCGCAAACCAGCAGATTCCTCCGGCACTCTAAGACAATGACTCAAATACACAGAATGAAGAAACTGATATCGCTGACATTCACTGCCGCACTGATTTCAAGTGCGGCGTGCAAGGGCGGCGCAGCTGCAGAAGCAGATTCTGCAGCGACAGAAACAACCACCGTTGGTGTGGAGAACATCACAGTAGTTGCCAACGGAGTACTGCAATCCGGTCCCACCGTGTCGGGGGCGTTGATGCCTGAGCGTGAAGCTGTCCTCCGTGCACAGGTCGGCGGAAGCGTGCTTCAGACATATGTCGATCAGGGACAAAGCGTTCGCGCCGGACAAACACTCGCTCGCATCGAAGCGGGTGGACTGCAGGACGTTTATCTCTCAGCGAGAGCGGGCGTAACATCAGCGAGCAACAATGCTGACATCGCGCGCCGCGAGCTTGCGCGATCAGAAAAACTTCTCGCAGCAGGAGCGATCGCTGAGCGCGACATCGAGCAGGCGCGTCGCGCTAATATCGCAGCGAGCGCGGCACTAGCTGACGCGCAGGCAAGACTTGCCACCGCGCGTAAGCAGGTTGGCAATACAGTCATTACTTCGCCTATCAACGGAATTGTGAGTGAGCGTCCGGTATCAGCAGGAGATGTCGTTCAGCAGGGCGCACTTCTCGTCACTGTTGTCGATCCCTCGAGCATGCGCCTCGAAGGATCAGTACCGGCTGAGCAGCTTTCTCAGGTTCGCGTTGGTGCACCTGTAACGTTCACGGTGAATGGATATCCGGGACGCACGTTCGGCGGCAAAGTCATCCGCGTAAATCCGACCGCCGATCCTGCAACGCGCCAGGTTCGCATTGTCATCTCGATACCGAATGCAGAAGGACGACTCGTCGGTGGACTTTTCGCGAACGGTCGTCTCGCGAGCCAGAGTCACAGCGGAATGGTTGTCCCGTCGTCTGCGGTTGATTCACGCAGCAACATACCCGCTGTATTTCGCATCAAGGGTGGGAAAGTAGAACGAGTTCCAGTAACGCTTGGACTTCGGGATGACGCAGCGGAGAAAATCGAAATCGCTTCGGGTGTTGCTGTTGGCGACACGCTTCTCGTCGGCGCTGCGCAGGGAATCACACCGGGAACCATCGTGAAAGTTTCATCACCGTCAGACAAGGCGACTTCGGCCGCGCCGAAGGAGTAGCATATGGTTATTTCAGATTTTGCCATCAAGCGCCCGATGATCACAGTCGTGGCGATGGTGGCGCTGGTAGTGTTCGGTCTTTTCGCATTGCTGCGACTGCAGACCGACGAGTTCCCTGACATTCAGCAGCCGGTGGTTCTCACCGGCATTCCCTATCCCGGTGCATCGCCCGAAGGTGTCGAGCGTGAAGTGCTCAAGCCTGTCGAGGATGCAATCAAGGGAATCTCCGGAGTGGACCAGATCTTCGGCACTGCGTCGGACGGATATGCGCAGATCATCGTCATCTTCCTGTTCGAGAAGGACGTATCGCAGGCGACGCAGGACATTCGCGACGCCATCTCGTCCATTCGCGCAGACCTTCCGGTGGAAATGAAGGAGCCGATTCTTCAGCGATTCGATCCGGCTGACCAGCCGATTGTCTCGCTGACGATGTCGTCCGACACGTATTCACCGGCTCAGCTGACGCGCATGGCCGATCCAGCGATTACAAGTGAGCTGCGCGGAATCAGCGGAGTGTCACAGGTTCGACTCGTTGGAGAGGTGAAGCGCGAGATGACGATTCAGCTTCGTCCTCAGGCACTGCAAGCCGCAGGCATCAGCATCGCGCAGGTCGTCCAGGCATTGCAGGCACAGAATCTTGCTGCACCTGTCGGCCGTGTGAACGGCACACTCGACGAGCGAACGATTCGACTTCAGGGTCGCCTCGAAGGTCCCGAAGATTTCATGCAGCTCGTCGTGGCCGAAAAAAACGGACAGATAATCCGACTCGGCCAGGTTGCAGATGCGCTCGATGGGACGCAGGAGCAGCGTTCGCTTGCGCTTTACTGGCAGCGCGACTCGACGAACAAGTCGGTGCAGGATGGAAAGGAAGCAATCGGCATCGACATCGTAAAGTCGAAAGGCTACAGCACTACCGCAGTCAGCAAGAAGATCAAGGAAGTCATGGAGCGGGTGTCGAAAACGCTTCCGCCCGGTGTGAAGGTTCGCACAGTGCTCGACTCGGGTGACCGCGTGGCGCACTCGGTGCGAAACGTCGAGGAAGCTCTTCTCGAAGGCGCGCTGCTCACGGTTCTCGTGGTGTTCATCTTCCTGAACTCGTGGCGCTCGACAGTTATCACAGGTCTCGCGCTTCCAGTGTCGGTGCTCGCGTCGTTCATCGCAGTGTGGGTCTTCGGGTTCACACTGAACACGATGTCGCTCCTTGGCCTTTCACTGGCGATCGGCATTCTGATCGATGACGCAATCGTTGTTCGAGAGAACATCGTGCGACACATCGAGATGGGTAAGGATCATATGACTGCAGCGCACGAAGGGACCGATGAAATCGGTCTCGCAGTTGCGGCGACGACATTCTCGATTGTCGCTGTGTTCGTGCCAATCGGATTCATGTACGGAGTCGCAGGTCAGTGGTTCAAGCCATTCGCTCTCACGATTGCATGCGCAGTTCTCGTGTCGCTTCTCGTTTCGTTCTCGCTCGACCCGATGCTTTCAGCGTACTGGGCCGATCCGCAGGTAGAAGCTCACGAGCGTAAGAATCCAATTGCACGGGCACTCGACAAATTCAACATCTGGTTCAACAAGCTCGCAGAGCGTTACAAGAAAGTCATTGGATGGGCGCTGGATCACAGGCTCGCAATGGTTGGTCTCGCCATCGCTTCGTTCGTCATTGCGATCGCGTTGCCGGCAGTTGGACTTGTCGGCGCGAGCTTCTTCGGCTCTGACGATCGATCTGAGCTGACGATTGCACTCGAAACTCCGCCGGGATCGAATCTGGATTACACGAGGATCAAGGCTGAGGAAGCAGCACGCATTGCACGGCAGCATCCCGAAGTTCTCTACACCTATTCGACTCTGGGAAGCGCAACTGGTGCCGTCGACAATGGCAGCATCTTTGTTCGACTTGTCCCCAAGCATGAGCGCGACATCGGAGCCGAAGAGCTTGGCACCATCATCAGAAAGGAAGTCGGCCGCATCGGCGGTGCTACGATGACCGTGTACACGAGCCAGTTCCAGGGACAGCAGAAGCAGATTCAGCTGCAGCTTCGCGGTGGGAATGCGGCAACACTCAGTGTTGTTGCAGAACAGCTCGCGAAGGAAGTGAAGCAGGTGAACGGCGCAGTCGACGTTGGCCTGTCGACGAAAGGACAGAAGCCTGAGCTCGAGGTTCAGCTCAATCGCAGTCTTGCGGGCAGCATTGGCGTAACTATCGGTCAGGTTGCGCAGGCGCTGCGTCCCGCATTCGCAGGCATCAAGGCAGGTGACTGGGAAGATCCTACAGGCGAGCTTCGTGAAGTGAATGTGAGACTTCAGCCGGAGTCACGTCAGCGCGTCTCTGATCTCGAATCACTTCCGCTCGTGATCAACAGGCCGGATGGCTCGCAGGCAACCATGCCCCTGGGTCAGATTGCAACTGTGAGACAGGGACTCGGTCCTGCACAGATCACACACCTCGATGCTGAGCTCGTTGTGACTGTTGAAGCGAACACAGCTGGACGCTCATTGAGTGAAGTGATGAAGGACATCAATGCGCGCGTCGACAAGATGCATTTCCCGCCGGGCGTTCGATTGACGCAGGGCGGAGAAGTCGACAGTCAGAACGAAGTGTTCGGTCGAATCTTCGCTGCGCTTGGTGTTGCGGTGATGATCATGTATCTCATCCTCGTGGTACAGTTCGGATCGTTCCTCGAGCCGCTCGCTATTCTGGTATCGCTGCCACTCTCACTCATTGGTGTGATGCTCGCGCTGATGATCACTGGTGACACGATCAACATCATGAGTCTCATCGGAGTCATTCTATTGATGGGAATCGTGGCGAAGAACGCGATCCTGCTCATCGACTTTGCGAAATGGGCGAGAGAGAGGGATGGATTACCTCGACGAGAAGCGCTGATTCAGGCGGGTGCGATTCGTTTGCGGCCGATTCTGATGACCACTCTCGCATTAATTGCAGGCATGATTCCCGTCGCACTCGGCCGAGGGGAAGGCGCGCAGTTCCGCGCTCCGCTTGGTCGCGCGGTAATCGGCGGTGTCATTACATCGACGGTGCTGACGCTCGTTGTCATCCCGACGTTCTACGAGATCATGGACGAATGGCGCGAATGGATTCTCGGAAAGTTCGGCATGGTTCCCAAAGGAACGGCTGAGCATCGAATTCCACCCTCGGCTACGCCAGCTCCTGAGGGGGCGATGAGCTCCGCGCGGTCGTAATCAGCGCGACAGCTCCGATGATGATGGCTGCGGCGATCACAGTGCGAAGTGTCAACGGCTCGCCTGCGATTGCCCAGCCAAGAAATACGGCGACAACCGGATTCACGTACGCGTAAGTAGCAACGCGTGATGGTGGTTGATGCGGAAGCAGCCAGATGAACGCTGTAAATGCGACGAGTGATCCAATCGTCGTGAGATAGATAAAGCCTGCAAGCGACCTCGCCGAAACTTGAGCGAGGTCGAATTGCATTGGCTCCTTTGTAATCAGCGCGAGAATGAACAGCATTGCTCCACCGGAAAACATCTCCATTCCGGTTGCGACGAACGCTGATCTTGGAAGCGGTGCACCTCTCGAATAGATGGTGCCGAGCGCCCACGAGAGCGAGCTGCACATGAGCACGAGTGCTCCGGCGAGAATCCCGTTGCTCGAGCCAGACGGTGCAATGGCGGATGGTCCCACAAGCACGACAATTCCGGCGATGCCTGCGATCAATCCGATCACCACGCCGAGGGATGGTCGCTGGTGACGGGGTCCAAGGAACTCGATCACCACTATCCAGAAGGGAAGTATTGCTACGAGAAGCGCGGCCATTCCTGAAGGCACGAACTGCTCTGCCCAGATTACCCCACCGTTACCGCCAAGTATGAGAAATCCGCCGATGATCGCTGCGCTCCGCCATTGAATGAGTGTCGGTCGTGGCTGGCCGCGCGCGCGCATGAACAGATACATCGCGGTACCGGCAATCATGAAACGAACTCCACCCATCAGAAACGGAGGAATCGTTTCTATGGCGATTCTTATTCCGAGATAGGTTGAGCCCCAGATGAGGTATATGGCCGCGAAAGCGGCGATGATTTTAGTCCGTGATGGGGCGCTTTCGCTCACGTTTTCTTTCTGAGTGTTTCTTCTTTTGGTCGAGCCGCGCTTCATTCGCAGCGCGCGGTCTTTTTGTGGGTTTTCTTTTCTTTGGAACAATCAACGCTTTGCGAACTACTTCTGCGAGGCGATTCTCGGCTGCTTCTCGATTGCGCAGCTGACTTCGAGTGTCACTGGCGACAATGCGCAGGGTGCCGTCTTCGGTTAGTCGGGATCGAAGGCGCGAGATGATTCGTTCTTTCTGTTCATCGCTGAGCGCTGACGACAATCTGACGTTCCACTCGATCTCGATGCGCGATGATGTCTTGTTCACGTGCTGGCCGCCGGGGCCTGAAGCTCGCGATGCGCGCGTCATGAGCTCGCCTCGAGGAATCAGAATCGACTCATTTACACGAACGCCATCGGCTTCGATTTCGCTCATGCGGCGAAGGATAATGGAATCGGGCGGCGATGTGGATGAATGCGATGGCATTGGCTGCGTGTTCCCAATGTCAATACTTCCATAAGCCGGCCGCTGTCCAGCGCAGTGACAAAAGCGTCAGGGCTTATGTAAGTATTGCCATAAAGAACCCGCAACGACTTCAGCAAGAATCGTTTGCCGCAGCTGCTCCTTTAATTCCGGAATAGGATCCCCGAGTGGCACACGCGAATTGTCGGTGGTGAATCAAATCGCGCGACACCAATCGCGATCACGGTGAGTCGAATCAGTGCGCGATCGAATCTGCCTCGTGATGGATCACGTCG
>JBKPNY010000303.1:0-3748 GCA_046732835.1 Gemmatimonadota bacterium | reverse complement strand
TTGCAGGAAGGTTTGCGAGACGACAAACGCAACTGGAACTTTCTTTACGTCGGCGGCAACGCCGGAATGGTGGTGCTACAGGAAGACAAAGGCGATTGGCCAAAACAGCACTTCGCGTTTTCTGTCAGCGAAAGAGATCTCGAACAGGCGGCGAGCTTGTTAGAGGAAAGAGGCATTAAGGTGTCAGCGACGGTGCATCATGAGTGGATGAATGCGACGTCTGTTTACTTTGAGGATCCGGACGGGAACGATCTGGAATTTATTGCGCTCGGGAATGCATGAAAGAAACTCTCAACAGCCTACGCCGATCATAACCAATGGCACGGCAGGGCTACCACGTCCTTGACGGAGGAGGTTGTAAAGTTCTCCTTCGTAATAAGCAATACCAGATGACATTTCAACCTGAAGCTCTTTCATGGGCAAAATTTCTACACCAACATCGATTACGTCGCCGACAAAAAAAGCAATGTGTTTGACGAACAGATCATACGCCACAAATGCATACTTTCCGAACTGGACCTCTATCGCGATTCTATCCTTCACAAAATCAGTTTGATTATAGGAATAAATGGGTGTCCTTCCCGCCGCTACAATTTCCTGCTTTTGCTCATCGGGTGGAAGATGCATTGTCTTTCGAATGAGTTTATGGTCGGCGGTTACCCAATATGAGGTGCGGGATTCCTTCCAATTCTTGGCCGCCAGAAGTTCGCTGAAGCGTGAGTTGAGGTCAATAGGGCTGTAGAGTGTCTTCCCTATCTTTCTTTTTTCCTTGGAAAGTTTTGTGCGACAAATTCCAGCATCGACAGAGGCAACGACGGCTTCGATTTCTTTCCACATGCCACGCTTATGAACTTTAATGTGCTCATACCCGTTTAGGTGTGAATAGAATTCGACAATTCTCATCTGTGGCCACCGTAACGAAGTGACGGATCATACACTGGCTTATCCATGGGACGCGTCTTTAGTGTTCCGTCTTTCAGCCTCATCACTCTCTCTCTCGCGATCGCAACGAATTGTGGTTCAACATCGCATCCATAACCAATTCGATCATGCTTCATGGCTGCAACAACTGTGGAACCCACCCCCAAATATGGATCGAACACCTGATCTCCCTTATCCGTCATTGCTAAAACCAAAGGTTCTATTAACCCAACAGGAAACTGGCAGGGGTGTGTAGTTTTTTCGATGTGGTTCCATTTTACGTTTGGAATTACCCATACGTCGCCCGGGTTTTTGCCGCTGGGATTGCAGGAAAGCTGTCCCGCTTTCGGACCTTTGTAGTACCTCTTGTTAGGGTACTTGGAAGGCACCCGAACCTCGTCTAGGTTAAAGGTATAATCCTCGCCTTTTGTAAACCATAGAATGGTTTCGTACCGCCCCGAGAATCGCTTTGAACAATGAAGACCATGCTCAAAATGCCACACGATTCGATTACGTAACCGTAGTCCCAAATCCTTGAAAATCGGATAAAGCACAATATCCAGAGGCACTATCTCGCTGTCCTTCGTTACATGATTGCCGACTTGCCAGCAGATAGATCCCTTTGGATGTAGAAGGCGGACGCACTCTTTTATGACTTCAGCCTGCTCTTTCAGGTACTTCTCAAGCGGGTAGCGCCGTTCATAAGACTTGCCAATATTGTAGGGCGGCGAGGTTACGATGAGTTTCATTGCTTCATCAGCCAACTCACTCATGAATGCAAGATTGTCCATGCATTCAATAACGGGTTCACAATACTGAAACAACTGGATCGCTCTTTGGCTCATAGCTTCCTTCTCAATCTAGATGGGCGGATTATAGATACTTAGTGTTCAACCGCGAAGTGTTAAGGAAGAAAAATCTGAAATAACCTTCCAATAATGCAGCACTCAACGCCACTTCTCAATAGGCGCTCCGCCCGCTCACATTTGTCCGAATAAAAGAACTCTTGTGACGGTTCTTATGAATATCGACTGATAACTGGGTGGCGGCTCGCACTTAGAGGCACCAGTTGCGGTAGTCGACGATGCGCGATATAGTGACACCAACTAGATGGTTGGTGAATCCTTCCATCACGTGGTTGCTGGGGTGAGGACAGTGACCACACTAGATTAGGCGCGACGGTCCAAAACTGTCGCGCCTTTTCGCTTTTAGCCCCCCATTAACGGCTGTTCCTGATTTGTTATCCGCGAGTCCTCGCTTTATCTTCTAAACATAAATGGATGCATCATTCACTTCTGCCGGCATGCTCGCCCTTCTGGGACTCGGTTTAATATTCGGTCTTAAGCATGCGACCGAAGTTGACCACGTCGTTGCCGTCTCAACGATCGTTAGCCGCCATCGAAACGTGTTGCTGTCTGCACTCGTCGGCGCTTTGTGGGGGGTCGGCCATACCGCCACACTCTTGCTTACCGGCGTAGTTGTCCTCGTGTTGCGCGTGGCGATTCCGGACAAGGTCAGTAACTGGCTGGAGTTTGCGGTGGCCTTGATGATTCTGGCGTTAGGCGCAAGTGCTTTGTGGCGTGCATTAAAAAAGGGAAGCGAAGTGCACCTGCACAAGCACAGCCACGATGGCCTCGATCACGTGCACATTCATTTCCATGAAGCAGCGACGCGACACGATCAACGTCCGAGCGCGAAGCACAGTCACGTTGTTTCGTCAGTAGGAATCAAGCCATTGCTGATCGGCGCGATGCACGGACTCGCCGGCTCTGGCGCCCTCACCCTGCTCGTCTTAACTCAAATCAAATCGGTGTGGCTGGGGGTGTTGTATCTGGCAGTCTTCGGAATAGGTTCAATCGCCGGCATGCTTTTGATGTCAGGCTTGATTGGATTGCCATTCGCGCTCAGCTCGCGCAGCCTTACCGGACTGCACCAACGCTTCCAGGTTGCAGTTGCCAGTCTGAGCATAGCCTTTGGGTTGTGGTACGCGTATCAGATCGGCTTCACCTCAGGGTTGTTCTAGAAACTCATTTTCCGGCCTTAGCCCTGATCTGCGAGAGTTGCGTGCCTCGCAGCCCTCCATGACTGTCGGGCTACTGTCCCATGCCGCGTCGCCTCCTGCAGTTTATGCGGGAGCCTACTCAACGCGCGTTTGATCGCGCTATCCCGCCGGGGCAGTAGCCCGACAGTTATGGAGGGCTACGGTGCCACTCAATCATCCCGGCCTCATCGCGCCCGAAAGTCACCTGTAATAATTGACAGTGTGCGTCGCAAGGTCCGCGAGCTACGATTACCTTTGCTATAAAACTGAACTGCAGGCCTTTCGATTAATCCACATTTAGTTAAGAGAGAACAGCCATGGACGAGTATTCACTTTCCCAAAGGATGACCGCGGAATTCTTAGGAACGCTTTGGCTTGTCCTGGGCGGTTGCGGCAGCGCGGTTTTGGCCGCGGCGTTTCCAGAAGTCGGGATCGGGCTCCTCGGAGTTTCGCTGGCTTTTGGTCTTACCGTCGTGACCATGGCGTACGCCGTGGGACACGTGTCAGGCGGCCACTTTAATCCGGCCGTCACGGTCGGGCTTTGCACCGCACGCCGGTTTCTTAGCCGCGACGTCATACCTTACGTCGTCGCTCAGGTTGCGGGAGCAATTGCGGGCGCCGGAATTCTTTATCTGATCGCGAGCGGCAAAGCCGGGTTCACGACGAGCGCGGGCTTCGCCGCGAACGGTTACGACAGTTATTCGCCGGGCGGTTATTCGTTAGGCGCGGCCCTGGTCGCCGAATTAGTAATGACTTTCTTTTTCCTGCTCGTGATTCTTGGCGCCA
>JBKPNY010000302.1:0-1347 GCA_046732835.1 Gemmatimonadota bacterium | reverse complement strand
ACGCCGCCGTAACCGGGATGCCGCGGTCGTGAAAATAATCCGCGCCGGTTGTGCCAAACACCATCAGCGCCCCCGCAACTGCGACCACAGCGCCGTGATTTTGAAGCTCGTTGTATGTGCCCCGCAATGCCGAGCCCGCGCTCATCACGTCATCGACAATTGCCAGGCGTTGATTGCGCACGCTTTTTCTAAATACCGCGGGCAAATGATAACTCGCCTGGTACAAACCCGTCGCTGCAGCTGGCATCACGCGCTCGGTAAAATAGAATTGCACCTGGAGTTCATGCGCGATCAACTGCGCGAGGAACGCGCCGCCTAACAGTGGGCCGCAAACTGCGGAGACGTTGTAAGGTCGCAACGAATCCGTTAACTGGCTGACGAACGGAGCGATTTGATTGGGATGGGAGAAAAGCGCGTCGAGATCGAGCCAGAGCTCGCCGTGATGGCCCGACTCGATCTGAAAATGTCCGCGGCGGCCTGAGGTTAACTCGTAAAAAGATTTGGCTGATACGTCAGTCATGCCCGGGTGCGAATCCTGAGTAACGCAAACTGTCAGTTTGCGTGCTCAACGACAAATCGCAAACTAACAGTTTGCGTTACGTGCAGTGAAGGCAATACGCGAAGCGCAACTTCGTGGGTCAAACTGCGGTGCAGGGACACGCTCAATGAACAACGGAAATAGTTCCTCAGAACGTAACCGGCAGCGCTTTCAATCCACGCAGTGTGAGGTTGCGGTTCCATTCGAGCTCTTCCGTTTCCAGCTTCAGTCCCGGTAGCTCGGCGAGAATGGTGTTGACAGCGATCTGTCCTTCAAGACGCGCGAGCGCGGCGCCGACGCAGTAATGTAAGCCGTGTCCGAATGCCAGGTGCCGGTTTGGCCTACGCGCGATGTCGAGTTTCCCAGGCGCCTCGAACTGCGTCGGGTCGCGATTGGCTGCGGCAAACGAGAAACAGATAAGTTGGCCCTGCTTGATTTGTTTGCCCGCCATCTCCATGTCGCCTTTCGCAATGCGCGCCATCTTTTGCACCGGACTGTCGTAACGAAGCAATTCTTCCACCGCCACGACAATCGTCTCAGGCTCACGAGTCAACGCGTCCTTTTGATCGGGATTACGCAGCAGAGCCAGCATGCCGTTGCCGACGAGGTTAGTCGTGGTTTCGTGTCCGGCCAGCATCAGCAAAACGCAGTTAGCGATGAGCTCATGTTCTGTCAGCCGATCACCTTGTTCTTCCGCCTGAATGAACGCGCTCAACAAATTGTTCTGCGGACTGGCGCGCAACTCCGCAACCTTCTCGCGGAAGTAGGAAGCAAGTGAAACATAACTCTTTTGCGCCAGGTCGTACATG
>JBKPNY010000301.1:0-1289 GCA_046732835.1 Gemmatimonadota bacterium | reverse complement strand
TCCATGCGGTCTTCGTGAATCTCGATGTACTTGACGCGCGGGTCAGCCACACCCAGTTTCTGTGCAATCTTCGCGGCTCCGTCCGCCGCGGCTGTGCCCTCAAACATGTTGAGCCTGGTTCCAGGCAACGATGCCATCTTGCAACCGAGCACGAGGAGTACAAACAGACAAAATACGACGAACCATGATCCCCGGGTTTGAGTGGAAGTTCTCGTCAGCATAGTGAACGTTCTCCCTTCGATCCGAGTTTTCAGTTTCAATGACGCTTTGCCGGTCGCCACAGTATTCGAGTGCAGAAGCCGCAGTATACCCCACTCGATTTGTGCAAACTATGTGTCCGAGGATTCTAGCAGTCAGCCGACATTTTTCTCGCGCGCAAGACTATTCCGTCAGGCTCGATCACTTCGCGTTTTGCAATTTTCAAAATGGCATCGGGCTTGCCAGGCGCGAAGTCATGCTTCAAACATCTATTTCGCGAGCCGAGGCTCAACTTCCCTATGCGGGCAACACCACGCGTAATCTACCTGGAGTCGAATACCGTTCTCAATGGAACGTCCTGCACGGGCTGAAACGACGTTGGCAGCGCGAGCGCAGACGTCGGAAAGTAGGACGCGCTTATGACATGGCTCTGGAAATAGCGCGCCTGCTCCCGGGCGGTTCAAGTGTGCTCGACGTTGGCTGTGGCAATGGTTTCATAGCTCACCATCTTTCGGCGCTGCTCAATGCCAGCGTCACTGGAATTGACCTGGGTCCGGCGGCCGAGGCGGCAATTGATTACCGCAGGTTCGACGGCAAATTCTTTCCGGTCGAAGACCAGACATTCGACGCGGTGCTGCTCTGCTATGTGCTGCACCACGCGCAGCAGGTTAGCCTCGTGATGGAAGAATTGCGTCGGGTCTTAGCAATGGGCGGCTACGCGGTAGTGTTTGAAGATATTCCCGCGGCTTGGTGGGATCGGTTCGTTTGTTGGACGCATGATTTGAAGTGGCGCAACAGAACCGGTCCCTGCACGTTTCGCAGTCCGTTCGAATGGCAGACGATCTTCAGCGAGGCTGGGTTTGAAGTGGTGAGTGAACGCGTGCTCTCGCGCTGGCGCAATCTCGCTCATCCGGTACAGCGCCGTCGGTTCGTGCTTAGAAGAGTAACTGCCGAGACAGTTGCGTAATTAGATCACGCCGATCTGCCGGTTCATCTTGAGGAAGTCGAAGTAGTTCCAGGCTTCAACGATCTTACCGTTTTCAATTCGAGCGATTACGACGCCGCCGAAGTCGACCGCGGCATTACTCGCC
>JBKPNY010000300.1:0-2448 GCA_046732835.1 Gemmatimonadota bacterium | reverse complement strand
GGGACAGAAACTTCGACGCTGATTACATCAAGTGGACCATGAAGTGGATGGATGAGCTGCGGGCGAAAGTCGGTCGGTGGCAAGCGATTTGGAAGCAGAATGGTAATGGGCAACCCCGGCTCTTTTTCAAGGAGAACGGGCATTCCACTGTCGTACACGACTCACGGAACGGCAAGCCACTCGAGTATGACGTTGGTGAGGTGGGTAGAGAGGTACTCACTTATCTCGACGACAAGCCCAAGGAGCTCGTAGACCTCGCGAAGAAGATGAGCCATGTCCGTGGATTTGATCCGGCGCGTGAAGTCGCAGCGCTTCAAGCCAAAGGTCTCATCTTCCAGGAAGGTGAGCGATATCTCAATCTCGTTCTCACCAAAGAGCCGCCGGTGATGACAAAGGCATTTTAGTGTGGCAAACGCCATGCACCGGATGATCGGGAACATGAAAGGACGGCAAGCACGTGTCAACGCAAGCTCTGTATAGATTGAAAGCGAGTACGGCGGTTGAGCCGTTAGTGAATAAGTGGGTAGCGTGGGCCAACGTACTGGGACCAGTGGTCTCCAGTCTACACTTGCGGAACTATCAGACCAATTTGTTGCGGTCCTACCTGGATAGCCCGCAATCTCATGCCGAAGCATGCCAGAACCCTCGCCTGCGTAGCGGCCGGGTCGTCGACATTCCCGTTGCGAGAGCGGCTGAGGTAAAAGACTTCCTGCTGAATACTGAAGCGGAGCAAGCAGACAATCTGCGATTTGCAGAGAGTGTTATTGCTTTTCACAATCAGCTTTCCAGCCAGGCTGATGGGCTTAGTCTCGATTCTTATTATGAAAAATTGCCGCCTGAGCTGAGAGGATATGTCGAGCTGGTTTACGACTACTACGATCATCCCATCATGCGGTTCTTCGAGGGACTGCTTTACCAGAGTGGTTACTACAAGAAACAACTCCAATCGTTCCGCCTATTCCGCCAACGTGATGACAGCCGGCCATTCTTCATGAATACCCCACGACTTCCGCAGCCGGAGGAGATTCATTGGAGTGTTCCATTTGAAAGCAAGGGGGTAGATGAGCTCTTTCAACTCGATACCACTCCGCAGGAATTGGGATATATACGGGAATTACTTGGCGTGCCCTCTTCAGCAGAGAACTCTTTATTACCTTTATTGACCACGGAGGAGCGTCCTGAATACGAGACGTGGAACGGCCCAGGGCCTCGCATTCGCTACGTGGGTCACGCTTGTGTGCTGATCGAGTGGAACGGAATTTCCATTTTGACGGATCCATGTCTTGGCGTTAGCCCGGCAGCCGTTACCACAGAACGGTTGACGTATGAGAACCTCCCCGACCGAATTGACTATGTCCTGGTCACACACGCGCACCACGATCACTTCTGTGTGGAGTCGCTGTTGCGGTTGCGTCACAAGACAGAATGCCTGGTCGTCCCACGCTCAAACGGAACATTTTACGGCGATGTTTCGCTCAAGCTGGTGGCGCAGGCGTTAGGCTTCAGGCGCGTGATCGAAATAGACGCTCTCGAATCGATCAATGTTTCTGATGGAGAGATTATTGGGATCCCCTTTTTCGGAGAGCACGCGGATTTACCTCATGGAAAAACTGCTTACGTGGTGCGCGCTGGTCAACATCGGATTTTGTTCGCCGCCGACTCCGATTGTCTTGATCACGAAATGTACCGGCACGTCAGACGCGTCTTAGGCCCAATTCAGACCGTCTTTTTGGGAATGGAGTGTGTTGGAGCCCCGCTCACATGGACCAGCGGCTCCATCTTGCCCCGCCAGCCCCGGCACAGCATCAGTCAATCTCGCCGGTACAAAGGATGTGATTCGAACAGAGGTCTTAACCTGCTTGAAGCTGTCGGCGCGGAACGACTTTACATCTACGCGATGGGACTCGAGCCCTGGCTCGAATTTCTCCTCGGGCTGGCTTATACACCTGATGCAACACAGATTAAAGAGGCGCACCGCTTCTTGATTCTGGCTCGCGAGTCTGGCTTTATCGAGGCCCGTCTCCTGAAAGGCAATTGCGACATTTACCTTGATAGCCTGCCGGGCTCAGCCTGGAGCTCAGGATTTAGTTTGTCTGCCAAAGCGCAAGGTTGAACTCCGCATTTCCAGGATCACCCCGTTTTCAAGTCTCCACTCTTCACATTTCAGAAAGGTGTGTAACACGATATGGGCCCTACCAAATCAGGCCGCTTGATCTTCAACAGCAAGCTAAAAGAAGAGCGAGATTACTGGCTCAATCGACTGTCGCAGAAGATCGACTTCTCGAGTCTGAGGCCGGAGTTTGAAAGGCCGACGAAACCGTCGGGTGTCAAAGACACGCTATCTTTAAAGCTTCCGGATGAAACGTACCGGCAGCTCGCGCAGTTCACAAACGACTCACCCTTCCGGCTGTATGCGACATTGTTAGCGGCATTAAAAATCTGCTTGCA
>JBKPNY010000299.1:0-2451 GCA_046732835.1 Gemmatimonadota bacterium | reverse complement strand
TCATTCGACTACAACACGATCTCGGATGTGGTGCTGCACGTGCGTTACACATCGCGCGACGGTGGAGCGCAGTTCAAGGCACAGGCTGAACAGGAGTTGCAGACCGCGCTCAACGACTTCATTCGCGTTGAAGGTGCGCGTGGTCTGACGCAGATGTTCAGCTTGCGTCATGAGTTTCCGACGGAGTGGTCGCGGTTCCTGAATGCGCCGGACGCAGTTGTTCAGACTCTGACGGCAGCTATCACGAAGGAGCGATTCCCGTTCCTGTTCCATGGGAAAGCGATCTCGATCCAGATGATGGAGGTGTTTGTGAACGTCAAACCAGATCCGGAATTTGGCGATCACAACGAGAGCACGATCAAGATCGCACTCGCGGCAGGCGCCACCGCGCCGTTGCCCCCGGCTGGTGAAACGCTGAGCATGAGCAGGTGGAATGATCTCGTGCGCGGGCAGAAGATCTTCAACAACGAACGACCCGGCATGTTCACTCTCAACGCGTGGCTTAACTCCGGTGCCCACCTGAAGGCGAACGCGATTCAGGACATCATCGTTGTTTGTCGCTACAAGGTGACTACCTAAACTTAGCAACAGAACCGAGCGTGGTAGCGCCGGGTCAACTTCATCCAGAGTCGTCATGACAGAAGTTGACCCGGCGCTACCGCCTCGGTTTTGTGCGAGCCTAATTCGCCGCTAATGCGCGACAACATTTCCGTCTCGTTTATAAATTTGTCCTTCCTTCATCACAAAGCTGATCGCTTGCAGGAGCGTGATGTCGGTCAGTGGATCACCTTTGACCGCTACAAGGTCAGCCCAACGACCGCTTTGGATGGTACCGATATTACCGGATTGCCCCAGCAGGTCTGCGGCATCACGGGTTGCTGAAAGGATCGCTTTGATGGGCGGCATTCCTGCCTTCACCATATACTCAAACTCCTGCGCATTCTGTCCATGAGGATACACGCCTGCGTCAGTGCCGAAAGCGATTTTGACCTGCTCGCGATAAGCTTTTGCGAACGCGTTTTGGATTAGCGTTCCGAGCCCTTTGGCTTTAGCTGCAATTGCTGGTGGATAGTAACCGGGTTCTTCTGCCTTTTTTTCCGTCCACTTGCCGGCGCTGATTGTCGGCACCAGGTATGCGCCACCGTCTTTGAAGAGTCTTATCGCCTCATCATCGAGGTAAGTGCCATGCTCGATTGAATCGACTCCTGCACGCAGCGCGTCCTTGATGCCAGTTCGACCATGAGCGTGTGCCTCGACCTTCCGCCCCAACATGTGCGCTGTTTCCACTATGGCCCTCATTTCGGCAAGCGTGAGTTGTTGCCCCGCCTGTGTATCGCCGAGAGAGAGAACGCCGCCAGTTGACACCATCTTGATGTGATCCGCTCCATACTTGATCATGTAGCGCACCGCCTTCACTCCGTCTTCCGGACTGTTGACGACACCACGGTGAAAGCCGGGTTCCGGTATTAACTCTTCACGGAAACCGGAAGAGAAATCGCCATGTCCTCCCGTAATGGTGAGCAGGTAAGTGGCGACATACATTCTCGGACCAGGGATTGTTCCGGCCCGGATTGCGTCACGGAGGCTCACGTCGATAAAGTCTGTCGCACCTACATCGCGTACCGTTGTGAACCCGGCCAACAGGGTTCGACGAGCATGAGTTGCGGCAACCAGGGCCATATCAGCCTTTCGACTAAGCACGAGATCTCTCAGCGTCCGTCCTTTCTCCAACTGAAATGTCAGATGAGTGTGGCAATCTATCAGTCCGGGCATTACGGTCGAATCACTTAGATCGATGATCTCCGCCCCAGGAATAGCTATTTTTCCGTTTTGCACTTCGCGTACACGATCGTTCTCTATGATCACCGAGACATTGGTTCGAACTTCATCTGAAACACCGTCGATGAGCCTGCCCGCGTAAACGATTTTGACCGACGGTTTCTGTGGGTTTTGGGTTGAGTAGGAATTTGGCATTGTCATATTTAAAGTGGCCAGGACGAGCAACATAGATAGCCACAGCCGCAAGGGGCTGGCGCCAGGTTTGAGCATGGAATAGGTCCTTCAGATTGATCGTATGCTATACGCTAATGAGGTTGGTGCACAAAACGTTTCTCGCCTCCCAAACTGTCATCAAATCAACTCTGTTACCGAGTCGCGTTTTCACGAATTTGAATCCCCTATAGGATTTTGGCTGTTTTAGCTGCTCTGCCTTCACTGCTCGTGACGTTAAGTTACTCAGCCCTCCGCGCTTAACGATCTGCACCTCCCTTGGAATACACATTGCCTCAGGTTAATTGACGACCTAACCTGTCCCAAAGTCTTGTATCGCCTAGCAAGACTTTCATCTGCGTTCCTCGGGCCGTCACCATTCCACAACCGAAATAACGACAGGCTGCCAGTCGTTCAGAACGGAGTATGCCTTATGCACACAGCCACAAGACTACCGATGCT
>JBKPNY010000298.1:0-6170 GCA_046732835.1 Gemmatimonadota bacterium | reverse complement strand
GATCGGAGATCTCCGTCGCCAACAATCAATAACTGGGCCCCTGGAATTTTCTTGATTACCGACGACCAGGCTTTAATCAATTCGCGATGTCCCTTGTAGTCCTCGGTTTCAGAGAGGCGGCTCACAATCATCGCCGTCGGCACCGCGCCTGGAGGTTTAGGAGCAACCGAAAGTTGAGCGTCCATTCCCAGCCAAACAGTTTTATGACGGGCAGTCGCCAGCTCCGGCACGTATGAGAGAAATTTTTGCCAGGTGTAATCGGTGTTCGTTAGAAACAGGTCAACACGTTTGAGGAGCCGTTGAGTTAACCAATCCTGCTGCCTCCAAACCTCGATACCGTGTAGGAAAAGGACCACTCGCTTGGGACGAGTTCTAAAAAAGGGCAGCAACTTCAACATCCCGATCTGCCATACAAGGAGTACATCCGGCGATTCGGCCTGCCTCACCGCTGACAGAATGGCTTGCACGCGCGAGTTGCCCTTCTTCTCTGATTTCTCGTAGCACAGCAATGACACCTTATGATTTTCACTGATGGCCGCCCACGCCGCCGACGCACTAGCTTGTATGCCACCCACGTGTCCATTTCTGAACTCAGGGAAGAGACCTATCACTGCGTAAGCGGAATTCAAAATAATTGGTGTGGGATCGGTTTCTGTGATTGACCTAAACCGTCGTTCGTACCACGGATCCGAAGCGTCGAGCCTGAGGTGCTCGAAGGGTACCAGTCAGTGGTTTCTTCCAAATGAAAACTGGGAGGAAAACCAGCAAAGTAAAAACAACCTGCTGCACAATGCCACCTAGATACGCGGCCATCTGAGATTCAATGGCCATCATCTGCGGTAAGAGGGCAATGCCTATCCCGGTCATCAAGAAGCCGGAGCCTTTCGAGAAAAAGAGATTGCGGTAGATATCATAGAAAATACCCATCAGAAACATTATTCCCACAACGCCATACCAACCAAAACTGATATAGCTCTCCGTCAAAACACCGACAGCAATTGATATGGTCTCAAGCCCTTCCTCAGTACTCATGCCATAAGCTACCTGATAGAACTGGTTTGCCTCATTCATCGATGGCTTGTCCGGCCAAACAGCGCGCGGAATCAAAGTCACCAGCAGATACGAGTAAAGGTAACCATATTGGTAAGGAACTACAGACGGTGTTAACTCAATTACATTCGCCGTCTGCGTTAAAAGCGACACGCGGGAGAGACTTGAGTTGAGGGCGTCTGCCAAGGCGGATCCGCTGGGGTCTGACAGCGCTTCCTGCCATCTGGTGAGCGAAACCTCAGCCCAAAATTTAACTCGATCGACTTTGTTGGTTTCCGAATCAGTCTTCCAGTAGGTCCGGCGAAAGTCTTGCTTACCAACCTGGAAAAATACCGTAAACAGAATAACTATCAAGACCACTGCCCGAGGAATGCGTCTTCGCTCCGCCACAAACATCGTCGCGCATACAAGAATAATTGCCGCGAATGATCCTAGCCACCCCGACGAGAGGCCACTCACCAGCCTAAGTAACAAGAAGCCTACGATTAACAGTTGGTCAACCAGGTCCGCCTCACGCTTCAAAAACTTCTGGAAGAGAATACAGAAAGCGAGCAATGGCACTATCGAGATGATCATCGATAGCGCCTGTCGTCCGCCCTCACCGGCGAGGTACGGCGTGTTGTCGTATAAACTGAGTAGAGCTCCGCCAACCAGCAACAACCGAATGTAGTGTCGAGTTTTCGGCCCGGGTTTCAACTCGGGAACTTTGTGTGGAATCAAATACTTCCCAACGCCCACGCGCATTCCTAACCACAGGACTGAGACTCCGAGGAGCGCTAACCCCAGTGACCATGTAATTGCGATATCAGATACGTTGGTTTCGCTTGGTGTGGCAATACCGGATGGAGTGCGCGCACCCCAGAAAAGCGCAAGCGCGTAATATATCCAGTACATCAATGCGATAAGCGCAAATATGGGCAGCTTGTCATCGGAATTCTTCTTCCAATTCAAATAGGCCGCCCACGGAATTACGAGCAGGATAAGTGCGAACAACGACTGAACCCACGAAATATCATTCGGGCTCAGAAAGTAAAAGATCATCGTCAGCGCAACGGGCGGAGTGCATAAAACTCCTGCACTAACGAGTCGATTCTTGTTTCTTTTTCTAGGTGTCAATGCTGATTTCAACTTAATTTTCTAGAGATACGTCTACGCTATTTCCGTGAACACAGCTTCCATTCCGCTAATCATCTTTTCTCTTCCAAATCGAGCCTCGGCGTTTGCCTTCGCTCGTCTTCCCATCTCAAATCGTCGCTCCGGTGACGCTGATAACAGACTAAGCTTTTCGGCTACTTGCTCCGGGCACGCTACATCGACCAGGTAGCCGGTCTCCCCGTCTCTGACAACCTCGGGCAACCCGCCGATTTTTGTGGCAATGACCGGCAATCCATGAAAGGCGGCTTCTGCTGCTACCATGCCGAATGGTTCTTGAAAGCGACTAGGAACCACACACACATCAATCGAGCGATAGATCAAGCTCTTATTCCGCACGAACCCCACCCATTCGACGTTTTCTGTCAGGCCTCGCTCTTCGATCTGCAATCTTAGCCGAGCCGCAAACGACCCGTTATCATCTCCAAATATCCGACAAAGAAATGCTTCGCCCTTTTGTCGGAGAAGGCTGAGTGCCTCAATGAGATCCTGGTGCCCCTTCCACTCTACGACTTGGCCAACGATGCCGATACGCATAGCTCCTCTTGGCGCCTCAGTGATACTAGGCCTCAGAACGTCCATTGCCGATTGACCTTGAGCTTCTTCGTTAACGCCGTTCAAGACACACCTAATCTTCGCTTTGGGCAGGCCCAGGTTCGTTAGAGTAATCGCGACGAATTCTGACACCGCTACAAACTTCCTTATCTTGAAATTAATCAACCGGAAAATAAGACGATAAAAAGGCTTCGGGGCGAACGAATCGTGCACGTGAAAAATATTCGTTCCCTTAGCCAGGGCCGGCAACAACAGAAACAAGTGATGAAAATTCGAGTGTAAGACGACGTCTGGCTCGAACCGTCGTACGCACCTTCTGTAACCAATCCATAAACCCGGTAGCCTTCGCAGTTGGCCTACAGTCATCCAAATCGCACTTGATGAAATTCTCTTCGAGATGAAGCCCAAAGGTAGTTGCTCGTTCGGTATTCTGCTGCGCTCGAGTTCATCCTCAAACTTGCCGTCGGTCCACGTGCTTGTGATGACCATGACTTCATGGCCCCGTTTGATAAGACCTTCTATCAATGAGAAAGTTACAGCCTCTTTGCCATAAACATAACCAGCCGCACACACAATCAAAATGCGCGTGCACTTAGGAAGTGCCTGTGCGTTGACGTCGTCGTAGAACATTTAGGGTGTAACAGCATTCGAGCCACTCAAAGTCCGGATGATTTCGAATCACTTTATCGAAGAATTCCACCGAACCGTGTTGCCGGTGGGGCTCCGCCGCGGGGATAGTCGTATCGTGCAAACAAAGAATCCCGTTCGTTGAGAGTCTGCGTAACACGATGCCCCAATCTCGTTCCAGGCCCTCATAAGAGTGGTCGCCATCTACAAACATGAAGTCAAATTCATTCGGCATCAAGCTTTCGACATCGTGGCTGTATCCTCGCAAGAACACCACGCGTTTAAGAACGCCCTTTCTCGTCAGCTCTCGTCTACAAATGGTCAAACAGGGATTTTCTTTGCCCAACCGTAATTCCCAGGGGTCTACACAAAACAGCCGGCCTTCTGGGCTCAAGTTTTTTGCGATGACAGCGGCTGACACTCCCATATAAGTTCCGATTTCCAACGCAGTGTCATGACCTTTCGCGTGGCGGCCCAAACATGCAAGTTCATCAGCATTGGTTTGTGAGTGCGCTTCAACGACGCCGAGCGCGTGAAGCGGATTGACCAGTCTAGGTCTATAAAGAAGAACCAAGGGAATTTGCATTGTTACAAACCGTCATTCACAAGTGGCGCGGTAAAGCCGATGAATAGAACCGATAGAACTAGAAAAATCGAACTTCTGTATTCGCTCTTGAACTGCGTTCGCGTAACTGGGATGGCGGATCACCTGGGCTAGAGATTTGACCATTCGTTCAGTATCTCCTAATGGGAAGCGGAGCATAGGATCAATAGGATCGATCAGATCCTCGCCACAACCGCAAAGGTTACTAACCACGCAAGGTAATCCGCTCGCCATTGCCTCATTTACAACCAGGCCCCACGTTTCGCCATGATCGCTGGGAAGCATCAAGCAGTCAGCGGCAACGTAAGCGCGCGAGATTTCACTCTGATTTAGGAAGCCGGCGAATGTTGCAGGAGGATTCCCGTTGCCCGCCGATCCTTCACGATTCTCCCGAACCTCACTTCGCTCAGCGTCGTGAACCACCGTACAGCTATTGCGCAGGTCTCTTCCGAGTTCCCCACTCCCGGCGAATAAAAGGTGAATGCGATTGGCTTTACCACTATGTAGGGATTCTGAAGCAGCTTCTATGACGTCAAAGGGTCGTTTTTTGTGAATGAATTTTCCGGCGAAGAGAATGCAGAAGCTGTCTTCGGGAATACCCCAGTCTGCTCTGATTTGCGCGCGTTGCGGCCGTAGCTGCTCTGCTTGTTTCTTGAAGCGCTGATTGTCGACGCAGTAATAAGCGGGATGCAACTGTTCCTCACGCACTCCGTGGGCTCGATAAAAGCGTCGGTTAGCTTCGCCGATGTACAAAAAGTCGGACACTTTAGAAAACAAACGGCCCAACACCTGCCGCTTAATGACTTTTTTCGCGCCGGCGATGGGTGCAAGGTCATTGCTTTCACCTCTCAGCCAAACGGGAACGCCTTTGGCATGTGCGTGCCACACAGCCTGCCAATAAGCCATGACCTGCCACCCCTGAACCCAAAGTGCTTTCGCCTTCCTGGCTTCCAGCAAATCCCCTACCGACTCTGACAGTCTGAGCTGACCAAAACGCGAGACATCATGATTCTTATTCACACGCAGGAAACGCGAAGGGTATCCCGCAAGCGTATCCAGGTCCCAGGCAAAAGATTTCTTGAATTGAGTGTCATAACTTTGGCGCGTGCCATGGTCGCTGAGATACCAAACCTCAAACGGAACTCTGCCGTCTTTCGCCAGCGCTTGCCAAAGCGGCACCTGATATTGGATCGGGTGTGTGCTGAGAATCGCAAGCATTACGCAAACTCAGTAAGAATCTCTTGCCAGCGGTTACCGTAACTTTCCCAGGAGAATTTCTCAGCACAGCTGCGAGCAGCAACCGACATCTGCTCAAGATCATTTGGATGATCGACGAGGTACGACATGGCTTCGCACAGGGCTTCCAGATTACCCGAAGGAATTAGCAGGCCTTCTTCCTTATGCCGAATCAAGTCGGGACCAGCAGTGGCTTCCGTTGTTATGATCGGCATTCCGCTGGCTAGCGCTTCCAGCAATACCAGCGCGAAGCCCTCGCAGTAGCTTGGAAACACGAGCACATCACATTGCCGCAGCAACTCCGGCAGTTCCTCAAAAGGATACTTGCCTTTGACTTCCAAGCCTTCCAGATCGGGGATCAGATTCCGCTCCTGGTCCGTGACCGGCCCGACCAACCACAGTTCGCAACTTTTCGGTGCGAGGGTTTCCCATGCTTTGATCAAGAGTGGCACGCCCTTGCGCGCAGAGATTAAGCCCAGGAATAAGAATCGAAGCGGGCGCCGTGGCCGCGGATTCTCAGGTGGATGAAATAAATCGGTATCGACCCCGTAAGCATTGACCAGAATTTTTTCCGCCGGCACACCTTGCGAAACAAGCGTCTGTTTGGTGTAGGAGCTGGCGACAACGATTTTTGACGCCAACTGGTGTTCCCGGTTTTCGCAGGCCAGAACTTCCGGGACTCTGCGTTCGACGGTGGTGCCCCAGTCAGGAAATGTATTGATCGCCAATTCTGAGGTAGCTTGATTGACGAGCGGATGAGCAATGCTTTGGTCGAGGAAAAACGTTTTCCCTTGACTCAAAGTCTTTTCCGCAATGATCCAGGACGAAGTATCAAAGCCAATTACCGTAGCTGCGTCGCCAATAACGCGATCTGGTATTTGTTCCTGAAATAGCTGATTGCGCTTATGCAATACACGCTGAGGCGAATTCCCCGCTCTGAGTCCCT
>JBKPNY010000297.1:0-8991 GCA_046732835.1 Gemmatimonadota bacterium | reverse complement strand
GCGGTTGGCGAAGATGAAGGGACCATCGAGGAAGTGTACGAGCCATTCCTCGTGCAGAACGGTTTTCTGCAAAGAACTCCGCGAGGCCGCTCAGCAACCGCACTTGCCTACAGGCATTTTGGAATCGTAATGCCCGGTAACGGAGGCGGCTCACAGCCTTCACTGTTCTAGGTGAAGGGCACGCGCACATCAGATTACGATTTCGATCTTCCTGAAGATCGAATAGCTCAAACTCCCGCAAAAAAAAGGGATGAGAGCCGGCTGATGGTCGTGCATCGCGATACCGGTGACATCGAGCATCGAACGTTTCGCGACATTGTCGACCTGATTCCGTCAGGCGACGCAATCGTCGTCAACACCACCAAAGTCTTTCGTGCACGATTGCTCGGTACTCGTGACTCGGGAGCGCCGGCGGAGTTCTTACTACTGAAATCGCTTGGCGCTGATAGGTACGAGGCGATGGTGCATCCGGGTGGAAAGCTCAAGGCTGGTCGTCGGGTTCGCATCAGCGATGAGCTGAGCGTTGAAGTTCTCGAGACAACTGAGCGACGCACGCGCATCGTGCAGCTGCACTCAGCGATTCCAGTGGACGAGGTCATCGAGAAGTACGGTCATGTACCACTGCCTCCATACATTCAGCGTGGCGACGTCGCGGCTGATATCGAGAGATATCAGACAGTGTATGCGCGCGAATCCGGCTCAGTCGCTGCCCCCACTGCTGGACTTCATTTCACTCAGGAGACTCTAGACCATCTCGCACAGAAAGGAGTGGCGAGAGCGAATCTCGTGCTTCACGTCGGCGCGGGAACATTCAAGCCAGTGGAAGTCGATGACCCTTCGATGCACGTGATGCACGAAGAGTCGTACTGGCTTCCCGGCGAAGCTGCTTCGACACTCAATGCGACGCGGGGCCACGGCGGAAAGATCTGGGCTGTCGGTACCACTTCAGTTCGCACACTCGAGAGTGTCGTTGCAGATGATCGCAGATTTGTCGAAAGCTCTGGCGATACGCGAATTTTCATTCGCCCGCCCTACAAATTCAAAGCTGTCGACCATTTGATCACTAACTTCCATCTCCCGCGGTCGACGCTGCTGATGCTTGTCGCAGCATTCGCCGGATATGATCTGATCATGCGCGCATATCGCGAAGCAGTATCGAATGCCTACAGGTTTTATTCGTATGGCGACGCAATGTTGATCATCTAGATGACTTTTACCTATTCGATAGAGAAAACGTCCGGTAGCGCTCGCGCGGGAACTTTTACCACTCCGCACGGTGACGTCGAGACGCCCGCATTCATGCCGGTGGGAACTCTCGCAACTGTAAAAGCTCTGGATCCTCAGGATTTACAGGCAATGAAAGCGACGATGATTCTATCCAACGCCTATCATCTGCACTTGCGACCCGGCGATGATCTCGTCAAGGAAATGGGCGGACTCCACAAGTTCATGCAGTGGAGCGGACCCATCCTCACCGACTCCGGCGGATTTCAGGTCTTCTCACTGGAAGGACTTCGGAAAGTGAGCGAAGAAGGAGTCGAGTTTCAGAGCCACATCGACGGCTCGCGCAGATTTTTCTCGCCGGAATCAGTGATGCAGATCGAGCGCAACCTCGGCGCCGACGTGATCATGCAGTTCGATCACGTCATTCCAGGACAGTCGGATGAGCCAAAAGCTCGCGACGCAAGTGAAAGAAGCATCAGGTGGCTCAAGAGATGTCTCGACGAATTCAACAAGACGGACGATGGAAAACAGGCGCTGTTTCCAATTGTGCAGGGTGGAATTCACTCGCACTTGAGACAGGAAGCGGTTAGTGCAATCCAGTCGATGAACGACTGGAAGGGATTTGCAATCGGAGGTCTGTCAGTTGGCGAATCCAAACCGGCGATGTACGAAATGCTCGACGTCGTCGACTCGGCACTTGCTGACAACAAGCCCCGCTATCTGATGGGAGTTGGATTTCCCGAGGACATCGTGGAAGGAATTCGCCGCGGCGTAGATCTCTTCGACTGCGTGGCTCCAACTCGAATGGGTCGGAACGGCGCGGCGTTTACTCCGACGGGACGCATCAACATCAAGCGCGCGGAATATCGCAACGATCCGCGTCCGCTGGATGAAACCTGCGACTGCGCCGCCTGCAGCCGATTCAGCCGGGCCTACATCCGCCATCTCTTTGTGTCCGACGAAATCCTGGGACTCCGCCTGCTCTCCCTGCACAATGTACATTTCCTACTCTCGCTGGCTCGCTCAGCGAGACACGCGATACTTGGGCGTTCGCTCCAGTCATGGAGTGACGACTGGCTCGAGCGATACCACTCCCGCATCAATACGACATGACACCCGTCTTTCCAGCACTTGCTCTCCTGCAATCGGCGCCGAACGCACTGATCGGTCCGATTTTCATGTATGGCGCAATCTTCGCCATTTTCTATTTCGTTCTCATTCGGCCCGGCCAGAAGCAGCGCAAAGCTCAGGACGAGCTGATCCGCCAGGTAAAAAAGGGCGATGAGGTTGTCACCAGCGGTGGCATCGTCGGCACCGTGATTCAAATTCCCGCAACCGCAGAAGGCAGCAACGTGATGGAAGATCGACTCACAATTCGAAGCGGCGAGTCCCGCCTCGTGATCGAGCGCGGAAGAATTGCGCGCGTGATCAACCGCGCGGGCGCTGCTTCGACCGAAGGGTGAAGATCCTCGACATTCGGGTCCTTGGCGACCCAGTGTTGCGGAAGGCGACCACGCCCGTCGAAAAAGTGACAGACGAGATTCGATCCCTGATCTCAGACATGTTCGACACGATGTACGCCGCAGAAGGAATTGGTCTCGCCGCGCCACAGGTGGGTCGCACTGAGCGCATCGCCGTAATGGATGTCGAAGGACAGAAATTCGCTTTCATCAATCCTGAGATCATCGAGCGCGAAGGCTCGAGCCGCGGCGAAGAAGGATGTCTCTCCATTCCCGATGTCTTCGGTGACGTGACTCGACACAGTCGAGTCATTGTGCGCGCGCTCGACGAAAATGGAAACGAGGTAGAGGTCGAAGGGACGGAGCTCCTCGCGAGATGCATGCAGCACGAGATCGATCATCTCGATGGAAAGCTCTTCATCGACTACCTGAGCATGCTCAAGCGCCGGTCGGCGATGTCGAAGTGGGACAAGCTCAAGGACGACTATCCAAACTTCATCCGCAAAGTCACACTGGAAAAGAAAGGACCGCATCACAGCGAAGGAGAGCTCTAAGTGCGCGTCCTCTTCTGGGGGACACCCGAGTTTGCTGCCGCGCCGCTTCGCGCTCTGATTGGAGAAGGATTCGACGTCGTCGGAGTGGTGTCACAGCCCGACAAGCCAACGGGCAGATCTCGTAAGCTCGCGCAGCCGCCGGTAAAAGAGATCGCGCTGGAAGAAAAGATTCCGTGCTTTCAGCCCGCTACGCCTAAGGATGCTGAATTCTTATCCAGGATCGAGGCGATGCAGCCCGACATCTCGATCGTTGTCGCATACGGTCACATTCTGCCAAAGCGTGTGATCGACCTTCCGCGCCTCGGCACGCTCAACATTCACGCATCACTTCTCCCATTGCTGCGCGGTGCCGCGCCGATTCAGGCGGCCATTCGACAGGGAATGAAACAGACCGGCGTGACGATCATGCGAATGGTGCCCGCACTCGATGCCGGCCCCATAATTCTTACCGCGACAATTCCGATTCATGACGACGAGACCTACGGTGAGCTGCAGAATCGTCTCGCCGAGCTTGGCGCGTTGACGCTCATCGAGGCGCTGGCGTTGATCGAGATGAATGCGGCGCGTGAAGTCGAACAGGATGAGTCACTCGCTACCTATGCTTCCAAAGTCACGCGCGACGACTCGCGTGTCGACTGGTCGCTCGCATCGGATGAAGTGATTCGCATCGTGCGTGCGTACGATCCCAAGCCTGCGGCATTCACAACGTTGAACGGTACCGATGTGAAGCTGTTTGGCGCGCGAGTCGCAAGCGAGCGCTCGCTGCAGGGTGCATCGCTCGGCGCACCAGGCGAAGTCATCGCTGTGAGTGAAGGCGTAATCGTCAGCTGCAGTGATCGTCCCGTATGCATTCGCGACGTTCAGCCTGCAGGGCGCAAGCGAATGCGATCTTCCGAATGGGCGCGTGGGCGAGGCATCTCTGTCGGGGATATTTTCGGACCATGACCGTCGACAGGTCGGCGTTTCCAGTCGTTCATGCTGTGACAGACTCGAGCTCTGTCAGCCACGACTGGTTTCTCGACCGTGCAAGCGCTGTTATGCGAGCGCTTGGCCCCCGCGGAGCGGTACATCTTCGGTCGTCCCGCCTGAGCGGACGACAATTTCACGAAATTGCCACGCTTCTTGGTGTGATGCAGAGAGCCACAGGCTGCTGGCTGATTGTGAACGACCGTGCTGATGTCGCTGCGGCAACGGGCGCGCGAGGAGTTCAGCTCGCATCACATTCGATGGGAATTCGGGATGCGCTCAGTGTCAGCGGTCTTCCTGTTGGAGCGAGCATTCACAGTGTCGAGGAAGCCATCGACGCGGAACAGTCGGGTGCATCATGGTGCGTTGCGGGAACAGTGTTCGAGACGCCAAGCCATTCCGGGCGAGTACCCGCGCGGGTCGAGTTCGTGGAGCGCGTTGTCCAGGCTGTAAAAATTCCTGTTATCGCTATCGGCGGCATAAGGCCCGAGGATGTTTACGCGCTCAAAGCCGCGGGTGCGCATGGAGTTGCGACTATTCGCGGAGCAGGCTGGGACTTCGGCGTGAAGGCATCTTCAGACAGCGACAATCTTCTTGAAACAAGGCTTCCTGTGCTCGCAGATCCGGGGTTCGTAGAACCGGTCACGCGCTATATTTCAGCCTATGATTCAGAGTCCGGAAGCGGGCAGGATGATCACCCTGATGGTGAACGGAGCCCCGCGGGAGCTCGAGCATAACAGCACCATTGCGGCGCTCCTCGGCTCCCTTTCTATCGACCCCCGTCTCGTTGTCGTCGAACACAATCGCTCGATTCTGCGCGACAGGGATTCGTACGCTTCGCACGCATTGAATGATGGAGACGTTGTGGAGATCGTCCACTTCGTCGGCGGTGGCTGAGATGGGAATTGCAATTGAAACGTCGCTCGACGTATCACCTCTCGTAATCGGTGGACGCGAATTTCGATCGCGTCTGCTGGTTGGAACGGGAAAGTATGCGTCCAATTCCGACATGATTCACGCAATCGAGGCATCTGGCGCCGAAGTGGTGACGGTTGCGGTGAGACGGGTGGATTTGAATCGCGCGAATGAGGAAGGAATTCTCAATCATCTCGATCCCAACCAGTTTTTTCTGCTCGCGAATACAGCCGGCTGCTACACCGCAGATGAGGCGATTCGCTACGCGCGTCTTGCACGAGCTGCCGGATTCAATGAGTGGATCAAGCTCGAGGTCATCGGCGACCAGGAGACACTGCTTCCTGATACCGCGGGACTTCTCGAGGCAACGCGCACGCTTGCAGCCGAAGGCTTCAAGGTTATGGCGTATACCAACGATGACCTGATAACGGCACTTCGGCTTGAAGAAGCAGGTGCGGTCGCAGTAATGCCGCTTGCATCGCCGATCGGATCAGGTCTTGGTATGCTTAATCAGTATGCAATTCGCACAATCAAGAAGCGTCTTTCAGTTCCTGTGATCGTCGATGCGGGCGTTGGAACCGCATCAGATGCATGCATGGTGATGGAACAGGGTGTCGATGGGATCCTCATGAATACGGGAATTGCTGCGGCTTCTGATCCCATTCGTATGGCGACGGCAATGAGGCAGGCCGTTGAAGCAGGTCGTCTCGCTTATCTCGCGGGAAGAATGCCGAAGCGGGAAGTTGCGGTCCCGTCCTCTCCTCTCGAGGGGATGCTCGACTCATGACCCCTCCCGAAGGCGCGTTACAAACTGCAGTCGGCGGCGTAACAACGCCGCGAGTTGTTGCTGCCGGTATTTGCGCCGATCTCCGGTCGGGCGAGATGCTCGACGCATCATTCGAGAGACGCGCCGTCGACCTCGACGCTCGCGACCGGCGCTGGCTGCGTGAGCTCATCTACGGAATGCTCCGTCAGCGCGGGACAATCGACGCAATTCTCGAGGAGAGAGTTCGCGGCGGTCTGGCAAGAGTGGATGCCGATCTCGTCGATCTCATGCGACTGGGTGTGTATCAGCTGCTGCACATGGGTAGCGTTCCCGCTTATGCAGCGATCGCGCAGACTGTGGAGCTTGCGAAAGTTCGTCATGGCATTGGTGCGAGCAAGCTCGTCAATGCAGTGTTGAGAAGAATCGATCGTGAGAGCTCCGATCTTTCGGTTCCGACTCCTGCCGATCCTGTCGAAGCGCTCGCTGTGCGATACTCACATCCTCGATGGATCATCGCGCGCTGGCTCAAACGGTACGGTGAAGAAGGAACAACAGTGCTTCTGATGAAGAACAATGCAGAAGCTCCGGTGGTGATTCGTCCTTACGGAATTGTGCGCGAGCAGCTCGAGGCGATGCTCGAAGGATCCGGCGTCGAAGTCGAGGACGCACCACTTGCACGCGACAGCATTCAGATCTCAGGTGGAATTTCGCTGACTGAGCTTGGAGCGTTCCGTCAGGGATTGTTCTTCGTGCAGGATCCGGGTTCTACACTTGTCGGACAATACGCCGCTATTCCACAGGATGCAGTCGTTGCAGACTTGTGTGCAGCACCCGGTGGAAAGACGCTCGAGCTCAGTCGCTCGGCAAAATTCGTTGTCGCCTCTGACCGGTCTTTGCAGCGACTCGGTCGCCTGCTCGACAATCGTGCACGACTCGAAGCGAATCATGTCCATGTCATGGTTGCAGACGCGCGCTTCCCTGCAATCCGCCAGGTCGACGCAGTTCTCATCGACGTTCCATGCACTGGGACAGGAACATTCCGTCGTCATCCCGATGCGAGATGGAGACTTCGAGTATCTGATCTCGCAGTGATGGGACAGCTTCAGGCAAATATTCTTCGCGCAGCAGCGTCAGTCGTGAAGCCGGGCGGACTCCTTATCTACAGCACGTGCTCGCTCGAGCCTGAAGAGAACGAGATCCAGATCCAGGATTTTCTCGCTAGGAATCCGGAGTGGGAGCTCGAGGCGCCGCCGCAGGGCTCGGTTCCCGCCGAGACCATCGATAACGGTTTCCTTCGTGTGCTGCCTCAGGTTCATGGAACCGACGGGGCGTTTGCTGCACGACTGAGGCGGAGCCAGTAGGTGAACGCACGCGCGCTGTCGAGGCGTGCATTTCCATATCTGATCGTTGCAGTCACCGGGTTTCTCCTTGCGTACCTGGGATTGTTTCTCTTCGCATTCCCCGCCGACGTTCTTCCTGACGATGCACGAGTTCCGCGCGTGGTCGGAATGAATTTCGACGACGCAACAGCCGCACTCCAGAAAGCAGGCTTTAATTCTTTGAAGGGGGATTCGCGTTTTCACAAAACAACGCCCGAAGGAATTGTTCTCGAGCAGGATCCTCCCGCAGGTTCAGTCCAGAAGCGAGGCGCGGAAGTCACGCTCGCAGTAAGTGCCGGACAGGCCACAGCGACGGTGCCTGAAGTGTCGGGCTCGACGCAGCAGCAGGCGCAGATCGCAATCGAAAATGCCGGCTTTACGTTCGGATCTGTTTCACAGCAAACAAGCGATCAGCCTCGAGGCGCTGTCATCTCGTCGAATCCCGCATCGGGCACTACTCTCGATCTTCCCGCGACTGTCAGCATCACTATAAGCCAGGGTCCGTCGACAATTCAGATACCAGATCTCACAGGCCGTACCCTCGCGGACGCTCGCTCCACACTCGAGCAGCTTGGACTACACCTTGGTGCAACCATTCGTGACACGAGCTCGTTCATGCCGGAGAATACGGTGCTGAGCCAGGCACCTTCGGCAGGATCCACGGTATCAGCAGGAGCAAGCGTGAACCTCAGAGTGTCACGCTTCCCTCCGCCGCCGCGTCCTTTGCCGGTGGACACGTTGCCAGGAATCGATTCGCTTACCTTCAATCGATGAAAGTTCGAATTGCACCTTCGATATTGAGCGCCGACTTCGGCCACCTCGCTGACGAGATCAAGATGTGCGAGGAAGGCGGAGCCGATGTGATTCATCTCGATGTGATGGATGGCCGCTTTGTTCCCAACATCACGTTCGGTGAGAAAGTCATCGCGAGCGCGCGCAAGGCGACGTCGCTTCCGCTCGATGTTCACATGATGGTGGTCGAGCCCGAGAATTATTTCGAGAGCTTTGCGGGCGCCGGCGCAACCGGGATGACGATTCACGTCGAGGCTGCACCTCATCTTCAGCGGCAGCTCGCGCGCATTCGCGAGCTGGGCTGCCTCGCAGGAGCCGCAGTCAATCCCGGGACATCACTCGGCGCAATTCACGAGGTCGCTTCTGATCTCGATTTGCTTCTCATTATGACAGTGAATCCGGGATTCGGCGGCCAGGAATTCATTCCGGCTTCGGTGAACAAGGTCGCGCGGGCACGCGGACTGCTCGATGAAATGAGAAGCCGAGCCGCGCTCGAGGTTGACGGAGGCATTGCGCGTGACACTATCGACAAAGTGTGGCGTGCAGGAGCTGATACTTTTGTTGCAGGCAATGCAGTATTCAGCGCTCCGGATCCCAAAGCGGAGATTGCTGCGCTGCGACGCATCTGCCTGGAGACCGCATGACAAGTCGCAAACAGATCTCACTTGTCGCAATCGTCGGCGCCGTGCTGATCGCGCTGGTTGTTGGAGCAAGAACAGTCCTTCGAAGCGAGCTCGCGCCTGTTGGTGTCGGCGTCGAAGCTCCTGATTTTTCCGTCATCACTCTCGACAGCGTTCCAAAAACAAAAACGCTGAAGGATTATCGAGGACAGGTTGTCCTGATCAATCTCTGGGCAACATGGTGCGCGCCCTGTCGCGTCGAAATGCCGGCGATCGAATCACTGCATCGCGCTTATGCATCGAAAGGACTCAAGG
>JBKPNY010000296.1:0-3663 GCA_046732835.1 Gemmatimonadota bacterium | reverse complement strand
CAGCCAACGCGACGTATGCTTCGCGAGATGAAAGACGGCGTAATCGACTCGCTAGAATCGGAATTTCGCTCGATCATGATCTCACGGGCTCGAGCTCCATCAGTGGAGTGCTGTTCATGAATCCGAAGTATCTCCAGCGTTCGGAGAGAGGAACATTCCGCGATTTCAATCGGCATCACTTTGGTGGAAATCTGGTTTATCGCGATACTTACTCGCTGTCGCCAACTGTTACGGCAACGACCGTCGCGGGGGCAGAAGGCGCACTGCAGGATGGAAGCATTCTTTTCTATTCCCTGACTGCTGAAGGAACGCGCGGGACTGAGCTGCGTGACAACAAAGGTGAGGGAGCCACCAACACCGGCCTGTTCGCGCAGCAGCAGCTGATATTGGGCAAACGGCTTGGGCTCGACGTCGGTGCACGATGGGACCGCATCCGGTATGACTATCGGAGCTACATCAATCCGCGTCTGAACGACGTCAAGGATTTTTCGCGCGTAACTCCACGCCTTGGATTGAATTATCGACTCGGCTCGACCCACAGCATTTATGCAAGCGTTGGCGGCGGAATCGAGGCACCGGCAGGTAATGAAACCGATCCAGCGTCGACGTTTGGCCAGGATACTGTGACGGCACTCAATCCCTTGCTCGAGCCGATTCATTCAACGACGTACGAGCTGGGTACGAAGCATGTATTGCCCGTCAGCGGGGGAATTCTCTCTGTTTTTTCATATGAGCTCGCATTGTACGACACGCGGGTCACGAACGAGATTGTGCCTTATCGTGGTGGCCGCTTCTACTTCACCGCGGGAAAAGCAGATCGTCGCGGGCTGGAGATCGGCGCAAGTGCGGCAGGAAATGCTGACCTCGAGATAGCAGGCAGCCTTACGTTATCCCGCAATAGATATGTGGAATACATAGTCGACTCCGTGCACTATGGGCGTGCTGGTCACTTTGCCGACTACAAGGACAACGACATCGCCGGAATACCGCCGGTCTTCTACAATCTCAGCATCGCGCGGTCGATCTCGAACAATGTGCCTCTCAGGATTCAGCTTGGAATGCGAGGTGTTGGTGATTACTTCGTCGACGATGCCAACAGCGTTGAAGTCCCCGCTTATCGAACTTTCTCGGCGACAGTTTCGACAGGGAGGGGAATCTCTGCAGGCAGCTTTTCGATAAAAGCTTTTGCTACCGTCGAAAATCTTTCGAACCGGCGGTTCATCGGGTCGGCGTTCGTAAATCCTGACGTTGTTAACGGAGCTCCGGTCGCGTTCGAGCCAGGGTCCGCGCGTACCTGGGTTTTCTCGATCTCGATTGGACCGAAGGACTGACGAAGCATTGTCTGTTTCCTGACATGTTTCTGTGTTGCTGCCCGATTGTACGCGATCTAGCGTTCAATCATGGTGCTGCTTCCTCTTCTCTTTGCAATTCAGTCACAAACGGGGACGATCATTGCAACTGTCGCGGACTCCACTGGGAAGCCGCTCACGAACGCAATCGTTCAGCTCGTCGGAACAGCGCACCGCGGAAGTTCGGATGCTGATGGCCGAGCTATCATTTTCGGGATCACGCCGGGAAAGTATTCAATCAGCGTCCGACATCTTGGATACATCGAGCAGAAATCACCGCTGACGTTCAGCGGTGGACTCGTCGAGGTGGTTTATCGCCTGACGGCTACCCCGACAAACCTCGCGAAGGTTGTCGTAAAGGCCAGCGAGCTCAAACCGGCTCGATATGCGGGCACGACAAGATTCGATGCGTTCTATCGCCGCAGATCTCAAGGGTTGGGAACATTCCTTACACGCGAGATGATCGATGCGCGGCGTGCCCAGAAATCAGAGGACCTGCTGCGAACCATTCCAGGAGTTAGGATTCGCTATCGCGGATCAGCTCCCGCGATTCAGTTTCTTCGCTGCGACCACGTCAACATCTATATCGACGGGATTCGCAGTCACGATGGCTTTCGCGACTATTACGCACTGAGTCCGCTGGACATCGAAGCGATTGAAGTCTACCACGGCCTCGCGACAGTTCCTCCGGAGTTCAGTCCAGAACCAAACGATTGTGCTGCGATCGTAGTCTGGACCCGGTGGAACTGACGTTAGAAAATTCGAAGATTGATGTACTTTTTCGGATTCTTCTTCAAATCGACCATGATCGAGTCCATATGCTGAATCGTCGACCTGAGATCGTTGTATGCGCCAGGATCATTAAGAGCTAATCCAACCGATCCATTTCCGGAGTTCATCTTCACGAGAATCGAATCGAGCTTCATCGACGTGGAGCGGAAATCGGATGTGAGCTGCGCCATGTTCGCGGAAGTCGAGCGAAGATTCGTCAGAGTAGAATCGATCTTTGCAGAATCCACCCCCGACGTTGCGCGTCGCAGTGATGCCTGCGTCATAGTCAGCTGACGATTCTGTTCTGCGGCCACAGCGCTGAACTGCAGGACAAGCCTGTTCATGTTGAGCATCATCTGATTCGATGTCGCGAGCGTCTTACGCAGATCTGCAACGCCGCCCGCTTCAATGAGCTGCTTGTTCAAGGCAGTTGTCATCGCATTCACTGATGTCGCGATCGAATCAGCCTTGCCCGTGATCTGTGCGATTCCCGGCGCACTTGGCCCGACAGGAACTGTGTCGCCGGCGGGAATCGATGCGGGATTCGGCGCTTTCGGCGTAAGCGCAATCGCCATGTCACCGAAAATTCCATTCGCTACAACAGTCGCGACAGTTCCGCGCGGAACCTTGTACTGCTTTCCAACCCGGAACGTCGTAAGCACTGTTCCGTCTGTTCGAAGGTCGACTTCATCGACATAGCCGACGTTGACGCCGGCAAGCAGTACCGGCTGCCCCTGTTTGAGGCCCGATGACCAGGGAAACTTCGCGTACAGCGGATATCCCTTGGACAACCCTCCGCGTGCGAGCCAGAGAGATCCGACGATCGCTACGATTACTGCGACCGCCATGACAATTCCAACGAGAACGTCGTCGCGTTTTTTCATCCTTGCAGGTAAGGTGCGAGCAGAAGAGCCGTGAGCGCGTCCAGAACAAGGATCGCGACGGAAGTGATGACCACGGCCTGTGCAGTGCTGCGTCCAACGCCTTCGGCCCCGGCTGTGGTGTTGTAGCCCTCGTAGGAGCAGAAGAAAGCTATTGCTCCCCCGAAGAGTGTGGCCTTGATGATACTGTAAACTATCTGGAACGGAGCAAATGCAAGTCTGAGTCCCTCCGAGAAGGCTGCACTTGTTACATCCGTCGCGAGTATCGCCGTCAAGAACGCCATGCCGACCCCGATGGCGTTAGCCAGAATCGTCAGCATCGGCAGCATGATCAACGCGGCGAGAATTCGAGGCACGACCAGATACGCTATTGGATCGTACGCAAGCGTCTCGAGCGCATCGATCTGCTCCGTGACACGCATTGTTCCAATCTCGGCGGTAATTCTCGCGCCAACGCGACCCGTGAGAACCAGACCGGTCAACAGTGGTCCGAGCTCGAGAATGATCGACTGCCTCGAGATGAGTCCTACTACCGAAAGCTGAACGCCGCCGAACAGCTGATATCGAGTCTGAAATGCGGTGACCGCTCCGATGAACGCCGCAACAATCGCTGCAAGTGGAAGTGAATCGACGCCGATATTGCGCATCTGGCGAATTGTCTC
>JBKPNY010000295.1:0-2327 GCA_046732835.1 Gemmatimonadota bacterium | reverse complement strand
TCATCGCCGTTGGCTTATTGGACCTGCATGGCGCGATTGTCGGCATCACTGCGGTCACGTGTTTCCTCGGCGGATTGCTGCGAATCTTTTATGCACTCTTGATGGAGGATGCAGTGGCGCCTCCGAACCCACCGGCGCACGCCTATGCGGAACACGACCCGCAATTCGCCCGGCGCGCGCAGAACCCTGCGCTCCCACCAGCTCCGGTTAACCCTGCCGCCGGGTGGCGACCACGTCCCAATACCGCCGAGCTCTATCAACCGCCAAGCGTTACTGAAAACACTACTCGCCTGTTGGACAAAGACGAACCCAAAACTCGCTAGGCTGTAAATGTCGACAATCTAACGCCACTCCAAACGCGCATGATGGTTTCAACGACATCGCTCTCCGAACGGCTGCGCGAACGGATCGCGCGCGAAGGCCCAATCACATTTCGCGATTGGATGAACGCGTCGCTTTATGACGCCGAGAGTGGTTACTACTGCCGCGCGGATCGCGAACGGTGGGGGCCGGGCGGCGACTATCGCACCAGTCCGGAACTTACGCCCTTATTCGCAGCAACGTTTGCAGGTTATTTCGCGAAACTCCATCGCGAACTTGGCGAGCCCGCCGCCTGGCAAATTGTCGAATGCGGGGCCGGTAACGCCGACTTTGCAAACGATCTCTTAACAAGGCTCGAACGCGATTTCCCGCAGGCTTTTGCGGCTGCAACCTATGTAGTCGACGAAGCGAGCAAGCACTCAGGCGAGGTCGCGCGCGAACGTCTGCGAAGGTTTAGTGATCGTCTTGAGTTCGCCGGTATCCAAACTATAAAACCCGGCGCCGGCGTTGTATTCGCAAATGAATTGCTCGATGCCTTTCCCGTTCATCGAGTCGTGTTGCGTGACGGCGAGTACCGGGAGTTCTATGTTACTGCTGATTCGGAGGGACACTTTCAGTGGATCGAGGGCGACTTAAGTTCCCGCTTGCAGGCGGGCCTACTCGGCTATCTCCGCCTGAGCGGCGTTGAGCCAGCTGACGGGGTCGTATTCGAAGTAAACTTTGGCATCGAAGAATGGCTGGGCCGCGTTGCAGGTGTCCTCAGCAACGGTTTTGTCGTCATCGTTGACTACGGCGCTGCGGCTGATCAGCTTTTTTCAGTCACCGCCAACGTACATGGTACGCTGCGAGGGTTCCGGCAACATGAATTCGTCGACGATCTTCTGGTAAACCCGGGTGAACACGATCTGACGTCCACGGTAAACTGGTCGGTGGTGAAATCAATCGCTGAGAAACTAGGCTTCGAGTTGCTTGAATTCGCACAGCAGGATCAGTTCCTCCTTGCCCGCGGTTTCCTCGAACAGTTGGGGGCCGAAACTGCAATGGCAGTAAGCGAATCACAACGGCTAAGACTCAGCCACCAGGCGCGTGAAATGATTTTGCCAGACGGCATGTCCAGTTTCTTTCAAGTGATGGTGCTGAAAAAGAATTCTTGATCGTTACAAAGGAGAGCGCATTTCTTGTCGAGCGATTACAAGTTGATTGATGTCAGCCATACGGTTGAGGACGGAATGATCACCTATCAAGGTTTGCCGGCGCCCGTCATTTCCGATCATTTATCGCGAAGCGCCGCTCAGCAGGTTTACGCTCCAGGCACGGCATTTCAAATCGGTAAAATTGAGATGGTCGCTAACACCGGCACCTATCTCGATAGCCCCTTTCACCGGTATGCTAACGGGAAAGATTTATCAGAACTTGATCTAACCTCGCTGGCGAATTTAGATGCACAAGTCGTCCGTTGCCGGAAGGGAGAGCGCGCGATATCGGTCGAGGCGTTGGCCGGTCTCGACCTGCGTGGAAAGGCTGTTTTGTTCGACACCGGTTGGGACAGATACTGGCGCACAACCAACTATTACGACGGCACACATCCTTACCTGACCAGGACAGCCACGGAACACCTGGTAGCGTCGGGAGCGGTACTAGTCGGCATTGACTCCTACAACATCGACGACACCAAAGACCTTGAACGTCCGGCGCATTCGGTTCTCTTGAACGCAAACGTGCCGATCGTGGAACACCTGTGCGGTCTCGATCAGTTACCCGATGGTGGTTTTAGATTTTTTGCGGTTCCGGTAAAAGTAAAGGGCATGGGAACATTTCCTGTGCGTGCTTTCGGCGTTGTACAAACGCCTTGACTCAATAACCCTGTAGCAACGGAGAACCAAAATGGCTTTAAGTGAATCATTACTGCCCGAGTTTGATCACGAAATGGCGAACACGCGTAAGACGCTCGAGCGTGTGCCGCTGAACCGGTCTGATTGGAAACCGCATGAAAAGTCGATGGCGAT
>JBKPNY010000294.1:0-22633 GCA_046732835.1 Gemmatimonadota bacterium | reverse complement strand
CGAAGACTGTTGTTAAAGATTTGTAAGCGGACTAAGCGAACGATCGAATTACCGAGATAGCTCGACCCAGGTCCCGATCGTTCGTGGCGATGCCCATCGACGCGCGTACAGCGCCGACAGCTATGTCGGATCCAAGACACTCGGCGAACGTTTCAACGCTGAATCCATCAGCGTCAGCGCGTTTGAGACAGCGCGCCGTCCGGTCGGCCGGAAAGCCAAATGCAGCTTCTGATGCGCCTGGATTGCAGAAGCATCCGCCACGCAGCGACACGCCTTCATTTCGCGCGCGCTCGACTACACTGGTGAAAGGAATTGGCGTTCCATCGGCCGACATCAGGTTGAAAGCGACGGTTGCTCCGCAGCCATGTGGGTGTCGCGGGCCATAGATCACTGCAAGCGGTCCACCTGATTTTGTTCCAAGACTTGCAAGCTGAGTTACGAACCGTGCGCGGTGTGTCGATACATGCGCACATATTTCTTCAACTCCAATCTCCTCGATGAACGACAATCCGTCGGCTACAGCAGCGATGTCGATGAATGCTGGAGTACCATCCTCGAAGCTTTCACCATCCCGATCGATCAGCAGGTGAGTTCCGTGTTGAACCGATGCGTACTCTACTGTACCGCCTGCGAACCATGGCCTTCTGAGGCGGGCGAGACTTTCGCGACGCGCCACAAGCGCGCCAACTCCTGTTGGGAATCCTGTGATCTTGTAGATCGAAAGCGCGACGAAATCCGCGGGATATCGCCTGAGACTCAGCCGATTGGCGGGAAGAAATGCTGCTGCATCGAGAAGAACTGTATAGCCAAGTCTCCGCGCATCTGAGATGAGCGACAAAGGATGCTTAACACCGGAAAAGTTTGACTGAGCAGGAAAACCAAACAGTCCGCCGCCTGCAAACGTGCGTAACGCGCTAAGGGGGGATGCGAGTCGAAGCTCATCATCGAGCGGGACATAACGAATGGGAGCATCCTTTGCGCTTGCAAATTCGCGGATGCCGTTCATCGAGTTGTGATTGTCACTCGACAGCACAAGGCCTTCTGTCCTGCTGAAAGGATAGCTCTCCGCTACAAGCTTTATTGCTGCACTGGTGTTGGCAGTAAAGCACACGACATAGTCGTCAGGAGACGCATCGAGGAATCTGAGAATAGCTGCTTTTGCTTCATTGATCATTGCGGTGCTGACGAGAGACGGCCCGTTCTCCGAATGTGGATTGCCCAGGACAGAGCGCTTTAGTCTTTCAGCGTGCGCAGTGATCTGCCTTTCTGCATAGAGTGCACTTCCCGTAAAATCGAGATACGCGTGATTGTCCGCATCGAGACGCGAGTATTCGCGAGAACGGAGCTCCTCGAACACGCCTCCATCATCATGGATGATCGACCGAGCCGCACTCAGCATCCCCGGCCTCTGACTCGTGCCGTCTTCGCCTTGAAAGACTGAATAGGCACAACCGAGTCGACCTCCCGCGGAACCCCGCCGAAATACCTGCTCAATGCGGCAATGCTGTCCGCTTGTTCACGCGCTGTTCCAGAAGCATTGACTGGGATTCGCGCATCCATGACTTCGTCGAGCCATTCTGCAACACCTCCGCGAAGAAAGAAGACATCCTTGACGCCGCGGGCTCGCAGAAGAACCCACGCCTGGGCGGCGTGTGCGCCTCCGCCGGAGTAAAGAACAATCGTCTCACCCGGCTTGAACGAAGTTGTCACTACTGCTTCGATTGGAAGGCGCTCTGCCTGCGGAACGTGATATTCCTCGAACTCCGCTGAATCGCGAATGTCGATGATTCTCAAATTCGGTTTGCGATCTCTGATCCATCCCGCAAGCTCGATCGCGGTGACATGATCAGCTTCTGTCTGAACATCACGTGCAAGCGCAGCGATATCGAGTGATGAAGTCGCGACCCTGCGCGGAGATCCTGCAAACGCTGCGAGTGCACCAAGCGAGATGGCCACGATTGCGAGAGCGCGAAGAGAAAGAACTTTCATTCTGTCCTTACCCGGGCTGATCGCTGCTCGATCAATTCAGCGACCTTGAACCCCCCGAATGCAATCAGCACAACAGCGAACACGATTGTGCCCTGATTGACATCGAATAGCTGCGGAAGCGTGAACACTCCGCGCGGCGTGCTGACGTAGAACGCCTGAAATTGCGTGAACAGCAATCCTGTGCCGAGGACACCCGCAAACATTCCTGCAACAACTGCAAGTCCATCGATGCGGCCAGTTGCAGCGGCAACGCAGGAAGTTCCGGGACAAAGGCCTGAGATCGCGAAGCCGATTCCGAAAACCACTCCGCCTGCGAGCTGAGGGAGAATCCACGTCTCAGGAACAAATACTTTGTCGAGATCGAGTACACCCGCCCAACCGAGCCAGAAAACTCCCAGCATCGCAGTGATGATCGCAGTGAACATCACCTTGAACACAGTCATGTCGCGAAGATAGAACTGCCCCGCGAGCTTGCGCGCGCTTCCCATCCCGCTGCGCTCGAGAAACCATCCGAACGCGATTCCGATCACGAGTGCCACCGCGAGTGATGCAGTCTCGCCGAACGCACCGTTCTCAAAGAATGGCGCGATCATATCCAGGCTTTCCTCAGAAGTGGTGCAGCTGCATAAGCAGCAGTGAATGCGGCGCCGATAAAGATCCAGCTGCCGACACTCAGCAGCGCACCTCCGGTGAGCGCCTGCCCGCTCGTGCATCCGCGCGCGAGCACCGCACCCACTCCCATCACTGCGCCACCGATGAATGCAAGGCGAAGCCGCGCGCCGTCGGAGATACGCGGACCTTTTTCAATTTCACGGCGAAGTCTGCCTGCGAGCAAAGCCGACACGAATCCGCCGATCACCACGCCGATTAGCTCGACAACGAGCCAGTCGATTCGCGGTGAGCCCGACGCCGTCAGGTATCTCGCGAAATAATCGTTCGCGCTTGCGCTCTTCGGCGCTGCAACGGCAGCAACTGCTGCAGCGCTGCTTGCGAACGCCCCTGAAGCACCGAGTCCCCGCCCCATGATCACGAATGCCGACAACAGCACGAGACCAAGGCCGATACCGGCGAGGTACGGATTCGAGTACGGCTTTGCACTCACTGCTTTGCTGCTCCCGCTTCTACCGGGTAACCCTCGTGCGCGGACCAGTCCTCGAACGATCCGTCATACAGCAGCACTTTGTGTCCAAGCGAGCGAGCGGCAAACAACATTCCTGTCGCCTGCTGGCCGATGTGGCAGTAGCCGACGACTGTGTCGCCTGGCTTTACTCCGGCTTTCGTAAAGATCGCCTCGAGCTCCGCAGGCGTTTTCAGCTTTAGCGACGCATCAGTGATCTCCGTGAACGGTACACTCTTCGCTCCAGCGATGTGTCCGGTTTTGTGTTTCGGCCCGCGTCCGCCGCCACCGGTTTGCACACCGTCGTAGAAAGATGACGACCGCCCATCGACAACAGAGATGCCCGGCTTGCCGATGTTGGATTTCACATATTCGGCATCCACTACGATCGGCTTGATCTTGAGAGCCGAGAGTGAGCCTTTCCTGAGCTCAGTCGGCGCAGCAGTCACAGTCTTGCCCTCTTTCTTCCAGGCCTGCATTCCGCCATCGAGCAGGGAGCTCTGATTGCCAAGTCCAGCGTAATCGAGAGTGAAGATCACGCGAGTCGATGGCGTGACCCAGTCATTGCCATAGTAAACGACGACGCGTGAGTCGTCGGAGATGCCAAGGTTGGCAAGCTTCTCCCGAAGCTTGTCTGCCGCAGGAACCTGGAGCATGAGTCCACCCGGGGTTTCGTGATCCGAGTCTGCGATGTCATCGAGACGCACGAAACGCGCGCCTGGCAAATGCTCCTTGTTGTACTCGGCTTCTTCGCCAACGTGAAGAAGCACAAGGTTGCGATCCTCGAGATGCCTGGCGAGCCAGTCGCTCGTTACGAGAATCTTCGCGCGTGCGTTCGAGTCCTGTGCCCGCGACTTGACAGGTAGAAATGCTGAAATGACAACGGCGCATGCTGCTGTCAGCGCGCGCCGATTGGAGAAGTGGTAGGCCATTCGAGACTCCGTGAGTGAGCGTTGACCGAACAGTACGGTCATGCGCCTCGGAATGGATTACGGTTCAGTGCTGAGATTGTGCTGGAATTGTGAATACCAAAGCGTGTTGCTGCTATTCAGGGTTTCCCACGGGAAGGCATTAGAGTTTTGTGAGACAATGAGACAATGAGAAATACGGGAAGCCCAGGGAGCACGGACACTCACGGACACTACACGGACCAACTACGGAAAAACCTTTTTAGTTTGGTTTTGAAACCACAAAAACATTGTGGCGTTCTGTTGTTAGACCGTTTGTGTCCGTGAGTGTCCGTGCTCCCTGGGCTTCCCGTATTTCTCATTGTCTTACAAAATCGTGCAAACTTTCATCGGACAATGACATCGGACTCAACAACAAACTATCTCGCGAATCGGTAGCCAACCTTCCAAACAGTGACGATGTGCTTCGGCTCCGCAGGATTCGACTCGAGTTTGCGCCGAAGCTCGGCGATATGGGTGTCGACGGTGCGGGTCATGATAAAGGCGCCGTAACCCCATACTTCCTTGAGAAGCTCATTGCGTCCGGCAACTGCGCCATTGCGTTTCACTAGAGCGAGCAGAAGCTCATAAGCTTTCGGAGTGAGCGCGCACGGTTCGCCATTTCGTCTCACCGTCCGTGCGGCGAGGTCGATGTCGACTTCGCCAAATGCCATTCGTGAGACCTGTGGCTCGTCCTTCGGACGGGCGCTGCGACGAAGAAGTGCAGCAATCCGCTCGAGAAGCTCGACGATGCTGAATGGTTTCGTGACATACTGATCAGCGTCGAGCTTGAATCCACGAACCTTGTCGGCCTCTTCGCCGCGCGCGGAGAGAATTATCACAGGCACATGACGATCGCCCTGCCGGATGTGCCGAAGCACCTGATACCCATCCATTTCCGGAAGCATCAGATCGAGCAGCACCAGGTCGGGCTTCCATGCCTTCGCCTCATCTACGGCGATTCGGCCGTTATCGGCGACGCGAACATCGTAGCCCTCGAGCCGAAGGTTGTATTCAATTCCTTCAGCAAGATCTGCATTGTCTTCGACGAGCAGAATTCGTGAGCTCATCAGCCGACCGTTACGTGTTCCTTTTCGTCCTCGACCGGGCTCGGGGCCGAGTGGCCGCTCGCGGGAACCGAAATTACAAACCGCGCTCCCCCGCCCGATGCACTCTCCACCCAAGCTTTCCCACCGTTCTGGGCAACCACGTCACGCACGATTGTCAGACCGATTCCGCTCCCGGCTGCATCAGTTGCGGTCTTCGCGCGAGCGAATGGACGCCAGATCGAGTCGCGATCTCCTGCAGGGACACCACTCCCTTCGTCCGACACTGCAACCTGTGCGTGGTCGCCGGTCATTCTCACATCCACAGCGACTGTCTGTCCCACCGGTCCATACTTCACTGCATTGTCGAGCAGATTGACGACAACATGCCGGATATTTTCCGATTTGATTCTCACCAGAGGACGGTCAGCAATGTTGACCTCGATTGAAGCTTTTCTGGATGCAGCAAGCGGACGGAACTCATCGACGATCTTTTCGACTTCATCGGCGAGATCCACCGAGTGCGATGCCGCTGAATCGGCGCGGCCAAGCCTCGAGAATCGAAGAACGTTTTCCACGAGGTTGCCAAGTCGCGTTGTTTCCCTGTCGATATGGGAAAGCGACCAATCGCGCTGCTCCGGAGTCGAAGCGCGGCCCGTTCTGAGCGTCTCGATGTAGAGCTTTATCTGCGCGAGCGGAGTTCGAAGCTCGTGCGAGATGCTCGAAACAAAATCCGCACGCATTCCTGCGATTTCAGTTTCGCGTCTGATCTGAACCACCGACACGAACGACATGATTGCTGCCAGCGCCAGAAGACCCAGCAGGAATGGAAGCTTTGATCTCGGAACACCGCCAATGATGAGATTGCTTGCCTGTTCCGGACGAATCATCACGTGCAGCTTGAGTGCGCCGTACTCGGGAGGAAGCGTGAGCTCAGTGAATGCAGGCGAGTTCACTCCTGGCACGGATTCATACACGATGCCGCCTGTCGGATCGACAACGCGAATCGCAACTACATCGCGATTGCGCGCGCCTTTTGTGAAGGTCGCGGGCAGCAATCCTTTTCCGTCGAGCACATCCGCAAGGACGCCTTTGAATGCATCGGGAGTGTATTCGACTCCGTACACCATCGTGTCGCCCCACTCAGTGGGCATCAGCGTGAACGTGATCGGAACGGTGCGGCCTTCATGTCGCGCGAGAAGAATTCCATATCCATGCTCGTCCCGCTTTACCGATCGCGCGCGATAGTTGAGCGTGTCAGCAATCCACCGGTCTGCAGGATCGTGACGATCCATCACCATCATGTCTCTCGTCATGTGCGTGTCCGGCATTGGCAGCGCACGCCAGCCTTCTGTCGGCACGGAGTATCTGTTCTCAGCCACTCCAACATCCGAAGTGCCAAGCTTGAATCCGAAAAACGCAGCGGGAGACGGGCCTGCCCTGGTGCGATGACAATCGCACTCGAGATCATTCGGGAGATAATGAATCAGCTCGTTCGCATCGGGCACATGCGGATTGGTGTGCATGTTTCCGCCATGATTCACCGCGCCTACAACCTCTACCGCTGATCCGGAAAGCTGCTGCGTGAGATGCTCGCTGTAGCTCCACGCTGCAAAGCTCGAGAATTCGCGCACTGCGCGATTGACCACCGCGTTCTGTCCCCTCACAGCGCGCTGCGCATCGAACGCTGCGATTGCAGTCAGCCCGATGCTCGCCATGAGCACGAGCAGCGGCCATCTCAAATGAAGGGGAGACCGTCCGGTTGTCATCGAATGAAAGCTCCGCTGCCCGGAGTATTCGGACAACAGTATTTCTGTGCTGAAATTGTGAAAAGCTGGCTCTTACCTGCCTTTCACCTGAGCTAACTCGCGCCGCACAGAATCGATCTGCGGTTTCAGTGCAGGCTCCGCAGTTGCCCGCATGCCCAGGTAGTGCTCGTATGCGCGAATTGCCCGCTTTTTATCTCCGGCAAGTGCAGCAATGCGGCCCTGCTCCCGCAGCTGCAGCCCAAGATAGGGCATGGATTCCGTAGACCAGACTACATAGCGCCCAACAAGAGTGTTTGCGCGCGAAATGTCGCCCAGCTTCTCGAACACCCGGGCTCCAAAAATCGTCTGCTGCGCGAGCCGCGACGTGGGCGCTCTCGAAAGGTCGGATACATCCAGCGCGAGAATAAGCGAGTCGACTTTCTCAGCCGACTGGCGAAGATTCGGTGAGCGAGAAGCATCCGCATACAGCATCTCGATGAAAGCTGTCTCGAGCTCTGCAGTGACGGCCGAATTCGGCGCATCCTTCGCGAACAGGCGCATACGCTGAATGGAACGACGCGTCCTGCTCGTATCACCGTGCGCGATGCGCCACGGCTCCATCACTCTCACCAGTGCGCGCTGAATTGCTCTGCCCGCCGAATCGGGTGCGTCGGGTTTGGCTTCGTACTGCGTGAGAATCTTCGCCGCCTCGGATGCCTGCTGCTGAGGGATCTCTCCCATCGTTGCATCCCGCACAGCAATAATGAGTGCATTCAAATCGAGCGCACTGTCCTTCGATGCATTCAGGTACTTCATTGCATCGCCCGGTCTGCCCAGATCCAGCATCACATCATGAGCAAAGCGCGACCGCGCGCGTTTGTCAGCATCCGTCGGAGAGAGAGCAATGAACCGATCGACTGCTTCTTTCGCCTGAGCTGCACCGGTTCCGTCAAACAACACATGACGAACGATTGCAGTCAGGTTGTTTTCCGGCCTTGGTCCGAGTCTCGTGAAGATCTTTTCCGCTTCGGCGCTGTCTCCGCGTCGTGCAGCGAGATACCAGTCGTTGAGAACACGCCAGTAAGCAGCTGTATCCGCCGCTGATCTGAGCTTCAAGGCGCGAGCAAGAAATGCTGTGTCGCCCATCGAGGGTGCGAGCGGCATCGCGTGCGTATAGCCCGGCAGATAAGTGGAGTCGAGCTCCATCGCTTTCTTGAATCCCGCAAGCGACCGCTCTTCCCAGTTGGGGATGCCTATGGCGGAGCCATAGTGGAAGATCTGATCAGCGAGGAGGTACCATGCTTCCGCATTGTCGGGCGCAAACGAGAGATAGCGCTCACGCGCCTTGAAGACATCGAGGTTCGATGAGACACCGGGATAATTGGGTCCGGCAAGAGCAACCAGAAGAGACTGATCTCGCGGACTCAAACGCGCTTTCTCACGCATGGCGATCTCGATCCCGCGATTTCCCAGTGGCGCGTCGCCATACCATCCCGTTGCGAGTCGCAATCCCAGTCCTGCAAGCGCGAAAGTTGAATCTTCCTTGAGCGCACGATCGAAATCTTTCGCTGCATTGACTGCATCGCCGCGCCTGAGCCGCGCCTGTCCGTCCAGATAAGCGCGAAGCGCGGGCAGTGACGTGCTGGTGAGGTTCGTCATGCGCGTCGCAGCTTCTCCCGATGTCTGAGTGAGGAGCTGCGTCGCGATCTGATTGACGAGAGAGCCGAGACTGTCAGGCGGCCCTTCCACGCTTATACGAGTTATCTGATCGCCCTTTCGTACTCCAAGGAGCGATACCGTAAGAACCAGTCGATTCGGCGTTCCCACAACATCTCCAAGCAGCGCCTTGCCAGCTTTCAGCTGACGCGCAAGCTGCAGAGATGCTTCGCGTGAAAGATCTTCCGACTCGGTTCCTCCAGCCTTGTGCCATGCGTCCAGCATCGTGCGCGGCTCGAGTGCACGCAGATCTTCACCGGAAAGTTTTGCGGCGATCAAGTCGACCATGCCTTCACGCAGGTAGTGATGCGAAGGATCGGCTGACGCGACACGGAACGGCAGCACAGCGAGCGACTGTTCATCGAGTGCCGCTGCACTTTGACGGTTGAGGAGTCTCATGCCGGCGAACCCGAGCGCAATTACCGCAACTGCGACTCCCGTGATGATCGCGAGCGATCGCGAGCGCGATTTCTTCGGCGTGATCGCCGGAGTGTCCACGAGTACAGTCCCATCGGCATATGCATGCGGTCCGGTGTCGATCCGCGTTTCCTGCATGGACGTAACCGCCGCACCGGCAGGTACTGCAGTCGGGCCTGATCTCACGCGCTGTCCCGACAGATCGATATCGTCGAGATCTTCGAGAATCTCCTTCGCATTCAGCGGTCGATCCGTCGGATTCTTGGACAGACATCGCATCACGAGATGCGCCAGCTGTGGAGGGACGGCAGGTACGAGCCGCTCGATTGGCTCAGGCGGCTCAGCGATATGCGCCATGATCAGAGCATGGGGTGCGCGATCATGGAAAGGCGTTCTCCCGCACAACATTTCATACGCCATCACGCCGAACGAATAGAAATCCGAGCGAGCATCGGCATTAGGGTCACCGGCAGCCTGTTCGGGCGACATGTATGCAGGTGTGCCGAGCGACGTTCCTACCTGCGTGAGTGTTCCACCTGGTGCTGCAACGGCGGCGGAGGAAATGGCCTTCGCGATTCCGAAGTCGGTTACGACAGCGCTTCCGCCTGCGAGCAGAACATTGTCAGGCTTGATGTCTCGATGAACGACGCCTTGCGCGTGCGCGAACGCGAGTGCCTTTGCAACATCGCGCAGAACTGATACAGTCTCTACAAGGGAGAGACCGGTTTCACCCAGCAGTCGATTTCGCAGTGCTTCGCCGACAACAAAAGGCATCACGAAGTACGGCAGATCGTCTGCGATTCCGGCGGCGAGCACGGGAACGATATGCGGGTGCTGAAGCTGCGCAGCGAGCATTATCTCTCGCTTGAATCGCTCCGCGTTAATCGATGCGGCGAGCTCGGGTGCAAGAACCTTGATGACTACGGTGCGTCCGAGCGATGCGTCTTCAGCCACGAAGACGCGCGACATGCCACCTCCGGAAAGCTCTCTTCCCAGGGTGTAGGATCCGCTCAGCCTGGCCTGCAGCTCCTCACGAAGAGAAGTCATCAAGTCATTCCGTTGTTCTACAATCGCATAGTGCAGTCATGATTCGACACATACAAGCACTGCAGGGTTTGGGAATTGTAATACTACGGGTGCAGTGACTGGCCCGTTTCTCGCCAATAGTCAGCAACATGACGAGAACAATCACATTCAAGACTTTCCTTTCAGCAGCGCTCTTAGGCCTGGCCGCCAGCGGGTGCTCAGGGGATAAGAATACAGTAAAAGCCCCGAAGGAGGACGCACCATGGGCACCGGCAAAGCTGACGTCGGTAATGGGCGTGCCAGTGACGGAAATCGAAGCGTCGGTAAAGCGAAAGCTCGAAGGTGCTCCGCCTCCCAAGATCGATGATGACCAGTGGGGCCACACCAAAAGACTCTATAAGGTTTACGGCGGAAATCCGCTGTGGCTCGATCCCAACGGATTCCACGGCGATCGTGTCTTCGCACTCGCGAACGCAGTACTTCAGACAGAGCAGGATGGAATGCGCATCGACGCATATCCTGTGTCATCGATCGCTCAGGCGATTGCGATTGTCGAGCAAAGCAAGCCGACGGCGGAACAGCTTGCCGACGCCGACATCATTCTCACCGCATCGTTCGCGGCACTCGGCGAAGATTATCTCACGGGACAGGTGGACCCGAAGTCGGTCGCGCAGAACTGGCACATCAATCCGCTCGATGAAGACGTAGACTCTGCACTCGTCCGCGCGATCAGGGTCTCGGCCCTGGACAAATCGCTGGCCTCGATGCGCCCGCAGGACCCTGACTATGCGGGACTGCGCAAATCACTGGATCAGTATCAGCAGCTCGTGATCAAAGGTGGATGGTCGGGCGTTCCCGAAGGCGAATCAGCAAAACCTGGTGAGCGAATGTCGGCCGCGAGAGTGAGTGCACTGAGGCAGCGTCTTGCAGCCGAAGGATATCTGCCTGCGCAGGATGCGCAGAATGCGTCGGCTAACACCGTGTACGACGCGACCCTTGCCGGAGCTGTCGCAAACTTTCAGGCACATCACGCAATCGCAGTCGACAGCATGTTGGGCAAAGAGACACTCGATGCGCTCAATCAGTCCGCTGCATATCGCGCAGCGCAGATTGCCGCGAACCTCGAGAGACTGCGCTGGCTGCCAAGGAATTTTGGCTTGCGCTACATCTACGTAAACGTTCCTGCTTTCACGCTCACAGCGTACGATCACGGAGAGAAGGCGCTCGACATGAAGGTGATCGTCGGGCAGGACTACGAGGACAAGGCAACTCCCGTGTTTTCCGACGTGATGGAGACTGTCGTCTTCAGACCGTACTGGAACGTTACGCCAGACATCGCCGCGAAAGAAATCTTCCCGAAGATGAGCTCAGGTTATCTCGCTGCAAACAATTATGAGCTGTATCAGGAGAATGGTGAAACTCGCGTAAGACAGAAGCCGGGAGACAAGAATGCTCTCGGGCTGGTGAAATTCCTTTTCCCCAACGACTTCAACATCTATCTGCACGACACACCCAATCACGAGCTGTTCGAAAAGGATGTGCGCGCATTCAGCCACGGGTGCATTCGTGTCGAAAAGCCGGCTGAGCTCGCGCAATGGGTCCTTGGCTGGGACGCAGCCAAAGTCGATGCTGCGATGCACGGCAGCGACAACAACAGCGTAAAAGTTCCGCAGAAGATTCCCGTGTTCATCACTTACGGAACTGCATACATGCGGGAGGGGCAGCTTTACTTCGGGAATGATCTGTACGATCGAGATGACAAGCTGGTAGCGCAGGTAATGCGAGGAGCGCTGCCTGCTAAGGAGACCGTCGCCGCGGTTCAGGCGTTAAGGAAGATTGCGGCCCGGACATAAAACTAGATTCAACTCCAGACTTGAGGTGACAGACTGAAGGTGAGAGATGCCAGTTCCGACGTTCGACCTGGCATCTCTCACCTTCCGTCTGTCACCTCAAGTCTGGAGTTGACCTTCAATCTGTCTTAAGCGCCTTCTGTATAGTAAAGAGTACGTTCTTGGTGTGCGCCATCGTCTCAGCATTCGCTCCCGCCTTGCCCGAAAGCCTGGACTGAATCGAACGGAGTGACGCGAGCGCGGCGGATTGCGATGGATAATCGTAGTTCGCCTTTGTCGGTGGAGAGATGATCGCCGCAAGGCGGTTCACATACTCCATCTGCAGATTCTGGCGGAATGTGTTCACGTTGCCGCTCAGGTCTGCATCAAAAATTGCCGACGTGAGATCGCTCATTACTTCCGCGAGCGGATACTCGTTGCCGTACATGCGTGAATCGGTGATGCGGGTCATCACGCGCGGATTGAGCAGATGATTGAGAACATTCTTCTGCGTTGTCAGCACGCGATCGTGAATCTTCGGATCTTCCGGCGTTCCGAAGAAATCGAAGCCGCGACGCTGCATCTGCAGGTACGCATAGAGACCCGCAGGTGAGCTGAACGCCGTTGGCGCGAACACATTTTTCGTGAGCGATGCCATTGCGCGCTTCTGATCCGCGCGGCTTACCGGTGTGAACGGCTTCGTCGCACCCGGCTGACCTGCGAATGCACGATCGACATACACACCGCCGACATAGCGCGAGATCACCGTTGCTGATGAGTTCAGCTGGCCGGTGAGAACGAGATAGGCATTACGCATCTCGTGATACGACTGACCAGGGGTTGTGTAGCGTTTCTGCAGCGTGCCCATGAGATCGTTGATCACATCGAAGCGGTCGGACATGTAGCCGATTGCATCGCTGGTCATGTCATTCACGTTCACGCGCGGATCGATACCGCCGCCGGGTGAGCGCATATCGTCGGCATCGTTTCCAAATGCCATTCCGGGCTCAGTGGACTTTGCGAGCAGCGCATCCACTCTCGCCTTTTCTGCTGCAGGATCTGCGAGCGACGGAGTGTATCCATACTGAATCGCCCAGTAGTCATACGGGCCCGGGCGGCTCGAGAAGTAATCGCCCTGCTGCTGTCCCTTCTTCGCAAGGTTCACGATCTCGTAGTCCATCACCGATCCCATGACGCCCTTGCTGCCTGTGATCGCGCGATCGTTGATCTCCTTCGGTGAAAGCATCTGGCTCGCCTTCATGTTGTGATTGAGTCCCATTGTGTGACCCATTTCATGAAGGATGAGACCAGTGATCGCCTGGTTGATGTAGTCATGCATCTCGATCTGCGATGCACCTCGTGCTACGAGCGCCTGCATGCCCGTCATCACATTGAGCTGAAGCTGATCGGCATACTCACAGCGTCTGCCGGTCGCGTCAGCATTCTCGGGATCTTCCATCTCGATGTTCATTCCCGCCGTTGCGAATGCCTTCTCCTGTCGCACGCGGTTCGTGACGAAGATGTACTCGAGCATGATGTCCGCGCCGATGATCTGGCCTGTGCGCGGATTCACGAAGCTCGGCCCGTATCCACCAAATGGGGGATTCGGTGACGAGGTCCAGCGAAGGACGTTGTAACGAATGTCCCCTGCATCCCAGTCTGCATTGTCGGGCTGAACTTTGACGACTACCGCGTTCTTGAATCCGGCGGCCTCGAACGGACCGTTCCAGAGCATCGCGGCCTTGTAGATCGCGTCGCGGAACTCAACAGGAGTCGTGTTCTCGATCCACCACGTGATCGGCTCTACTGGCTCCGACACGGCGGCGTTCGGATCCTTCTTCACGAGCTTCCAGCGATTGATGAAGTCGTGATACGGTGCGGCGCTCGTAGAGACCATGTCGGTGATCTCCTGCGAGAAGTAGCCAACGCGCGGGTCATCGAGACGCGGTGAGTAATCGTCCTTCGGCATTTCGATGAGCGAATGCTGAACGACGATTGTCACGTTGCGCGCATCAGTGATGTCAGCTCCGCCACGATTCAGAGGCGACGGATTCTCGTACACGTAGTCGACGGTGATGTCAGTGTTCGCGGGATAGTTCTTCACTCGCTCGACGCGCGTCTTCGACTTGCTCAATGCGCCAAGATTGAACTGCGATCCCGGAGGCGCCTGCGGATTCGGCGTTGGCTTCACCTGGGTGAAAGCCTCGGTCATGAACAGGTCGTCAGCCTTGATCAGATAATTCGCGCTGTCTTCAGCAACGATCTCCTGAACCGCAACCACTGCGGGGCTGATGTTCGCCGACGCCGCACGAGAGAGCGCGTGCTCCTTGTCGAACCAGAAACTCGGATTCTGCGTGACGAACTCGAGCTTGTTGAATGCTTTGCGAACGGTAAAGACGTTGTTCGTTCCGAACGCACCACGGAATGCGCCGGCAGCAACCGGTGCATCGACGACATGCGTGAAGTAGATGAACTCCTTTCCGATCTTGTCCTTCGTGACGCTCATCATGAGCGACCCGTTGATCGTATCCTGATAGATCGCGAAGAGTCCATCAGTCTTTCTCATTGGCTTCACGACGCTGGCGAGAGATTTCTTTTCTGCTCCAGCGGGTGCTCCACCGCCAGGTGCGGCCGGTTTTGCACCGGCGCTGGTCTGAGCGGATGCACCCGGGCCCGCTGGTGCCGGCGCCTGCGTCTGCTTTGCAGAAGCCTGCGCGCAACCAGTGGCCACGAGCGCGGCCGCAATTGCGAGACACGTCGACGTGGTGTGTGCTTTCATAAGGAGACCTGATGGGGGAAATACGGCGTGACCGGAGCATCCAGGCCCCGGCTGATCGCGTACAATATTGAACTCCGACGGGCGCCGCGCCACAGACCTTACAATCACCGAACAGTTAGCCTCAGATTAGTCCCGTGACCCAGGACGCCAACATCACGATGAATACACCCACCGGCTCGACCGCCGGCGGATTTCTGACGTCCGGCAGCACCCCTCTGCCTAAAGACATCATCGATCGTGCGAGGGAACGCGTAAAAATTGCCGCGATCGTTTTCATTGCGACGTGGCTCTTTGTGGTCGTCATGAACGAAGGCATTGCACGCTTCGCTTACGGCACCCCCATGCTCGAGCGCCTCTGGGCGCCACGACAGACAGTCCTCACACTCATCGGACTTTTCAGCTCAGTCGCAATGGCGTTCTTCGCCTCGCGCATGAAACATCGCGCCGAGCTCGTCCTTGACCTCGGACTTGTATTTGAGGTTTTCAATGCGCTCATCATCAGCCTGATCACAGAATGGTTCCCCCGCCATGATGCCCAGGCTGTTTCGTGGGTTTGCGTAACGATTGTTCTCTGGCCTGCGATCGCTCCGTCGTCCCCGCGAAAGACACTTGCCGCTGCACTGGCCGCTGCGACTACGATTCCGCTCGGAATCTTTTACGGACTCTCAATTCATCCAGTCGCTGATGCGAACTGGTTCATTCTGCTCTGGCTGATTCTGCCGGGTTATGTCTGCGCAGTGCTCGCCGTGATTCCCGCGAATGTCATCCGCTCTCTCGGCAAGCAGGTCACCAGGGCGCGCGAGCTCGGCTCGTATCAGCTCGAGGATCTGCTGGGTAAAGGCGGAATGGGAGAGGTTTATCGCGCGAAGCATCGCCTGCTCGCCAGACCAGCCGCCGTGAAGCTCATCTCTCCAGCAGCACTTCGCGGGAGCACTCCCGATGAGAACCGGGTTGTCATCGAACGCTTCAGGCGCGAAGCAGAAGCGGCCGCGACCCTGAGGTCTCCGCATACTATAGAGTTGTACGACTACGGAGTCGCCGAGGATGGGACGTTCTACTATGTGATGGAGCTGCTGGACGGGATCGACTTTCAGGACCTCGTTCAGAAACACGGGCCGCTTCCGCCCGAGCGTGTCATACATCTCATCATTCAGGCGTGCGATTCACTGGGGGAAGCGCATCTCGCGGGACTGGTCCATCGCGATGTAAAACCTTCCAACATTGTCGCCTGCAGAATGGGACTCAAAGTCGATTACGTGAAGGTTCTCGACTTTGGACTTGTGAAGCAGGATCACAAGAACACCGATCTCGACATCACGCAGGCAGGTTCTGTGAGCGGAACTCCATCCTACATGGCGCCCGAATCAGTCAGCGGCATCGGCACTGTTGGGCCGGCATCCGATGTATACGCACTCGGCTGCGTTGCATACTGGCTGTTGACTGGTCAGACAGTGTTCAAGGCAGCGAATCCAACAATGATGATGATGCAGCACCTGACGAGCGCGCCCGTTCCGCCGTCGCTCAAATCTCCGCAGCCTGTTCCGCGCGATTTCGAGGAGATCGTGATGCGTTGTCTGTCGAAGGATCCGGCTGATCGGCCGTCAGATGCTGCCGCGCTCGTAGAGCTTCTCCGAAAATGCCGTGTTGCAATGCCGTGGACTCAGGAGCGTGCACACGCATGGTGGGATAGTCAGAGGGCTGCGGAGATTCCGGTCGAGCAAAGGACTGGTGCAATCATCATCCAGTAGCTTTTGTTGGGAAACTATTGAAGACCCTGACACGGAGTGACGGAGTCTTCAATAGTTTCTTAAGGACCTGACTATTCGCCGGAAAGAGTTTCTGCAGCTGGTTGCTCTACAACAGCTCTTGGTTTGCGGCGAGACACTGTCAGTATCTCCGTTGCCGCATCTACTGCTTCCTGAGTTCCAGCGAGCGCGAGAATGTCACCATCGCGCAGAACTTCCTTTCCTGATGGGACGACGACCTTTGCACCTGTCTCGCCGCGGCGAGTAATCGCGAGAATTGTCGCTCCTGTCTTTCCGCGGATGTTCAGCTCCGCAAGACTGCGGTCGACTCCCGGTGACATCGCAGTGATCTTCACCGGCACTGGTTCACCGAGACCAGGAAGCATGATCGCGATGTGCTCCATTGTCTTGTACAGATTCTCCTCATCATCCTCACTCGCGGCCTGAGGAGTGAGCGCCGCGACAATCACTTCGGCACCAGCGCGCGCATGTTCCTGGAGATTCAGCGCACTCTTCCAGAATGCGACTCCGAGTACGACGACCATGATTGCGAGCAGCGTAAAACCGGGAAACCTCGGAATGAATGGCTGAGTGACTGCAACGATGGGCACTCCGACAATCAACAGCGTTCCGATCTGAAGCATCGTCACCAGCGCGCGTCTTGGCGCATCGGCGAAATCAGCTTTTCGCCTTCCCGCATTAGGCAGCGCACGAACAGCGAGAATGAATCCGAGCATTCGCGCACTTCTCACAATCCCGAAAAGCAGCGGCGTTGCAATCACCAGCGCGCCGATCAGCACGACTATGAGCGAAGTACGAGGTGACGCTCCAGTCCACGAGCTGAACATCGTCGTGAAGCGGCCGCGTTCCGCACCGGCACCGATGAGTACGAGAGCAAGCAGTATTGCATCGAGCAGGATCAGCCTGATCATGCGCTTCGTTTTCGAGCGGCCTGCTTCATCTGGGGCCGATCGCATACGCGCGACCCACGAAGCGTACAGCGCAACGGATGTCTGAATTGGCCTCGGCAGCTTTCTGTCGACCCACATTGCCGTCGGCTCTGCAGCACGAATCAGCCACGGAGTTACAAGCGTGGTAACTGCAGACACTGATACTGCGACCGGATACAGAAATCCGCTTGTCGCACCTGCAGCAATTCCGACAGCAGCGATGATGAACGAGAACTCACCGATCTGCGCGAGACTCATTCCCGTCTGAATTGAAGTGCGAAGACCCGCACCTGTTATAAAGGCTCCTGCAGTTACAGCGATAACCTTTCCAACAATCACCACTCCACTCAGAACCAGGACTTTCCCCCAGTGCTGGATTACCATATGCGGATCGATCAGATAACCAACAGATACGAAAAAAATCGCGACGAACATGTCGCGAACAGGATGAACCAGACGCTCGATCCTTCCTGATTCGCCCGATTCCGCCACCAGTGAACCGCAGATGAAGGCGCCGAGTGCGACTGAGTACCCGAACTTGTACGCAATGTACGCTGCTGCGAAGCACAGACCGATCGCACCAACGATAGTGATGTCGACTCGCTCGAGCTTTACGATTCCGCGAACAAACCGCGGCACCACAAGAACGCCGATGATTACGATGCCGCCGAGAAATGAGATGAGTCTCACTACGGTCAGGGTAAGACTCCAGGCAGAGAGCCCCGCCCCAGTCGCTATCGCGGTAAGCAGCGCGATCATGATGATCGCAATCAGGTCCTCGATAATCAGGATACCGAACACGACTTCGCGCAGTTTTCCCTGCACGTTGAACTCGTCGAACGCACGGGCGATGATCGTCGTCGAGGAGATCGCGACGATCGCGCCGGTGAAGACACTCTCGAGGATTGTGAAGCCGAGCAGATACCCTGCCAGATAGCCGAGTCCCATCATCGTGCTCGTTTCGAGCAGCGCGGCAAGACCGGAAGTCGCTGCGATCTGCCCCACCTTGTTCAGGCGGAACTCGAGTCCCAGCGAAAACATCAACAGGATCACGCCGAGCTCGGACAGTGCCTGGAGTACCCTTTCGTCCGCCTCGATTGGCGTCGGCAGGTATGGACCCACGATCATTCCGGCCACGAGGTACCCGAAAACCACGGGCAGCCGCAGCCGCTGGAAGAGGAATGAGGTTACGGCCGCCGTACAAAGGACGAGCGCCAGGTTTTCGAGGACTGTGTGGGCGTTCTCCATTGCGTGATGATAACCCAAAACGGCTCGCACAGTTTATGCGAAAATGAGCCGAACCCTGGTTTTTCCGCTCAAACCGTCTCCGCTGCATGCGGAGAGCAATCGACTTTTATATATGACTTCCAAGACCCCGGAGAGTGCCTCCGACGGCGATAACAACAACGGCACCTCCACTGTTCTTGCCCGGACAGGCATCGCCGGGCTCGATCAGATCCTGAATGGAGGCCTGCCGCGCAATCACCTTTACCTGCTCGACGGTCAGCCGGGGAGCGGGAAAACAACGCTGGCTCTGCAGTATCTGATGGAGGGCGTTCGAATCGGTGAGCCGGGACTGTACGTCACACTTTCGGAAAGCCGCGCGGAGCTGAGCCAGGTAGCGGAATCGCATGGCTGGACTCTCGACAAAATCGAAATATTCGAGCTTGCATCCGAGCGCGCAGAGGAAACTGAGGAAGGCTACACCCTGTTCCATCCGGCCGAAGTCGAGCTTCAACAGACAATGGACAGCGTTCTCAGGAAAATCGAAATTACCAATCCCATTCGCGTCGTTTTCGATTCGCTTTCCGAGATGAGGCTTCTCGCGCGGGAGCCACTTCGATTTCGCCGCCAGATTCTCGCGTTGAAACAGTTCTTTTCAGGTCGTGAAGGAACTGTTTTTCTCCTCGACGACAAGACTTCTCCCGGTGACGACCTTCAGCTGCACAGCCTCGCCCACGGAGTGATTTTGCTGGAGCATGTTGCGCTCGAATACGGATCTGAGCGACGTCGACTGCAGGTGACGAAGATTCGTGGCGCGCAGTTTCGCGGTGGCTACCACGATTTCCGAATTACAACCGGAGGACTGCAGGTTTTTCCGCGCATTCTGCATGATGAACCGCGAGGCGACTTCAGCAAGCTGGTGCTCCAGAGCGGGTCGAAGCCTCTCGATGCGCTTCTTGGCGGTGGACTCACCTGTGGAACCAGCCTTCTGATTACAGGTGCGGCAGGAACCGGAAAATCCGTACTGTGCACTCAATACGCGACTGCCGCCGTCAACCGGGGCGAAAAGGTTTTGTTCTACCTGTTCGATGAGCGTCTTTCGACTTTCAAGCTGCGCACACGAGCTCTCGGCATGCATATCGACGATGCACTGAAGAACGGGCAGATGAACTTACACCAGATCGAACCGACTGCGCTTTCACCCGGTGAGTTTGCCAGCCAGGTGGTGTCAGCGGTTGAAAATGAGAACATCTCGCTCGTAGTGATCGATTCGATAAATGGATACATGCAATCGATGCCGGAGGAGCGTCTTCTCCCCATCCAGGTGCACGAGCTGTTGAGCTTTCTCTCCAACAATGGAGTGACGTGCATCATGACTCTCGTTCAACATGGAATATTTGGGAATCCGGTGGACGAGGCCGCCGAAGTCAGCTACCTCGCAGACACCGTGGTCCTGATGCGCTACTTCGAGGTAAGCGGCTCAGTACGGCAGGCAATTTCTGTCGTGAAGAAGAGAAGTGGAGATCACGAAAGAACAATTCGGGAATGCAAGGTTGGTACAGGGGGATTGCAGGTTGGAGCTCCCCTTCGTGAGTTCCAGGGCGTGCTGACCGGAGTTCCAACTTACACCGGCGGAGCCATGCCTCTGATGGAGGATACCCCGCCGTCAAAGCTTAGGGCGAACGCGGATTGAATCCTGTGACTGCGCGCGCGGAATCTCAGCCGGAGATGCCAGTAACCAGACTCAGGCTCGAATCAGCGGATTTGAAGTCTTCTGCCGATCGCGTTTCCCGCATTGTCGTCGCGATCCTCACGCCTACCGGTCGCGATGGGATAGTAGCCAGTCATCTTCTCTCTCGTTTTGGAATTCAGTCCAGGGTCTGCTCGAACATGGACGAGATCTGCCGGTTGATCTCGGACGATGAGATCGGTGTGATTCTAGTATCAGAGGAGGCGCTCATACCGTCAGAACGCGTTCGACTTTTCGATTCACTGAACGAGCAGCCTTCGTGGTCCGACATCCCGATAATTCTGCTCACCGGAGAGGGCGAGCTGTCGAGCTCCCTCCCGCGAGCCCTGAGGGGCGTCACTGAAAAAGGAAACGTCACTCTTCTCGAACGGCCCGTCAGGGTTGCGACGCTCACAACACTGATCAGATCTGCGCAGCGCGCTCGTCTTCGACAGCTCGATGTACGCGATTACATCGAGCGTCGCAACGAATCCGAGAAATCGCTGCGTGAAAGCGAGCAGCGTCTCAGCAGCGCGGTGTTGTCCGCCCCCTATCCGCTCATGCTTCACGCTGAGGGAGGGGAAATTCTTCAGCTGAGCCGCGCGTGGACTACGCTCACCGGATACGATCCGGCATCGGTGCTGACAACGGGAGAGTGGACAAAGCGCGCTTTCCCAAACGATGAGTCCGGCCACGGAGAATTCGGCCCGCTCGACACTCCTGAAGGCGTATCGGTGCACCTGGGCGAGCGCCAGGTTCAAACCGCGAATGGAGCCATTCGCACATGGGATTTTCATCGCGTCGCATTAGGTCGTCTACCCGATGGACGAAGAGTGAATCTGACTGCTGCAATCGATGTTACAGCATACAAGCAGCTGGTTGAAAGCGAGCGTGCCGCGCGCAGGCAGGCAGAAGAAGCGAATTCGGCAAAGAGTCAGTTTCTCGCAACGATGTCACATGAGCTGCGCACGCCGCTCAACGCGATCTCAGGATATACACAGCTGCTGTCGCTTGGACTTCGTGGTCCCGTCACGAAGGAGCAGCAGGAAGACCTCGATCGCATCGATCGCAGCCAGCGGCATCTTCTGTCTCTCATTAACGACATTCTCAACTTTGCAAAAATCGAAGCGGGCCACATTGCAGTCGAGAATTCTCCATTTGAGGTCGCACGTATCATCGACGGGCTGAATGAATTCGTCGAGCCCCAGCTCCGAGAGAAAAATCTCAACTTCTCCGTGCTCAATTCCTGTCCAGGCGCTGTAGGACGAGGCGATGAAGACAAGGTTCGACAGATACTCATCAACCTTCTGTCCAATGCAATCAAGTTCACGTCCGTCAACGGCCACATAAACGTTGAATGCAATGCGAATGACGGAACGCTTAACATCAATGTGACCGACGACGGCGCCGGAATACCGCCGGACAAGCTCGAAGCTATTTTTGAGCCGTTCGTCCAGGTTGGACGTGACTTCTCATCACCTCAAGGCGGAACCGGATTGGGATTATCGATCAGTCGCGATCTCGCGCGACGAATGGGCGGAGATCTCGAGGTACAAAGCGAGCTGGGCAAAGGTTCTACCTTTACGCTCATGCTCAGAAAGGATGAGTAGTGGCCCGCACACTCATACTCGGCGGAACACGTAACCTCGGTCATGTAACCGCGGAAGCTCTCTTCGAGGCTGGACATGATGTCGCGATTCTGAATCGCGGCCAGACGCCGGATGATCTACCGCCAGGAATCGAGCGAATACGCGCAGACCGCGAAGATGACAAATCGATGCGTGAGGCTCTCGAGTCCAGATCCTTCGATCTCGTTCTCGACAATACGACGTACACCGAAAGAGATGCACGACAGGTTGTCGATGTACTCGATGATAACGTGGGCCGATATGTTTTTATCTCCAGTGGTCAGGTCTACCTGGTACGAGAGAATATCGATCGTCCATTTCGTGAAGAGACGTATGAGGGCGCAATCATGCCGGAGCCCGCACGACAGTCAGCGGATTATACAAGCTGGCTGTACGGAATAGACAAGCGGCTCGCCGAACAGGTAATCGAGGATGCTCACGAACGAACCGGATTCCCGTTCACAACGCTTCGGCTGCCCATGGTGGCATCAGAGCGCGATCACTACGGGCGCATTCAAGGTTACATCGCACGTCTCTCAGACGGCGCGCCGTTGATCCTCCCCGAAGGAAAAGGTCTTCCATTGCGTCATGTGTACGTGAATGACGTTGCGAGACTCGTCACAGATCTCGTCAAGTCCAAAGAAGGGATTGGACAAGCGTACAACATCTCGTACGGTTCTTCCGTAACTCACGACGAATTTCTCGGACTGCTGGCCGACGCTGTAGAGACTGAGCCGCAGATA
>JBKPNY010000293.1:0-19820 GCA_046732835.1 Gemmatimonadota bacterium | reverse complement strand
ACACTCCTGCATACTTCGACAGCACGAGTGACGGCTTTGTTCCCATGATTCGCTTTTTGTCATTCATCACTCGCGCTGAATCCGCGCTGAATCGGCGTGCATTGTAGAGCGCGAGGAGCTCCTTGCTCCAATCGCTTTTGGGATTGTCGAGCCAGATGTCGATCGCCTTGTACATGAGTGCGTGCCGAACTTCTACGTGATCGCGATTCGAAAGCACGTAAACACCAAAGCGCTCATCGGGAACAAGCCCGATGATCGCAACCATTCCGCTCAAACTTCCAGTGTGAAAGTCGAGCATGCGACCCTGATAGTCATGCTGAAACCAGCCCAGTCCGTACGTTGTCCAGTGAGGCTTCGTGAGCTCCATCGTTGGATAGAACTCGTCGGGCGGCACCATTACCTGAGGGGTGAACAATTCCGCGAACGTTTCAGGCTTGAGTAGTCGCTTTCCATTCACTCGCGCGCTGTCGAGGAGAAAGAGCATCCACTTCGACATGTCCGCGACGCTCGACCACACATCACCGGCGGGACCAATGGCTTTTGATTCGTCGTGCCTGATCGCAACGATCGTGTCTTTTCCGAATCTCCAGTGCGGCACTGCAGCGTTTGCCGTTGCGGGTACCATCGAGGCATTCGCATAAGTGTTCCGCATTCCAAGAGGCTCGAAGATGCGCGTCTGAACGAACTTTGCCCACGGCATCCCGCTCGCGCTGGCAATCACCTGCCCAGCCGCGATGTACATGACGTTCTGATAGATGAAGCTCGAGCGGAGTGAATAGGCGGGTTTGATGAGCTTGAGCTTGTCCATCATTTCATTCGCGGGCAGATCTTGAATCGCCCACAAATAATCCGCGTTCCCGAGGCCGGCTCGATGCGTGAGCAAGTCACGCACGGTGATTTCGCGAGTCACATAGGGATCGTAAAGCTGGAATGAAGGCAGGTACTTCGTGACGGGATCGTCCCAGCTCACCTTGCCTTCGTCGACGAGCATGCCCATCGCGGCAGCGGTGATCGCTTTTGTCGTCGATGCAATTGCAGACACAGTCGACGTATCGAAAGGCGCAGGCTTCGACACCTCGCGTACTCCGTACCCTTTCTCGAATACGACTTTACCGTCCTTTACCACCGCGATGGCCAATCCCGGTGCCTGCCAATCCATCACCGCTTGCGCTACATAAGCATCGAGCTCTGCTGCACGTGAATCGGTGGATTGCGAGGCTGCCGGCGAAACGACGAGGGCAGCCAGCAGAAATACTTTCGACACGATCCTCACGGGTTCTTTCTCCAACCCGGCCCCCGGACAACCTGACCAGGCTTGGCTCCTGTGTGCTCGCCATTTCTCAGCACCTGAGCTCCATTCACGAAGACATGAACCATTCCGGTCGAATACTGATGTGGCTGGTCGAACGTCGCCTTGTCGCTGATGGTCCGCGGATCGAAAATCGCGATGTCCGCGAAGTAACCGGGCTTGAGCTCTCCACGTTCCCTGATCTTGAGATTGTGCGCGGGAAGTGATGACAGACGTCTAACTGCTTCTTCCATCGGAATGATCTTCTCATCGCGCACATAACGTCCGAGCAGGCGCGCGACGTTTCCGTAGGCGCGAGGATGAGTGCTGGATTTCAGAAATACGCCTTCGGGCGCCGGAGCTTCTGCATCTGATCCAAACGACACCCACGGAATTGCGATCTCACGACGCACATTGTCTTCAGACATGAGGAAGTAGATCGTTCCAACCCGGCTTCCGTCCCTGATCACGAGATCCATCGCTGTTTCTTCGGGAGACGTGCCGCGAATTCGCGCCACTTCAGCGAGAGTCTTTCCTGTATACGGCTTGAGAGAGTCAGCCTTGAATCCAGCGAGTATGATCTTTTCAGGTGACTCCACTGCCGCAAAGAAATTTTCCCACTTATCTGTCGGCGTCCGCATCTCGGCGGCGACGCGCGCACGAATGGCCGGATCCTGAAGGCGCTTTGCCCATTCGTTGTAGCCACCTTCCTGCACCCACGGTGGCATCGACGCATCAAGGCCAGTCGCGCCTGCGGTGTACGTGTACATGTCGGCGCGAATGTCGAGACCGGCTTTTCGCGCTGAGTCGACTTTTGCGATCACAGCCGGAAGCTTGCTCCAGTTGTCTTTCCCCGCCGCTTTGAGATGATAGATCTCGGCGCCCACTCCCCCTTCCTTCGAGATGCGAATGAGCTCGTCGACCGCCTCCAGAAGTCGTGCGCCTTCACTGCGCATGTGCGAGATGTATGAGCCGCCGTATGGCGCTGCCGCTTTTGCGAGAGCAATCAGCTCATCGGTCTTCGCATAGAAAGCGGGTGCGTAAATAAGCGACGATCCAACACCCAGCCCGCCCTCTTCCATCGCCTGGCGCACAAGCGCCTGCATTCTCTCGAGCTCGGCGGCGGTTGGAGGGCGGTCGGCGTATCCAAGCTCGTGGACGCGAACCGTTGTCGCTCCAATGAATGAAGCGACATTGGGAGAAACTCCGCGCTTTACGAGATAATCGAGATATTCGCCGAGTGTCGTCCAGGCGATGTCGTACTTGATGTCGCCCATCTGCTCGACAGCTTCCTTCTTCATCGCGTCGTTGAGCGGACCCATCGACGATCCTTCACCGAAAATCTCGAGAGTGACTCCCTGCTTGATGTCACTCATGCCCCGACCGTCTTCGATCAGGGATTCGGTTGCCCAGCTGAGCATGTTGATGAAACCCGGCGCGACAGCGAGACCGCGCGCGTCGACTTCCGTTTTCGCTTTCGCCGATTTCAGGTCGCCGATCAAACTGATTTTCTGTCCATCGATGGCAACGTCGGTGATCCTCCCTGGCGTTCCGGTTCCGTCGTAAACCGTTCCGCCGCGAATGATCACATCATGAAGAGCCGAGGGCTCGATGCCGGTGCGTGCGGATGTGCACGCAACGAATGGGAGAACAAGCACGAGGGCGCGTTTCATGGGCACAGAAATTAGCTGAAACGGGTAAGTTTGCTTCGTGAACGTGATTCAGGGGCTCTGGATAGGTGAGGAACTTTCCGCGATGGAGCAACTTTCCATCGCGTCGTTTTTGCGGAACGGTCACGAGTACCATCTCTACGCGTACGAGTCTGTGCGAAATGTTCCTGAACGTGCGGAAATGCGCGACGCTGAGGAAATTCTGCCACGCTCCCGGGCATTTCAGTACTCACAGCACAAAACCTGGTCAGGATTCGCAAATTCTTTCCGCTACAAGCTTCTTCTCGAGCGCGGAGGGTGGTGGGCAGACACTGACCTGGTCTGTCTCAAGCCTTTCAATTTCGACGACGAGTACGTGTTCTCGAGTGAGTTCAGTGTCGGGCGCCAGATGGTGAACATCGGTGCAATCAAAGCACCTCAATCCGCGGCGATCTTGTCGTACATGTGGCAGATTTGCCAGACGAAAGATCCGTCGAAGCTTGTCTGGGGAGAAACCGGTCCGGCGCTAATGGAGGAAGCAGTCGAAAAATTCTCCATGCAGCGTTTCGTCAAACCGTGGAAGACTTTTTGTCCTATTGGTTTTAGAGAATGGACAAAGCTTCTCGATCCTGATCCGCCAGATGTCCTGGAGTCTCACGCGGTTCATCTATGGCACGAGATGTGGCGTGCGGCGAATCAGGATAAGAACGCGCATTATCATCCTGATTCGATTTATGAACAGCTGCGCCGCAGATATCTCGACGACTAAGCGGGCGAGCCGAAATCCTCGCGACACCAGGTTTCGAGGTGCCGCGCGAGGTCACTGTCGCGCATCGTGCCTCCATTCGAGCTACCATCGCGGCCATCCTCAGCGTGCGTGAGTGTCGTCAGTGCCTGCTTTACGATGGTCTCAAGCGAAACGCCGCGATCCCGCTCATGAATCGTGTACACACGAACCGCATCACGTAGAGAAACAAGCGAGTTTAAAGAGGATTGAAGCCTCCGGTCCAAAGCGCCGGCGAGCTGTGCGCCGAGCACCGATGACGGCGAGCCGGGTCTGATTGTCATTTGCCTGCGTCCCGGTGAAGAGAAACGCGCCGCCAGGAGCACGCAAGAATTACCGATTCAACCGGTGCAGCACTCTGCTTCTGGTGAAATGCAGAGGACTAAGAACAGAAATCGATGTTACCGATCGACGTAGAAATCAGAGATGCACCAGCGAACAATCTGATCCATCAGATGCTCGGAGTGCATCATTTCCGATGAGCCGATTCGCTTGTGTTTAAGGTTGAGCTCTCTCATGAACGCTTTCATAGTGAGAAGAGCAGCCTCGCATTCCATACCATCATCGCGCAGACTCTGCATGCACTTTCCAATCGTGACGTGAAGATTGTTCATCGATGCCACGTTGGCGCGCACGGCATATTTAAGCGCCTCTTCGAAATCATTGCCAGTGGCGGCAAGCAGAAAGAACGGTTCTTCCTTTCGAGCTGGTTGCGCGTTCTGCATTTTGTCCCGGGTCTGGTTCGCTGACGTCGCCAGAAGCGTCAGCCATTTACTGAGAGCGAGACGTGCCGGGGCTGGTGGGGTACACCGCATTTGGGTTCGCGCTCTTATCAAATGTAGCCCGAGTATTCGCGATCTGCAAAAAAAAGCCCCGCTCGTTGTGAGCGGGGCTTTTTGGGTCGGACGGTTACCAGCGATAGTGAGCGAATGCCTTGTTTGCTTCGGCCATGCGATGCGTGTCTTCCTTTTTCTTGATCGCATTGCCTTCGCCCTTCGACGCGGAAATCACTTCGGCAGCGAGCTTCTCCGCCATCGATTTCTCGCCGCGGCTGCGGGAGAAAGTGATGAGCCACCGCATCGCGAGCGCTGTGCGGCGATCGGGACGAACTTCGACTGGAACCTGATAAGTGGCGCCGCCAACGCGGCGGGATTTGACTTCGACCGCCGGCTTGAGGTTAGTTAGCGCCTGCTTGAAGACTGTTACGCCGCTTTGCGAGGTGCGCGACTCCACAAGATCCATGGCATCATAGAAGATGCGCTCGGCCGTGGACTTCTTGCCCTCGTACATGATGGCGTTGATGAACTTCGAAACGGTCTGGCTGTCGTAGCGCGCGTCAGGCAGAATAGGGCGCTTTACGGACTTCTTGCGGCGGCTCATTTACTTCTTTCCTCCGGCGGCTGCGCCAGCCTTGGGCTTCTTGGTGCCGTATTTGGAGCGGCTCTTGTTGCGCCCGTTAACGCCTGATGCGTCGAGCGAGCCACGAACTATATGGTAGCGCACGCCTGGCAGATCCTTCACACGGCCACCTCTGATGAGCACAATCGAGTGCTCCTGGAGGTTGTGACCTTCTCCCGGGATGTACGCAGTGACTTCAAAGCCATTGGTCAGACGAACACGCGCGACTTTGCGAAGCGCCGAGTTGGGCTTCTTGGGGGTCGTGGTGTAGACTCTGGTGCAGACCCCGCGCTTCTGGGGGTTGGACTTGAGGGCAGGCGCCTTTTCTTTCTTCTGTACGTCTCGGCGACTCTGCCGGACGAGCTGATTGATTGTCGGCATTCAGGCTGCTTAGGTTCGAAAAAGTCCCCTGTCAATTTTGCGGCAGGGTAGCCTGTAAGATTAACCAAAATAAGGGGTTGGAGTCAAGCATGCGGTCACCGGACGACGGACGCCAGTCGCCGGACACCGGACGACGGACGCCGGACACCGGACACCGGTCGCCAGACGCCGGACACCGGTCGCCAGACGCCGGACACCGGTCGCCAGACGCCGGACACCGGTCGCCAGACGCCGGACAGCAGTCACCGGACCCGGCGACCGGAGTCTGGGGCCCCGCGACCGGAGACTGGCGTCCGGTGACTGCTTTCCATCCAGCCCTTCAGCGCGGGAAGCGTATCGCGCAAACGAACGCCGTTTGCAAACGGTCCGAGAAGGTGGACAATCGAATTCGCATAGTAGCTGACCAATGCGCGGTTCTTCGGCATCACTGCGTAGCCATCGCCGACGTCCACGAGCATTTTGCGCATCGACAGCATCTTCCACGCACGATCGAACGTCTCTTCGATCGGACCTTCTGCGCGAATCGTTCGCGCATTGAGCTCAGCCAGAACGTCGCGCATGTCGCTCATTCGCTCGATGAGCTTTTCGCGGGAAATGAAATCGCTGTCGAGTGATTGAATTGCAGCGCATGCAAGTGTAACAGGGGTGACTGGAATGATCGCACCTATTCGCGACATGATTTCGTCGCAAAGCTCCTGAACAATTGCGAGACGCTCGTGTCGCGGCAGCTCGAAGATCGACTCGCCTGTTGCCTGCTGGTTGTCGAACCAGGGCTTGAGTGGAACCGGATCGCCGATGGTGACCGCGGCGCGTCCGTAACGCTTCCATCTGCGAATCACCAGACGACCCGCATTCCACCAGACGTAGCGGACCACTTCCGCGAATTGTTTTCGCCGGGGAGGCGTGCGCTGCCCTTCGGACACTGCGAGCTCGCGCAGAAGTGAGCGATCCTCGAGTACTCTGTCGTAATTGATTGCGACCGGCACGAGATAAATCCGGTCGAGGTACTCCGGATCACGCGCAACACCAATGACGTAATCGAGCAGCCCGATCTTTCCTGAGCGAAGCTTCCCGTCGCGGCTCAGTCCGCCTTCAGGAAAAATTCCCTGCGTCACTCCGTTCCGCGTGATGAGCTGCACGTATCGCTCGAGCACCTTGTGATACAGCGGCTCGCGAAATTTTCGGCGAATGAAGTACGACCCGAAGCTCTTGAAGATGTACTCGAGCGGAAACGCCCTGGCCCATTCTCCCACCGCGTAGGATATCGCCACTTTTCCTGTGAGCACGTAGCCGACTAGAACGTAGTCCGCGTTGGAGCGATGGTTCATCAGGTAAACAACAATTGCATCCTTCGGAAGTGATGATGCGCCGCGCGACCCATGCTGCTCCGCCGAAACCTTGTAGAAAAGATGGAGCAGCATCCGGCTCACGAAGTAGCCGAAGCGGTAGTAGGCAAGAATGTTGAAGAACGGAACAATCTCATCGATGTATCGTTCGACCTTCTTCCATACGACTGTCTTGTCCAGCTGATTTTCCTTCGCGTGAACTGCAACCGCTTTGGCGATCTCTTCGTCGGCAAGCAGTGTGACGCGAATCTGTTTCCTGGAAGTGAGCTTGAAGCGGTCGACGTGAGAGCCCCGCTGCTTCAATGACCGAAGAGCGCTCTTGTTGAGCCTTCTCTGCAGGAAGTCCAAGGCCATATTATTCGAGTCAATGATATCGCTTCGAAAGCCGTCCCGTTTAGTACCAGTGGGGTTGATCATCTACGCTGCCGCCGCCAGCGCACAGGCAAAGCCGGCGAAAGCACTGTTCGCCGAGAAAACCGTCGAGAGTGGAGTGGCAAAGTTTCCGCTTGCGATCCCGAAGCGGGGTTCTGTCACGCTTCAGCTCCAGATCCTTCTCGATCGTGCGGGGTTCTCGCCCGGAATCATCGACGGTGAATGGGGAATCAACGCCGCAAAAGCGATAACGTTTTTTACCAAGCCTGACAACAACGATCGCCTGACTGGGGATTCACCGCCACCGGTCACCTCAGTTGACCGCGAGACCTATGAGCGGCTCAGGACCGCGGCCCGGCAGAAGCCAATGCTCCTGCACTACGAGATAACTGCGGCTGATGTCGCAGGTCCGTTTACCGAGATTCCTGCCAGTGTCTACAATCAGGAAAAGCTGAAATGCCTCTGCTACTCGTCGCCACTCGAGGCATTGTCGGAAAGATTTCACAGCTCGAAGAAACTTCTCGCCGATCTCAACCCACGAGTCAACTTCGACAAGCTGAAAAAAGGAACCGTCATAACGGTTCCGAATGTCGAAGCGGGAAATGCTGCGCTTCCGCAGGACACTGCGATCATTGCGCGGGTGATAATCTCCAGGAAGCACTACTGGACGCACGCTGTAGATGCCGATGGAAAAATCATCTACCATTTCCCTTCCACGCTTGGCGCTGGATACGATCCGTCACCGACTGGCGATTTCAGAGTCACGTACGTCTCGCGGGACCCTTCGTTCAAGTATCAACCAAAGCTGTTTGCCGAAGTGCCGGACACCGATCCTGAAGCAAAACTTCCCGCCGGACCAAACTCCCCGGTAGGTGTCGTGTGGATGTCACTCTCCAAGCCACACTATGGTATTCACGGCACTTCGTCTCCCGAGACGATCGGCTACGCCAATTCCCACGGCTGCGTTCGGCTCACCAACTGGGACGCCTTGAGGCTTTCAGACCTCGTCGACATCGGTACGCCCGTCCAGTTCAAATAGCAGAACCCGGCCAAACGATTTGGCCGTATCGCATGTCAAAGGTGCTGATGCGCTATCGGCACCTTCCCCAACCTCGATATTCCAAATGCGCTTTCGATCGTTAGCTCTCACGCTTGCAGTGCCCTGCGTGTTGCAGGCTCAGAACCCAACAACAAGACAGGCCCCGCAGCAGCGAGTCGTTCCGGTAATGCATGCCAGTCGTACAACGTCAACCATCAAGCTCGATGGAAAACTCGACGAAGCAGCATGGTCTGCAGCAACTCCAGCGACGGAATTCACTCAGAGCTACCCAAATCCGGGCGCGCAACCCACGCAAAAGACTGACGCGCGAATTCTTTATGACGACGATGCGATGTACGTCGGCGTCCGGATGTTCGACACCAAAGCCGATTCCATCGCCGCACAGCTCGCACGGCGTGATGCGTCCGGCATTTACTCCGACTGGCTGCATGTCGTAATCGATTCCTATCACGACCGGCGCAATGGATTCCGTTTTACCGTGAATCCCAAAGGCGTTCAGAAAGACGCGCTGCATTCCGACGACCGAACGGAAGATCTCAACTGGGATGCGGTGTGGGAGGTTGCGACAGACGTCGACTCAGCGGGATGGACTGCAGAGCTTCGCATTCCGTTTTCACAGCTGCGATTTGGCAATGCTCCAAAGGGCGCTGAGCGTCTGTGGGGATTGCAGATTCAGCGCGACATCGCGCGAGCCAGTGAGCGTGACACCTGGTCACCGTGGACTCGCAACGATGCGGGATTCATTTCGTTTGCCGGCGATCTCACGGGAATGGTAGACATTCCAACGCCGCAGCACCTGGAGGTTATGCCATACGTCTCGGCGAAGCTGAATCGCGCACCAGGCGATGGCGCAAATCCGTTCTACAATCTCAACGATTTCAACGGATCAGTCGGTGCGGACCTCAAGTATGGACTTCCTGGCGGTCTCACCCTTACGGCCACTGTCAATCCGGATTTTGGTCAGGTCGAAGTCGATCCGGCAGTTGTGAATCTCTCCGCATACGAGTCGTTCTTCCCCGAGAAGCGACCGTTCTTTGTCGAAGGCGCAAACATCTTCAACCTCGGCCGGTTGCGGGGTGGCCCGCAGTTCACTTCACAGCAGATCTTCTACTCGCGGCGTATCGGGCGGCCACCACAGCGGTTTGCAGATGGCCAATATGTTGATACGCCTGAGGCGAGCACGATCATCGGTGCAACGAAAGTCACTGGAAAGGCGGGACCGTGGACTGTCGGAATACTCGACGCTGTAACTGCTGAAGAAAGGGCGCGTGTTATCGACATAGATGGTGTTCGCAGCAGCACACCTGTCGAGCCTGCGACGAATTATTTCGTCACACGATTCAGGCGTGACTTCAACAACGGCAATACGATCGTCAGCGCCGGCGGCACAGCCGTGAATCGTGCTGTCGACAATGAGGAATTCACGAATCTTCTGCGATCCCGAGCGAATGTGGGCGCAGTCGACTTCGAGCATCAGTGGGCAAATCGCGTGTGGGCGCTGACTGGTGCGTTCGCGTTCTCCTCGATTGCGGGATCGAAGTCGGTTATCACCAGCGCTCAGCGATCCAGCGCTCGCTATTACCAGCGTCCCGATGCTGAATCTTTCGATCTCGATCCGGATCGCGAAACGCTCAATGGATCGAGTCTGGCGCTAGGCTTGAACAAATCCGGCAAGTGGTCGATGGGAGCCACGCTCAAGCAGGTAAGTCCCGGATACGAGGTCAACGATCTCGGCTTCATGGGCAGGGTCGACGTGCGGAATTTCGGAGTGAGCGGCTCGTACACACAGACAAACCCCGGGAAACACCTTCGCGACTGGAGTGTGGGCCAGGGCTCGAATCACGCGTTCAATTTCGATGGCGATCGCCTGTGGACCAGCACGTTCAACTATTTCAACATGACGTTCAAGAACCTGTGGACTCTGGGCGGAGGTACCCAATTCGATCCGAGAAGATTTGACGATCGTCTCACGCGCGGCGGACCTGTCGGCGTTCAGCCAATTCAGTACGGTGGTTATCTGTACGGCTCGACGGATTCAAGAAAGCCGGGTGTGTTCTACTGGCAGTTCGATTATTTCGCGGATGAAGCGGGCGGGTACAGCAGAGACTTCTATCCGCAGCTCGACATAAGACCAACGACGTCGCTGAAACTGAGCTTTGCGCCGGGCATCGCGCAGTATCACAACACCATTCAGTACGTACGAACAGTCGCTGATCCCACCGCCACTGAGACTTACGGCGCACGATACGTGTTCGCGAACATTTACCAGACGACATTCTCGGCAACTACTCGTGTGGAGTGGACGCTGTCGCCGCTACTGTCGTTCCAGCTGTACGCGCAGCCCTTCGCTTCATCCGGCAGGTATGAGCGTTTGAAAGAGCTCGCAAAGCCACGCACAACGGATTACAACGTTTACGGAAAGGCAAACGGAAGCACCATTACACCAGTCACGAGTGATGGAGACAAGACTGGATACACCATCGATCCCGATGGAGCCGGTCCGGCAGGCAGCTTCAGCGTTGGGAATCCTGACTTCAACGTACAATCACTGCGCGGCAACGCAGTTGTCCGGTGGGAATATCGTCCGGGATCGGCGCTGTTCTTTGTGTGGCAGCAGCAGCGCAGCGGATTCGATGAATTCGACGGGCGCTTCCGTGCAAGAAACGCAGTCCGCGACATCTTCAGCCAGCCCACGAATGTGTTCCTGATCAAAGCGACATACTGGTTTGCAAGATGAGAATGCGCAGCTCACAACATTCCCTGCGCAACTGGGAACATTGACGTTGAGCTAGACATGGACCGGAAGGCATTGTGATGCATCGCGAAGGCGGTGGTCGTCTCGCGATTCACTCCCGGAGTCTTTCGGTCCATGTCTATCAGATCATTTTCACGACTCGCTCTCCTGGTCTGCGCCGCTCTCGTTCCAATCAAGCCTGCGCGAGCTGCTCGTCCTGACCGTGTCGAAGTTGCAAAGCTTCGGAGCAATCGCACTGAACGCGATTGTTCTCCAACTGTCGAGAGCGATTGTCGCGTTCTTCGCGAGTATTCCGCCGATTCGATTCGTGCTCGCCTAGCGTCTGGCGCTCACGTCTGGAGCGAAGCGAACGACATCACTTTCGCCGTCGAGATGACAGCAGATTCGGTGGAAGTAAGTGGTGGTCTGCAGTATCCGATGTCGCGAATAGCCGGAACGAATCTCTGGGTGTTGACTCTTCGCCAGAAAAACCTCGAGTCCGCAGTTGTCTCGTATTTCTTCATCGGGTCTGGCCCCGATATCAAAATGCCGTCGCGGTTCACGCCGTCGGTTTGGAGAGGAAAGAATGCACCAGCTGAGCCGCTCGCGTCGAAGACGCTTCATGGTCGCATTGTACTAGATACTCTCCGGAGCGCGAGTCCCGTCGCAGGGCGAGGCGTTGTTGTGTATTTGCCCCCAGCTCGCGGAAAGGAGCCGATCAGTGGCGTGGTTTATCTCGGCGATGGTGGATCGGTAACACCGCTGGCTCCCTTGGTCGATACGCTGATCGTGACGGGCGCACTGCCGCGGATCATGCTCGTGGGCATTCCAAGTGCACTCCGAAAGCCTGGTGACGCTCCCGACTACGATCCTCGTGCAATGGAGTACCTGTGGGATTTCGAGACAGGAAATGCGCGGTTCATTGCGCATGAAAAATTCCTGATCAACGAAGTGATTCCGTGGGCCGAAAAGAAATACGGTGCGCCTCGCGATCGCAGAAAGCGAGCAACCTGGGGAATCTCGAACAGCGCGGGATGGGCCATCGACATGGGACTGCGCAATCCTGGAGTGATTGGCAATGTCATTGCGTTCTCACCAGGCGGTCGCCATGGGCAGATCGACAAGGATGTGAAGCTTGCGCCGAGTGTGCGCTTCTACCTTCAGGGTGGAACAATGGAATCAGCGTTTCACACAATTGCTCTAGCGTGGAATGACTCTCTCTCCGCCCATGGCATAAAGCCCAGGGTTCGAGAAGTGATTGCAGGACATGACTGGGCCGTATGGCACGACACGTTTCCTGATGCACTCGAGTGGGCATTCACAAAGTGACTGATTCGACGAGAATGAGTAGAATGGCGCGACTGGGATGGTTTCTCATCCCGGTCGCGTGGCTGCTTGCGGCACTGGTTTCTTCCGCGCGCGGCGGAATGATGATTGAAAACGGTCGCGCCCGTCCAATGCCATGGGGCGAAATCTTCACCGGTCAGCTGTACGACTTGTTCTGGTGGATGATTCTTGGACCTGCAATCGTGCTGTTGGTTCGTCGCGTTTCGTTCTCCAGGCTGACGACACTTACGCGATCTCTGCTTTACTGTTTGATCGGAATTGGCGCAGTTGCCGCCTTCTGGATTTTGCGATCAATCATCCACCTCCCCGGGGATCCATTCCGGATGCATCTCAACTGGGGAGGATTGTCCTCGACTGTCCCAAGCTCGGCATCGATGTACATCATGGTGCTGGGTGGTGCGCTCGTAACGGTTGCATTCAGGCGCACAGCCCAGCGCGAAAGAGAAGCTGCCGAGCTCACGCTGAGGGCGAGTCGTCTGGAGACGCAGCTTGTGGAGGCCCAGCTGGGAGTATTGAGAGCGCAGCTGCATCCGCATTTCCTCTTCAATGCGCTTCACGCAGTATCGACTCTAGTCGATTGGAGACCCAAGGAAGCACGACGCATGCTCGTTCGGTTGAGTGAGCTGCTGCGCATAGCACTCGAGCTTTCAGAGGAAAAGGAGATCACACTCGCGCGGGAGATCGAGTGGCTCGAGAGATACCTGGAGCTTCAGCAGATTCGATTTGGCGAGCGTCTCACATTCGATCTCAAGGCCGATCCAGAGACAATCTCGGCAACCCTTCCTCCACTGATTCTGCAGCCACTCGTAGAAAATGCTTTGGAGCACGGAGTGGAAAAGCGAACCGAGGGCGGCCACGTGGAGATTTTCGCCGAGCGTGACGGAAAGTGGTTGAGGGTGCGTGTTCGCGACAACGGTCCGGGACTTGGTTTAGCTCTGGCCTCGCGCGAGGGCGGAGTCGGCCTTCGAAATGTCCGGGAGCGGCTCAAGACTCTCTATGGAGATCAGCAGCAGCTTGTGGTGCGGAACCACGATGGTGAGGGAGCTGAGGCTCTGGTTGAGCTTCCGTTCCACAGTGCAGTCGTTGCGCGGCACCCGATAGCAGATAAAACCGCATGAACGCTACAGACGTAATCGATGCGGTGATCGTGGATGATGAGCCGCTCGCGCGCGAGCGACTTCGTCGTCTGCTGGAGAAAGAGAGCGACATTCGTATCGCTGGAATTTGCGAGAATGGCGAGAGCTGCGTGCAGACAATTCTTGACGCACGGCCTTCACTTCTCTTCCTCGATGTGCAGATGCCGGGACGCGACGGGTTTGGTGTCATCGACGCACTTGTTGAGAACCTGCCGGCTGATTCAATGCCCGCTATTGTTTTCGTCACCGCACACGACAGCTACGCGATCAAGGCATTCGAAGCTCGCGCTCTCGATTATCTGGTAAAGCCGTTCGACGACGAGCGATTTGCGGAGACCCTGGAGCGGGCAAGAAAACAGATTCGGCAGGGACGGCTTGGAGCTCTGACGTCGAAGCTGCGCGACCTGCTCGTCAGTGCTGAGCCCGAGTCACAATCACAGGAAGCATCGGCACCTGATGATTCAGGAGCCCGTCTCGACAGGATCGTGGTGAAAAGTGGAAATCGCGCCCGCATTGTTCGCGCGGATGAAATTGACTGGATTGCGGCGGACGGGGTGTATGCCCGGCTTCATTTCGCCGGGACGTCCGCGTTGATACGTACTCCATTGCATGAGCTGGAGACGCGGCTCGATTCCCGGACGTTCGTCCGGATTCACCGGTCCACAATCGTAAATCTCGAGAGAGTGCGGGAGCTTCGCGAAGTAGATCGGGGGGAATTCAATCTCATTCTCGCGGATGGAACGAGGCTCAAGCTCAGTCGCAGTCGGCGAGCGCAACTCGAGTCAATGCTCGGACAGAGATTGTAAGACTGTTGTCGTTTCGCCATCGCTGGAAAGAGTGAGACTGATTGTCGACCAGAAAGGAGAAAAGCGGGAGGTCAGCCTTGCGCCTGCAGGCAAGTTTCCGGAGGTAACGGCTTTTTCAATCGCCAGATCCTTCTTCCGCTCATTAAGTCCCGGTACGACGAACGCGGGAAGCTCTTCGTGCTGACGGGGCGCAGAACATTTTCTGCTGCGCAGATGCTAGTCACCGAGATCATGAAATACACGAATGCAACTTTCGTTGGGGAGCCGAGCGCCTCCAAAGGAAATCACTTTGGAGATTCCTATCGTATTGTTTTGCCGAACAGCAAGGTGACAGTGAGAGTATCCACCTTGTGGCATCAGTACCTCGACTCGCGTGACAAGCGCGAGATGATCGAGCCTCAGATTCCCATTCAGCTCACTTACGCGGATTACTCCGCGGTAAGAGATCCCGTCCTTCAGGCGGCGATCAATGCAGGCAGGCCCCAAAATTGAAGATATGAGCGCTCATGAAAATCAAATCATGGGCGCTTCTTCTCTCCCTTGCCGCCACAGGCTGCATCGAATTCAAGGACGATGATTCCGCGGCAAAGAAAAGCCAGGCGCAGACCAGCACGACAGCAGCAAGCGATTCAGACATAACAGCGCCATCGTATGAAACGTTTGCTCTCGACACAGCAGGAATTGGTGCGCGATCTATCTCGACCCCTGCTGATGACTCACTATATGGAAAGATCACCGACAAGTCTGTCGAGACCAGAGCAACACGCTTTCCGATAACGATTCCAAAGCGTGGCCCGGCTGCGCTTCAGCTGCAGGTGCTGCTCGATCGTGCGCATTTCTCGCCTGGAATCATTGACGGAGTTTGGGGCGACAACGCAGCGAAAGCGCTGGCGTTCTATGGCTCGTCGCAATCGGCGGATTCCACGACCCCGGTCGACTCGGTAATGAAGCTCGACGAAGGTACATATACACGCTTGCGGGCGGCGATGGGCTCGCAGCCGATCCTGACGAGCTACACAGTCACCTCAGCCGATGTGCAGGGTCCATTCAAGAAAGTTCCCGATAACGTTTATGAACAGGCAAAGCTCGATTGTCTTTGCTACGAGTCCGCAAAAGAAGGAATTGCGGAAAAATTCCACACGTCGGTCAAGCTTTTGGCTCAGCTGAATCCGAAAGTGTCGCTCGACAGTTTGACTGCCGGCAGTACGTTGACTGTTCCTAACGTGAACGTGGAGTCCGTGGATGGAGCGGCCCCCGCCGCGACACCATCGAGCGGTGTAGCGAAGCTCATCATTTCCAAGACCGGCTTCTGGACGCACGCTGTCGACTCATCAGGGAAAGTTCTCTACCATTTCCCATCGACACTGGGAAGCGGATATCTCTCATCTGCCGACGAAAGCCCTACCGGCGGATTCAAGGTTACGAACATCTCGTGGAATCCTGCTTTCCACTATCAGCCCAAGCTGTTCGCTGAAGTCTCAGATACAAAGCCCGAGGCACACCTGCCGAAGGGACCGAACTCCCCTGTCGGCGTAGTATGGATGGCGTTGTCGAAACCTCATTTCGGAATTCACGGCACATCGGCCCCTGAGACAATCGGCTATTCGAATTCTCACGGATGCGTCAGACTAACCAACTGGGACGCTACAGAGCTTGGACACCTGATCTCCAAGGGAACGCCAGTCGTATTTCAGTAGATACGTAAGGCTACGTATTGGCTCCTGTACCAGGTTGGAAAATGCAACCGCCCGCTTGGCGCGCTGAAATTGGGATCATTGGAGCAGGAGCTGGTGCAGTAACGGGAGCTCTTGTCGGAGCCTCGACGTGCCTCGTCGGTAAAATCACTTCCTCCCGGTAATCCAGCCGCCGATTCCACCGATCGCTGCTCCGCTGATTGAAAATACGATTGCCTTCGGCGGAATCATGCTGCAGTGCGCCACGCAAACTTTTTGATCAGGAAGTAATGCGTCGCCGGAGCGATACTCGTACTTGGCGTCGGGAGCGGAAACCTCGCCAGCGAGATAACCGATGCCTCCGATCATGAGCGCGCCGAAAACCGAGCACTTCCTTTGACTCAATCCGTGACACGAGCGCGATTGCGCCTGATATGGACTGACGCGTCGTGGTATCACCTTTGGTCTCAGCGAATCGACGATAGCGACGGACGAATCCTGTCGCGGCGCATCCTGAGCACTGAGTGATGCGGGCGCAACGCTCAACAACAACGAGATCGAGAACAATCCGGCAACGCGTTTCATTCCGCTCTCCGCCTGTCGACTACGCCTAATCTACATCGTTCTACGTAACGTGACGTATGGGGATTGATTCCCGACCGATGCAGACTGTTCCCGACCGAAGGACAATACACTTCAAGGGGGGGGAACAATGTCGCGCATCAGCACCGCAGTCGCAGCAGCTGCAATCCTTGTGGCTTCGGCGTGTGATAGTGATCGGGATGCAATGATGAATGAGATCACGGCTCCGCCGGCCGCGCAGGTTCAGCTCAGTGGTTTCGCAGCACCATCGAATGTTGTGAGCGTTGCAAACGGTGGAGATGAAGCAAGTGTGTGGTCATACACGACCACCGGCTTCAGCACTTCGCCGCAGGATCCCGTGAATCTCATTTTCTTTGGTGCAGCCGATCCGCGTGAGATTCGATCAGTACTGATGAGCTTGCCAGGCTCCGGTCGACCCGGACCACTCGCTGCATTCAATTGCACATGGAGCGATGCAGTGGGCGATCCGCAGACCAGCTACTCATCGAGCACAGGCTGGGTTCCAAGCTCGATCCAGATGCAGTGCGGAAACTTTCAGGGTCCGCGATTCCACGCAAGAATCTTCCGCGAAGGAAACGTGACCGTCGCGAACGCGCATTACGAGATTCTGATTCCTGGAACCAATCAGCATGAAGTGTTGAGCTGGGAGCTCGCTGAAGCGCTTGTCGCAGCTGACATCGCGCGCAGCGGATATCTGGGCGCAGCGCCTTCCGTGTCGAGTGTGATTACTGCTGCGCCGTATTATCGAGCAGTTCAAGCGCCTGTCGCTGCAATGCTGCCGGCACCGCAGATCGCCGCGCTCGGTCTGCACGTCAACGGTGATGGAACTGCGAGCATCCCGAATGATGGTCGCGCAACAATGCTGCGTCTTGCTTCTGCGCCGCCGCTTACGGAAGGAACAGTGGACAGCGATTTCGTGATTCAGTTCGGTCAGGTAATTCCAAAACCGTTCTGCGCCGCCGGAACAACTGGCTATCTTTTCGCGAGCGGACCGATCACCGTTCACATGCGATCGGGAATTGTCGATGGCAACTTCGAATCGACAACGACATCAACGGGCACACTCACTCTCGTTGAGCTCAATCTGATCACTCGTCAGCCGGTGAGCGCGCCCTATCAGGGACTGGTGAGTGAGCAGACTTCGCAAAAACTCACCAATGGCGCTGCGTGGGTCGATTTCTTATCGACGCGCGAAGAAACTCCTGACAATGGAGCTACGCGTGGAACGCGAGTGGAATCTTTGCAGGCCCGCGAGCACGGCCTCGATGCGTACAAACTCGATATCAGCTGCTGAAAAAACAGAGGGGAGCCATTACTGGCTCCCCTCTTTTTGCTCTGCTACCTCTTGCGTGGCCGCGCTGTCAGGCGCGGCCCTCTGCTACCTCTGCCTTTAGAGCTCGTCGTCGTCAAATCCAAGTTTCGGAAGAGCCCCTGCTTTCGGCAGCAGATCATCCTCGAGATCCGGCTCCGCGAGAATCTCCGCGATAGTCGGCTCCGCGAACACCTCGGGCTCCGGTGGAACCGGAGCGCCCTCGATGTCCACTTCCTGATAACGGTACATACCAGTTCCAGCAGGAATCAGGTGACCGATGATGATGTTCTCCTTGAGGCCCATCAGCTCGTCTCTCGCGCCGCGAATTGCTGCGTCGGTGAGAACACGCGTGGTCTCCTGGAACGAAGCCGCCGAGATGAACGACTGCGTCGTCAAAGACGCCTTCGTGATTCCCAGAAGCAGCGGCTCCGATGTAGCCGGAGTGTCCTTGTGCTTCTTGGCCTTCTCGTTGGCATCGCGGAAGTTCTGCTTGTCCACGTGCTCGCCCTCGAGGAACGACGTATCGCCTGACTCGAGAACACGCACCTTCTGCAGCATCTGTCTCACAATGACACCGATGTGCTTGTCATTGATCTTCACGCCCTGCAGGCGGTAAACCTCCTGCACTTCGTTGAGCAGATACTCCTGAACCGCACGCGGTCCCTTGATGCGAAGAATGTCATGCGGATTCACCGGACCTTCAGAGAGACGATCTCCAGCTCTTACGCGATCGCCTTCGTGAACGCGAAGGTGCTTGCCCGCTCCAACTTCGTACACCGCTTCCTCTGCTGAATCGTCGGCGACAGGAACCGAACCCGAAGGACTGTTTGTCATCTTCACCGGACGAACGAAGATCTCGCGCTTGCCGCGCTTGATCTCGCCGAAGCGAACGATACCGTCGATCTCCGACACAGTTGCCGGATCCTTCGGCTTGCGCGCCTCGAACAACTCGGCAACACGCGGCAGACCACCGGTGATGTCGCGAGTCTTGTACGCCTCACGGCTGACCTTGGCGAGAATGGTTCCAGCGGTAATGCGCTGTCCATCTTCCACCGTGAGCTGTGCGCCCACAGGAATGACGAAGTCACGCAGACGCTTTTCCTTCGCGCCCTTTGTCTCCCAGATCTCGATGTGCGGATGAAGCTTCTTCTCGCGGTCTTCGATAACGACCGTCTGACGAAGTCCCGTGAGCTCGTCGAGCTCTTCCGACACCGACTCGTCGGGAACGAGATCCACAAAGCGGATCGCGCCTTCCACGTCCGAGATGATCGGGTTCGAGTAAGGATCCCAGGTGAAGATGATCTGATCCTTCTTCACATCCTCTCCGTCCTTCACCATCAGCGTCGCTCCAAGAGGAACCTGGAGACGCGCGCCGATCTTGTTGTCCTGTGAAGTGCGGATCGTGAGCTCACCTTCGTACGACGTGACGATCTGCTGTCCGTCAGCGTTGGTAACCGTGATGAGACGATCGCCATACTCGATCTGACCATCGACCTTCGACTTTCTTGCCGTCTGCTCAGCGATACGTGCAGCAGTACCTCCGATGTGGAAGGTTCTCAGTGTAAGCTGAGTTCCCGGCTCACCGATCGACTGCGCTGCGATGATGCCAACCGCTTCTCCCTTGTCGACCATCGACATGGTCGCGAGGTTGCGGCCGTAGCACATCTGGCAGAGTCCGCGCTTCGCTTCGCATGTAAGTACGGAACGAATGCGAACAGTCTCGATTCCTGAATCTTCGATCTGACGGGCCATGTCTTCGTCGATCAGCTGACCGGCTTCCGCCATCAGCGTACGACGACCCGAGTGATCTGTCTCGTGCGGATCCTCGATATCCTCGGCCGCAACTGTACCGACGATACGCTCGGCCAGCGGCTCGATGATGTCCTCACCTTCCTTCAGCGCTCCGACCTCGAGACCAAGGATGGTACCGC
>JBKPNY010000292.1:0-13160 GCA_046732835.1 Gemmatimonadota bacterium | reverse complement strand
ATTCCCACGGAAGATGCGGAGAGCTTTATCCGCGGAAGCGCCGATGCGGGGCTTCTGCGGATAGTGAGATGAACGGCAACCAGCAGTCGGCGCTGGCTGCGCTGAAATCCGTCGAGCCGATTGTGTCGCGGCTCGACGGTTCGCGTTCTTCAGAGGATCGCGCTGCCGACATTCTGGAGCTCTGGCAGGGAACCGAGAACGCACTCCGCGCATTGATGGGTGGATCGCAGCTCGGCGGACAGGGACTGATTCGCGAGCTGAGACAGCGCGAGCTCATATCATTGGGCCAGGCATACGCACTTCTCGAATTTCTCGGCGCACGAGATAGAGCAAACCGCACGACCTACAAGGCCACTGACAACGACATAGTTGTTGCACGTGAAGGATACAGGCAGCTGGAGATGGGACTCGCAACAATGCCGAGCACGCCAACGGCTCCGGCTCCTCCAGTGCAGGCTCCGCCGCCGGCGTATTCGCCGCCTCCATCGACATACGCTCCTCCATCACAGCAGCCATACGCTCCACCGCCGCAGCCTGCTTCTCCATATGCAAGGCCGTCGGCATCAGCGCCGCCTCCGCCTGCGTATTCGCCTCCACCGGTAACTCCGCCGCCCGCAACACCTCCTGGTGGCGCGCCGACTTATGCGGAGCGTCCGAGTCGCACGCCCGCGAATCTCTGGTTCATCGTAGCGCTTGTCGTTCTTCTTGGAGCAGCACTCGGAGGCTATGCGCTTTTCGCGAAGCGATCGTCGCCTGACAAGCAGATGAACGAAGCTGTCGCGGCTATGCAGTCAGGCCGGCGTGAAGCAGCTCGCGGTGCATTCACCCAGATTGCGCGCGAGAATCCGAACATGTCCACGCCTCACATTTTCCTCTCGAGAATGGCGCGTGAAGAAGGTGATCTGGGTACTGCCCGACGCGAGCTCGAGACCGCAATCAGGCTCGAGCCTGGCAATGCCGTCGCACAGCGTGAAATGGGATTGATCCTGTTTTCGGCAGGTAATTACGAGCTTGCGAGACGATTCTTCGTCCGCGCGCTCAACGCAAATCCGGACGACAAAGCTTCGATGGGCTATCTTGGGTGCGCACTATCGCGTCTCAATCGTTTTGACGAGGCGACGCGATTCATCAATCGCGCAGGACCCGGCAGCTGGAGTACATGCCTGCCAGCGGGTCCACCCACTGGTCCCATGTGATAGAGTTCGAATCCGCAACGAAAATCTACAAATCACTCCTCGGGCGCTCGGTAACTGCGGTCGAGGATTTTTCGTTACGTGTCGCTGAAGGTGAAGTGCTCGGCATCGCGGGTCCGAACGGAGCTGGAAAAAGCACGCTCATTTCCCTCGTGCTCGGATATATCAGGCCGACTAAGGGAAAGGTCACCATAGCGGGAATGGATCCGCGCAGATACGTCGAGACAAACGGAATCGGATATCTCTCCGAGCTGATGAACATCAATGCGGGCTGGACTGCAGAATCGGCGCTCCGTCGCTTCGCCGTTCTTGCGGACGTAAAAACGGGCGAGGTGCAGAAGCGCGTGGACGCTGTGATCGATCAGCTTGGTATTGGCGAGCATCGCAGCAAGAAGATAAAGGCTCTCTCGAAAGGCAATCTGCAAAGACTGGGACTCGCGCAATCACTGCTCCGTGATGAGCCGGTGATGATTCTCGATGAGCCCACTCACGGGCTCGATCCGGTTTGGACTCAACGGTTCAGAGACATTGTCGAAAGTCTTCGCCGTCCCGGAAGAACGGTGATAATTGCATCTCATAATCTCGACGAGCTTCAGCGACTTGCTGATCGTGTCGCGATCATCGATCGTGGCAAGCTTCAGCGACTCGTTCAGACGGGTTACGATCAAACCGCCGATACCGCAGGAACGTATCGAATCGGAGTTGCTTCGAATGCCTTCAAGGTTCGAGAGATCATTCCCACTGCGCTCGACGTTGGAGGTGGAGAGTTCGAGATCCCTGTGAGGAATGTCGATCACCTGAACGAGATTCTCTCGAAGATCATCGGCGCGGGCATTCTCGTTGCTAGCGTGATACCGGCCAGGTCCGTGCTCGAGCAGCAGTTCAGGGAAGCCGTGGGAGAGACTGAATGATTCGCAGCAATCTTCAGCGCTATGCATTGTGGCAGATTCGCGACTTCGCGCGCGACCGCGGCATCGCGCTTCTTCTCGTCGGTCTTCTCATCGGATTCACGATCATCGGCCCCGTGCGCGCGGTTGGACGATCCATCGACGCAGGGCTCGCGAAGAGCCTTGTCGCAGCGATCCTGCTGCAGGTGGCTTTCATTCTCGCGTTCATCACATTGAACGGGATTGTCTCAACTGACAGGAAGATGGGCTACTTCAGGTTCCTCTTCTCGAAACCTGTGAGCATTCCAGCGTATTACTCGCAGCTTTTTGTCGTGTACTTCATCGGATTTCTTGCGGCGATCGCAATATTGCTCGGCGTATTCAGCCTGGTTGCACACCCCGTTTCACCATTTGGACCACTTCTGTACTGTGCGCTGGTGTATCTGTCGCTTGGCGGAATTGCATTCCTTGTCTCCAGTCTCTTCCGTCACGACTGGCCGATACTTGCAGCGATCTTTCTTGGCTCAGCGATTCTGCATCAGATGTGGCAGTACAATGAGGGCTGGAGACGAATGATCCTCAGCGTTCTTCCGCCCGTCTACAAGCTTCCTCAGGCACTGCCTGACATCATGAATCGCGGAGTAGTGAATACGCAGGATGTTCTCTGGCTTCTCGGCTACAGTGCGATGTGTTTCGCTGCCGGCATCATCGTTCTCCGTCGGAGGCCATTCGCCTGATGGCAGCACCTGCGCAGATTTCCGGAATGGCATCATTTCTCGATCCGGCAACCGTCCGGCGTGAAGTCCTTCCCAATGGATTGACAGTTCTTTTGCGGCGCGACACGTCCGCGCCTGTTGTCGCGATTGTCACGCACGTGAAGGCCGGATACTTCGATGAGACCGATGATGTAAGCGGAATTGCCCACGTGCTCGAGCACATGTTCTTCAAGGGGACTGAGCGTCGCGGCGTGGGTGAAATCTCGAAAGAGACCAAGGGAAGCGGCGGCTATCTGAATGCTCACACCATTTACGACCAGACAGTCTACTTCACAGTTCTTCCTTCCTCAGGATTCTCTGCTGGCCTCGACATTCAGTCGGACGCTTACGCGAATTCGGTGATCGACGCGGACGAGCTTCGAAAGGAGCTCGAGGTGATCATCCAGGAAGCGAAGCGAAAGGCTGACAATCCTTCGGCTCTCGCTACTGAAACTCTCTACGAGATTCTTCACGACAAACATCGCATGCGACGATGGCGCATCGGTCACGAGGAAGGTCTGCGTGCGCTCGATCGAAATGCAATGGTGAAGTTCTACCGGAATTTCTACCAGCCGTCGAACACTATTCTTTCGATTGTCGGCGACATCGATCTCGACGACGCGCTTGCGCAGGTTATCGAGCGTTACGGTTCTCTCTCCGATAAATCGCCGATTCGCGATTCGGGGCCTGATGAGCCGCATCACGAGGATCTCAGATATCGTGAGTTATCAGGTGATATAACTCAGTCGCAGCTGGTTCTTGGATGGCGGACGCCGGACGCGATGCACGAGGACACGCCGGCTCTCGATTTTTCCGCCCACATTCTTGCGGCGGGCAGAGCGTCGCGACTCTATCGCGCGCTTCGTGAGCGACAGCTCGTATCATCGATCAGCGCGTATAACTACTCACCGACCGAGCTTGGCGTCTTTGTCATTCATGCCGAAACGCCTCCCGAGAAAATCGTAGACGCAGCCCGCGCAGCCTGGGACCAGATGCGTGCACTGCGTGAAGAGCCGATCGAGCCGCTGGAGATGGAGCGGGTGCGGCGAATCTTCGACGCGCGATGGGTGCGCCGCTTTGAATCGATGGAAGGCCAGGCTACCTACCTTGCCGATTGGGAAGCGCTCGGCGACTGGAAGCTCGGTGATGAGTATTACACGCGGTTCATGTCGATAACAGCGGACGACGTTCACGATGTGGTTCGGAGATACCTGAGCCCATCGACCGCGGGCATCGTGATTTACCGGCCTGACTCTTCTCCGAGAGTCGCGTCGAATGGCGACGACGCCGTTTCGCTTCTGGAGTCGGTGCCGGTGGAACCTATCGAGCCTTTGCTCAAGCGCGATCCGGTCGAGATAGATGAATCTGGGAGCCCACCGCGACTGGAAACCGTGGATGGTGGTGTCCACGTCTTCAGGACGGTTGCGGGTACGCCCATTCTTGTTCGGCAGAAGCCCGGCGCAATTGCGCACATCGCAGTTCATGCCTGCGGTGGAGTCAGAGATGAGACTGCTGAGTCAGCAGGTCATACGACCCTCGCAATGCGAAGCACGATCAAGGGAACGTCATCCAGAACCGCGGCAGAGATTGCCGAAGATTCGGAGATGCTTGGTGGAAGCATCGGGACCAGCGTTGGATCAGAAGGATTTGGCTGGTCGATGTCAGTCCCGGTTCAGCATCTCGATTCGGCGATCGCTCTTCTATCGGACGTGATTTACGAAGCATCGATTCCGGAAGACGCATTCGAGACCGAGCGAGCGCTTGCACTCGCTGATCTCGCCGCGTTGCGCGACGACATGTTCCGGTATCCGATGCGTCTGTTGATGTCAGGTGCGTACGGGGATCATCCGTATGCAAGATCTCCCCTGGGCACTGAGGAATCACTTCGCGCTGCAACGGTCGAAGACGTGCGACAGTGGTATCGCGGAAAACTGCTCGCTTCCGAGATTGTGGTTGGAATTGTCGGTGACGTAGTCCCCGAAGAGATCGCTGCGGTTGCTGCCCGGGCTCTTTCGGGAACGCACAGCTCAGGTGTGGCCCCCCTCGATGCTCCGGTGTGGCCCGAGCATGAAAGCATTTCCGCGGAGTCGCGCGAAAAAGCGCAGACTGCGCTGGCTCTGGGATTCGAGGGACCGTCGAGAAAGGATTCACGTCGTTTCGCTGCGCATCTCATCGCAACAATCGCGAGTGGCCTGGGCGGCAGGTTCTTCGACGAGCTGCGCGATCGTCAATCACTTGCGTACACTGTGCATGCGTACACGAGCGAGCATCAGCTTGCCGGGATGTTCATCTCCTACATCGCGACTTCTCCGGAGAAGGAGGAAATCGCGCGCCGCGGATTGCTGCACGAGTTCGATCGACTTCGTGATCTGCCGGTCACCGATGATGAGCTCGCTCGCGCCAAGCGATATGCCATTGGCTCACACGCAATTCGTCAGGAAAGCGGCGCGGCGGTGCTCGGCGAAATGCTCGATGCGTGGATGTACGGGAATGGATTGCGAGAGCTCGAGGAGTTCGAGTCGGAGATCGAGCGAATCAGTACTCAGGACATTCTCGATCTTGCTCGCAAGTACTTCATCGCTGAGCGGCGAGTCGAAGGAGTTGTTCGGGGAGTTGGTAAGACAGTCTAAAGCCTCACAAACCTTCTAACTCTTCCCTACCGGGTAACTGTCTCCCTCAGACCGCGTTCTGCCCGCATGACAGCGCCAACCGCTGATCGATACTTGCCAGTCGCGGCGCGGAGACCGCGCAGAACGTCGTAGTCACCAGCTTCGGTTACAACGAGGCCTTTGATCGGTGACTGAGTAGTTGCCCAGGCAAGAACGCCCCACAGTGCGAGCTCCTGACTTTCTTCGCCGTGCGCGAGAGGGTAGCCGCCGGCTGAAAAAACCCAGTGCGGCTTTGGACGAACAGGGAAAGCGCGCATCCACCTTCGCGCAGCGAGCATGTTGTTGTTGAGTGAGATGGCTCCATTGAAACCAGGCATCAGAGAGAAGCCGAGCACGTCGACTGGTGATTCCTTCCTGGCTGCCCACCAATACAGGGTGCTGTCGCGCCGGGTGAATGTCGAAGCGGCAATGCCAACACGAATTCGGCGATTGACGTAATGCGCAACCCGAGCAGACCGCGTGATGTAGTTCTCCCAGTATTCAGGCGGCTGGTCGCCAAGTGCCCGCTTGCCCTCGCCGTAAGGATCGACCGCAGGTATCAGGATGTCGGGCCTCAAGCGGCGGGAAATCCTGTCGATATCGGCAACTCTCTTACGCGTGTATTCTGACGGCGACTTGCGGAACTGGTGTGCCGCATCTGCCGGATACCCGAGAGCAATGATGATCAGTGTGCTGTCTGCGCGCCGGTCGTCGACTGTTCGCGCGATCGAATCGAGCGCCGCGAGTCCTGCTCCCTCCGGATTGATTGTCATCGAGATCGCGTCGACATCGAGGGAGTCAGCGAGCGCAATGTCGCGCTCGAGCGCAAGCGGGGGAGGCGGACCTTTCAAATCGGGAAAGATCTTGAGCCCGATCTTGAAATCACCCTCGGGATGTTCCTGCAGCTGGTCTTTCGCATAGCGCCGATAGCTGCGAGTCGCATCGAATGCATTCGGCATCTCGAGAAGAATGAGCACCGCGATAGCAGCAGCCGCCGCTGCCACTCCCATTCTCACGACGCGACTGAATCGCCACCGCGCAGGAAGTGAAGGCGACATCAACGGGACCATCAGGTACTCCGGGCCCCACAACGCCGGCTGTCCAAAGAAAAATCCAAGAGCATTTGCCTGCGCCGCGGATAATGCGAATCCAAAATCAGGCGGATCAAATCCCCGGCTTACGGCGAATCGCGACACCGCGACTATCGCAATGATGAGATCGTAAACAAAGATCGGAATTCCAAACAGCGGCGTGACCAGCCGGCGACTAAGTGCGTAGGTCGCCTGAAGGGCAAAAAGAATCGTCGTGAACGGCCACACCCACGCGACAGGCTGAATTGCGCGGCCGTAGAGAATCGATGCCGACGCATACGCGATGAGCAGCGCGGGAACGATCAACAGACCGCCGAACGCGGTGATTGCCGCGAACGTGCGGGGCGCGCGCCTGAGCTGCGATACGCGGCCGGCGACGACGACATTCCACATGATCATTATCGCCGCGGCCGCAACGTACAGAGCGGGGAGCAGGCGGTACGCGCTCAAGGCTCCGGACACGCGACAAAGCTGGAGTTCACTCCATGCGCTTGGCAAGCGTTCATGCGCACATCTACCTTTGGCTGCATGGAGCGCGGAAAGATCTTCACCATTCCCAACAGCATCTCACTTTCCCGCCTTCTCCTCGCATTTGCGTTTGTCGTCATCAATGGTCCATGGCAGCGGGTAGTGCTGATCCTGTGCGCCGGCGCAACCGATTTCCTCGACGGATGGATGGCCAGGCGCGCGCACAGCGCAACCGTTGCAGGCGCGCTCATCGATCCATTTGCAGACCGGGTGTTCGTGCTTGCCGCAGTTTCTTCATATCTCGCCGAAGGAAGCCTTTCGACACCGCAGTATTTCATGGTTTTGTCGAGAGACATCATGACGGCGGTCGGCTTCATAGTGGCACGATTCATTCCCGGACTCACTGCCTCCGCATTCAAGGCCAGAGTGCTCGGCAAGACCGTCACGGCCCTTCAGCTGCTGCTTCTTTTCGTGGTTCTGATAGCGCCAAGGTGGACTCATCCGCTGGTGCTGATCATTGGCGCGTTATCCGCGGTATCGATTGTCGATTATACAGCGGCTCTCGAGCGGGAGCGCCGAGCCGCGAAAAACCGAAAGAGCATACAAGCCCAGGGATAAAACGATTGGACGGATTTTGCGGATTGGGCAGATAAGGCGGAACAGCTTTTCTTTTTATGACACCACAAATGCGTAGCTGCGCAGTCGATAAAAAAAATAAGAACGCGGCCTTCCGAAGTATCCGCCGCATCCGCCAAATCCGTCCAATCGTTTTATTCCTTGGCTTCTTTGCCACGTTGGGCTTCAACGCCACATCCGTGAGAGCCCAGTCCATCGAAGGGAGAATCGATGCGATCGCAGCTGGGCCTGCGGCGATTCATGCAGGCGTCGGATTCACAGTCCCGATGGGTACCTACGTCAGATCGGGCTTCGATGGAGCAATTGGCTCATCGAGAAATGGAATCAGCGGCCGCGTCGACGGGTTCGCGAGATTCCATCTCGACCCGTTGAGGCAGCACAAATGGGCGCCGTATGGCGGAGGCGGACTTACTGCGCGCTTCGACGACAACCGAGCGACCCGCTACTATCTGCTGGTGTTTCTGGGAATCGACGGACCGGTCGCCAACAAATTGTCGGCGTCGATCGAGGCAGGTCTTGGAGGCGGCGGGCGGATCGGAGTGATTGTCCGCCAGGCCGCGGAGCGAAGGTAAGCTCGCTCCGTCAGCCGGAAAAACTATACTGCTGCCTGTATTTTAGCGGGCTGAGAAAATCTTTCGCCAAGTACGCGAAGCTCGTTGATCTGGCGGGGGCTGAGCTCGTGATAGCGGTCGCGAAGATACGTCATGGTAGCGTCGAACCACTCTTTCTGATCTTCCGGCGCCGCCTCAATGACACCGCACTTCATGATATGCTGAAACATCTCATCGCGGGCCTCCTCGAAAGGAGTGGCCACCTGCGGGGCGCTTCTATTATATCGGGGCTTCTGTTTGCTCATTAATCCGTGTTAAAGGTTGAATACATATACACGAAATCTAACCAAAAAGTGCCCCGAATTACAGTTATGCGACTGCTCTCCGCTTCATGAATTCGAGCAGCAGAGAATTCATTCGCTCCGGAGTCTCCTCTGGTACAAGCCTGCCGATACCGGGTAAGCGAACAAGTCGGCCATCGGGCAACGCATTCACGAGACGATCGGCCATCTTCGAATCCGTCCACGGATCCTCTTCTCCCCAGATCACAAGCGCGGGAACGTGAATGGTCTTCAAGTCGACATCCTCGAGATCGTCGGCGGTAATCGAGCTCGCGAGTGTGAGGAGATGATTCACTCCATCCCGTCCCGCGAACGGAGCGAGATAGCGCGCGATCAGCTTCACCGGCATGTGCGCGTCAGGATCGGCGACGCTTCCTTTCAGCACGCCCTCGATTAGAGGAGCGGCGCCGAGTACGCCGCGTGTGGTGCGAAAGGCAAATTTGGCTGTGCTGCGCTGCATCTGCGTGATGTCTCTCGACGGTAGTTCGTCGAATGCAGGAGTATTCACGAGCACCAGCTTTTCAACGCGCTCGGGTCTTGTTGCAGCAAGTCTCAGAGCGACATCTCCGCCGATATCCACGCCGACAACGATTCCGCGCGCAACCCGCAGTGCGGTCATTGCCGCATCGAGATACTCCGACTGTGCTGAAATGCCGAAGTCTGCATCTGCAGGTCGGTCCGACTCGCCATGACCGAAGAGATCTACCGCGTATGCTGTATGCCCAGCTTCCGTAATCGACGGCGCAACGTTGCGCCAAAGGAAGCTGGACGTCCCAAATCCATGTATCAGAATCACGGCGGTTCCGCCGTGGCCGAACCTCTCGACGTGCATCGCCCCCGGTCCAACCGGAACACGAAGAACATCAGCTTGCATAAAGGTGCCTCTCCTCTAGCTTTGCAGACCTGAACCCACACCCAAGATTGCGCTAATGGCTGCGAACAACCCCAAAAAGAAAAACGTCGTTCGGAATGCATCATCCCGGCCAACCGGGTTTTACGTCCTTCTTGGACTTGTAGCCGTGGTTGGCGCAAGCATACTGGGCTATACGCTCATGCGCAAACCAGCCGCGGTCGTGGGCCAGGACATCAAGTATGATCCTGCGACCTCCGGTCCATCTCAGGGCTACACGATTGGCAAGCCAGATGCCCCGGTGCAGATCATCGAGTTTGCCGACTTCGAATGCCCCGGCTGCGGAAGCTTCGCGACTGTTACCGAACCGGATGTTCGCAAGCGCATTATCGAAGCGGGCCTCGCCAATTTTACGTTCTACGATTTTCCGCTGCCGCAGCACAAAAACAGCCAGGGCGCTCATAACGCTGCCGCGTGCGCTGCCGACCAGAACAAATTCTGGGAGATGCACGATCGCCTGTACGCGTCGCAGGATCAGTGGAACACTCAGGCCACTGATAATCCGAAGCCATTCTTCCAGAAGTACGCGTCGGATATCGGCCTCGACACAAAAACCTGGGAAGCGTGCTTCGATGCGCGCAAGCATCAGGGTCGCATCCTCGCCAACATGAACGAAGGCGAGAAGCGACAGGTGGGAGTGACGCCGACATTCATTATCGGCAGCAAGTCCTATCCGGGGGCACTCCCGTATGATCAGATAAAGGCGATCGTAGACTCCGCAACGCAGACGCCCGCCGCGAAGTGACAAAGCGCATGATCGTGGCGACGCTTGCGCTCGCCGGGATCTTCGTCTCGACATATCTGCTGCTCTACAAGCTCGGCATCATTGGTGAGCTGTCGTGCAGCGTGGGCTCGTGCGAGACTGTCAATTCAAGCAAGTGGGCGACATTCCTCGGAATGCCGGTCGCTGCCTGGGGTGTTGCCTGGTACGTAGGGATGTTCGCGCTCGCAATCGTGAGCACAGGTGCGCGATTCGTTGATTCACGTAGCGTATCGACGGTATTGCTGGGTATGGCTGCGAGCGGTCTCATCTTTTCAACCTATCTGACCTATCTCGAGCTGTTCAGGATCCACGCGATATGCCAGTGGTGTATTGTCTCAGCGATTATCGTCACCATCATCTTCTGTTTTTGTGTTGCTGATTATCGAAGTGTGCTACGCGAACCGCACCCGGAATTGTAACAGAATCATTTCGGTTCTTTTTGTTGACGGTCGTTAGAGCTTCACATACTGTTGGCCGACGACCTTCAAGCCTGATGTTCCCTCATCGGTTTTGAGCGTCCTCGCACATTTTTCTGCCGATGGTGGAGACTGAATGAAGAATCGCTTGATAGTGTCCTTTCTGGTCGGCCTTGCTGCCAGCCTCACTGCCTGTACCGACGACGCTGTTACAGGGCCGGGATTCAAATGCGACGTAACCAACCCCGTAAGCGACGTGATTCTCCGGGCGTCAGGCGGCGTAATTCTCGTGCATTCTCCGGCGCAAGCTGGTGACACGATCCAGCTCTCGGTAGTAACAACAAACCGCTTGGGTGGACAGCGTACCGACGTACCAGTTGCATTCACTTCGTCCGATACGACTGTTGCTACAGTAGACAGTCTGGGAGTAGTGCACGCTGTTGCTCCAGGAACAGCAAAAATCAAAGCTTCTTCGTGTGGAGAAAGTTCTACGGTCGATGTGACAGTGATAGCAAACGTGTCGCGTGTGACGGTTACACCGGCGAACGATACGGTCGTCGTCGGCGACACAGCAACTTTTATCGCGCGAGCGTTCGGGCCAGATGACTCTCGTGTTCCTGGCGTGAAATTCACCTTCGGTGCCGCCAATGCTTCGGTGGTTCTGGTCAATGATTCCACTGCTCGGGTTGTACCAACGGCATCTGGACCAATCACGGTTCAGGCAATCGGAGAGGGCGTCACCGGTACTGCAGCTCTGACCGCTCTGGCTCGCGTTTTCCTCTCTCCGATCAATGGAGTGACCAACACAATCGACGTTGGTGATGCATACGCGTGCGGATTGATCTCGACCGGCCAGGGTTTCTGCTGGGGCATGAACACTCATGGTCAAGTTGGGGCGGCGACCGACTCGACGTGCTTCCCCGGCACCGACGCCGGAACTGTCGTAAATGATTCGCTTCAGAGCACTGCAGTTCCATGCAGTTTGGTCCCACTGAGAGTCTCGCAGACTCTCGAGTTCAGGACGATTTCGTCGGGTGATGCGACTGCTTGCGCGATAAGCATTGCCGGCCGTGCATACTGCTGGGGCTTTGGAACTCATGGTGAGAACGGAAATGGGACGACAGGAGACAGGGCTGCTCCCACACTCGTCACGGCAGCGCTGAATTTCACATCTATTTCTGTTGGCAGCTCGCACGCGTGTGCTATTGCGACGGGCGGAGGAGCATTCTGTTGGGGTGATGACACGTTCGGACAACTTGGCGACAGGCGGACCGTGAGCAGCACCACGCCGATTCCGGTTGTGGACATCACAGGGGATTTTGCGCCTGGAATATTCGCGAGCATTTCGGCAGGCTATCAGCACACGTGTGCGTTAACCAACGACGGAACGGCTTACTGCTGGGGACGAAACAATTTTGGTCAGTTAGGGACTGGAAACACGGTAACAATCGATTGGCCGACGCCAGTCGCTACAAGTCTCAAGTTCTCTTCGATATCCGCGGGTGGTGATCATACGTGCGGCATCACACCCGGAGGCGCAGCGTTTTGTTGGGGCAGTAACGCCGTCGGTCAGCTCGGCCTCGGTGGTATCGGCGGGGCTTCAACAGTACCCGTCGCTGTGGCGGGCGGCCAAACGTTCAGCCGAATCAGCGCGAGCAGCGGAACGAGTTTCAAAGGCGGAATCGGACTTGGCCACACCTGCGGAGTCACGACCGCCGGAGCGATCTACTGCTGGGGTGACGACAGTGACTTACAGCTCGGTCGTGGACCTTTCACCGGCGGAAACGGATTCTCCGGTACGCCTACGCAGGTTGGTCAGGGAGAGCGAGGCCCAGGTACGTATACGGCTATCTCCACTGGATCGCGCAGCAGCTGCGCTGTTGGCAGCGATGGGAATGCGTACTGCTGGGGATCCGATGTGATGGGAGCGCTTGGTAACACTTTCCAAGCTGCGTTCAGAGGATTTCCGCAGAGGGTGGCGACGCCTAGGTAATACCAGGTAATACGGTCAGAAGTCACAAGAAGCGTAGTCGACTGCAGTTGCTAGTCGACTACGCTTCTTGTGACTTCTGACCGTTTTACCAGCTCTAGCGACTAAGCTCTCTTGATGCTCCGTTGCCGTGCGGCAGCATCATCGAGACGAAGGCGTGGCTTGATCTCCTCGTCTTCCTGTCCTTCCTCACGAGCACGTCGGCGGAACGGAACAAGATCGCGGCCCAGACTCACGAGCGCGCGCGTGGCGACGGTCGAAGCGAGAGGCTCGGGGATTCCCATTACGCGAATGTAAGTATCGATCGCGCGATCGAATGACAGATCTTCGGCAAGCGTGTCGACGAACATGAGCGCGTTGTCGACGTGAGCGCGAACAATTGTCTCTTCGGCGCGAGCCTGAGAGAGACGAAGCCGTCTCTCAGCATTTGGATTCAGCTTGCGACCGAAGATTGATTCAGGAAACAATCCACCGAGCATTTGACCTTCCAGTTCCAGTTATCGGATAAAAA
>JBKPNY010000291.1:0-5090 GCA_046732835.1 Gemmatimonadota bacterium | reverse complement strand
TTGGTGAAGCGCACAATCACAACTTCGATGCGAGCTCACCCGAGACTGCGAAGAGAGTCGTCGACAAATACGTGACTGACGGTGTGTTCTATGGACAGAATCCCGCAAGCGTCATGCGTGCAAGGGACGGCCTTCTTCCTTACATCAATAAGCCTGGCAGTATCGACGTAAAATTTTCCAACGCGGCACTCACCGGTGAAGGTGGTCATCCGCTCGGACTGTTCCTTCGCAATCTGAGTCGCGGTGGAATGCTGCCTACGGATACGAACACCACCGGCGGCTTCATCTGGATCATTCGCAGTCAGACTGATCTTGCGAGTAAGTGGCCTGCGATCCTCAACAGCAAGCCGGACTTCATCAAGGTGATACTCGCGTACTCCGATCAGTTCGATCAGCGACTCCGCGATTCAACGACATTCAACTGGCGCGGCATCGATCCGAAGCTGCTTCCGGAAATCGTTCGACTCGCTCACGCGTCTGACCTGAGAGTCATGGCGCATGTAGAAACCTCCGCAGATTTTCGCAATGCGTTGAAGTCCGGCGTCGATCAGATCGGGCACATTCCGGGATTCCGCGGAAATGAAAAAGGGGAGATGCCGGATCTCGCTCCCTACACGCTCACCGACGCCGATGCTGAAGATGCTGCCCGCCGCGGCACGTTCGTCGTAACCACTCTAGGCGGGATTGTCGGCGTCCCTGATACAGCGCTGCGCCTAAAAGCAGATGCATTCTTTGCCGCGAATCTCAGCATGCTCAAGAAACACAAAGTTCACGTGATTGTCGGGAGCGATTCGTATCGAACTACGTCTCTCCCCGAAGCGCTGTATCTCTCAACTCTTGGCGTTTACAACAATGCGGAGCTGCTCAAGCTCTGGTCGGAGGATACACCGCGCGCAATTTTTCCAGGAAGACGTATCGGCAGGCTCGAGCCAGGTTACGAGGCGAGCTTTCTAGTCTTGCAATCCGATCCAGTCGCGGATTTCAACAACGTGAAGACGATAGTGATGAGAATGAAACAGGGCGCCTTGATCAGCGCCCCGTCGAAGTGATTCTGCTTACCGCCCGACCAGCTGACCTTTAAGTCTGCTCAATCGCCGGCGAACAGATCCATCCATCACGGTGTCCCCAATCTTTACGACAACTCCGCCAAGGATTGCGGGATTCACCGTCATATGAGGAAGGACAGTCTTCCCAATCACTCGCGAAAGCTGCTCGGCGATCAGATTCTCGTCCTTGAGATTCGATTCGCGCGCAACGGTGACGTTCGCATGTACGCGGCCTTCGTGAATGTCGAGAAGGTTGTCGTACTCCGATGAGATCTCGGGGATGAGCATCTGCCGGCGCTTGCGAACGAGCGTCTGAAGAAATCTCAGGAAGTGACGCGGAACACGATCGCCCAGCGCCTGAAAGAACACTTCGTTCTTCTGCGCTTCCGAGATTTTCGGCGACTCGAGGAAGCGCTGAAGCGTGACATCATCGAGCACTCCGTTAGCGACGTCGCGGATCAGCTTTCCCCACCCCGCCGGATCTTCCGCTCGGCGCGCGAGCTCGAGCAGAGCCTCAGCGTAATTCCTGGCGATCGTCGAGTCGCGCATCAGCGGCTCTTCGGAGTCGTGGGGATCGAGGAGAGGAAGCTCTCGACGATCTGACGGTTGGACGCGTCGTCGAGATTCTTCTCGATGACTTTGCCTGCACCTGCGATTGCAAGCTCGACGGCTTCGCGACGAAGATCAGCGATTGCACGCTCCTTTTCACTCTCGATCTCGCGGCGTGCGCGCTCGAGCATTTCCTGCTGCTGGCCGCGAGTCTCTTCGACCATGTCTGCGCGAATCTTGTCGCCGACACTGCGTCCTTCGGCGATCAGCTTCTGTGCTTCTCCACGCGCCTGATCGAGCTGAGCCTGATGCTCGGCGAGAAGCTTTGCCGCAGCTTCACGATCAGCCTTGGCGCTGGCGATTGCATCTTCGAGTGACTTCTCGCGCGCTTCCACTGCGGCAAGCATCGGCTTGAACGCAGCGCGCGACAGCACGAAGAGAAGGACGACGAAAATGATCAGCGTCCAGAACATGAGTCCGCCCGATGGTGTGAGCAGTCCGCCCTTCGCGGTTTCTGCACCTTCGGCAGCGTGTTCCTGGATCAGCAGAAGAAGTGGAAACATTGATAATTACCGATTGAAGGAATGCGGGTATCCGGCACGAATGCCGGATACCCTGACAGTCTTTAGAACTTTCCCTGAATGAGGAAGGACACGACGATTGCGAAGAGTGCAGCTCCTTCGATGAGTGCTGCGAAGATGATCGCGCCCGTCTGAATGCGGCCTGCCATCTCGGGCTGGCGCGCCATGCCGTCCATTGCCTGACCAGCGAGGCGACCAATACCGATGCCTGCGCCGATTACTGCGATGCCTGCGCCAATTCCTGCGCCCATCTGGGCCCATGCGGCTGCGAAGTTCTGATTGTACTCAGCGGCAGCCTGAAGAAGAGGAAATAGGGTCATTGTGTTGCTCCGAAAATTGTCTTACGTCGTAATTGGCGGAGTGTGCGCCGCCTGTCGCTATCCGTCACCGAAGCTTTCGCTTCAACGGAATTCCCCAGTCGCTCGACTGGGTACGGTACTGCAAATACTGAATGCTGAATGCTGACTAATGCGCGCCCTCGCGAATCAGTCCAATGAAGACTGATGCAAGAAGAGCGAATACGTATGCCTGCAGGAATGCAATGAACACTTCGAGCACCATGATTCCGAATGCCATCGCAAGCGGAAGCGGTGCGATGTAGAACTTGCCGAACGTGAAGATGAGTCCGATCAGTGCAAGCACGACGATGTGACCTGCGGTCATGTTCGCAAAGAGTCGCACTGCAAGTGCGAACGGCTTGGTGAACTTTCCGAAGATTTCGATCGGCGTCATGAGCGGCGTCAGCGCGAGTTTCATCGCGAGCGGCTGATCACTTGGCCAGTAGACAATCGTCTTGATGTAACCTTTTCCGAGAGTGCGCATTCCGGCTGCTTCGACAAAGACGAAAGTGATGATCGCGAGCATTCCGGTAACTGCGATGTTGCCAGTCGCGGTCGATCCGTAAGGGATCAGGCCCAGCAGGTTTGCGAAGAGAATGAAGAAGAAGAGCGTGAGGATGAACGGCGCGTACTTCTCGCCGTGATGTCCAACGTTCGGAATGACGACTTCCTGCCTGATGTACAGCACGAGCGCTTCGATTCCGTTTGCAAATCCTTTCGAATGACCACTTGTTGCATGCTGTCTTTTGTGAGCGCGTGCAGCGATTAGAAGAGTGATCACGCACAGTGTCGCAGCGAGAAGCAGCATGACGACGTGCTTCGTTGGCGACATGTCGATTGTGAACGGACCGAGATGAAACGGCGTCCACTGTGGAAGCTCGAGCTCGCAAGCGAAGCCGGGCTTGAAGCACGGGTACTCGAGGTGATGCGAGTCCGTGATGTGAGGAGTGACGATGTCCTGGCTAGCGAGCATATGATATCAAGAAGGATTCGAGCATCATCGAGGCGAACAGAAACACGGCGAAGCTTGTGAGTGCCGCCGCAAGCGGCAGGCCCAGCATTTTCGCGAACAGCAAACCGTACAGCACGAGAGCGAGTCCGCGAATTACTGCTCCCATCATCCATCCCATCAGGCTGGCGTTCTGTCTCTTCGTCATGAGGACAAGTCCGTAGGCGATGAGCTGAACCACCGTTGCGATTATTCCGCTGACTATGATCGCATGCTTGTCAGCGTCGGTTTTGAAGCCTTTCGAGATGATCCAGCCTGAGACTGCGATCAGCGCGACGAGGAGTATTCCGAATCGCGCCATCGCTTTCACTTTTTCTCACCGGACTGTCGTTCCATTCTGCGGCGTTCGTCATCGGCTTTTTGTGCCTTTGTGATGCGCTGGTAGAGACTGTAGAACGCGGCCGATCCACCGATGAAAACTCCTGCTAGGAGGAAAGCCGGGGAGGTGCCGAGTTTCCGGTCCGCCCATTGTCCGACGAGGAGGAAGAAGACGATGGAGATTGCAAACTGGATCCCTGCTCCAGCGAAGTTCGAGACGTTGATCTCGCTGCCGGATTTGGGGTCGTTGTTGCGGGCCTGGTCGTCCCTCATTCCGGGGTAGGAATTTAGCCGCTTGTGAATGTTTTCACAAGCGAGGTGCTTGACTGTGCCGGGTGCACCGTATGTTTGTGAAAACTGTGGATTTCCGAAGAGAAACCGAATGAACTGTTGCGCTGCAAGTGTTGGATTTCCTTTGAGTTACGTGTTACTTCGCTATTGCACGGTCGTCTTATTGTTGATAAGTTGAGTCCCGTTCCTTCGGGAAATTTGTGATGTACCTTGAATCTCGCGCGCTGGTCGCAAAGAAGTGATGACAAACCGGTTGATAATTCCGCTGTTGTGTGCTGCATCCGTTGTTGCTTTTGCGCGCGGTAATTCCGGACATAATCTCAGGACAACATCATCGACAACTTCGAGTCGTGCCAAGAGCACGTTGACGTCGAAGTTCACTGTTAACGCGGGATCGCGAGTCGAGTTCAATCTCGACGTGCGGAACAACTCGAAGAAGATGGTCGAGCTGCGATTCCGGGATGGAAGGACGCACGATTTTTACGTGCAGGATGACAGTGGCAAGGAAGTATGGCGCTGGAGCAAGTCGCGCATGTTCACGCAGGGGGTGCAGAACAAGCTCGTAAAGTCGCGCGATGTTGCAGTGTTCAGCGAGCAGTGGTCTCCGTCGAATGCTCACGGTCGGTATACTGCGGTTGCGGTGTTGCCGAGTGAGAATCATCCGATCGAGGAGCGCGTCGAGTTTGAGCTGAAGTAATTCCTTTCTTCTTGTACAACAGGACCCCGCTAACTGCGGGGTTTTTTGTTGTCGTTACGGGTCAGGTTGAAAGGGCGAAAATGAGAGGCCTTTCTCTTAGGGGCTAAAACGGCACTCGACCGGCCTCTCATTTTCGCCCTTTCAACCTTCCCTTCGCCTCGCTGACGCAAGAGTGACGGAAGCGTCCTATCTTAGCGGAATGACGAAGGGGGCCTCAGGCGAGATTCGGCTGTTCTGCATCGGCGATGCAAGGATCGAAAC
>JBKPNY010000290.1:0-1964 GCA_046732835.1 Gemmatimonadota bacterium | reverse complement strand
AGCTCGTTACACTTAAGACCGGCGGCAGTCCTGAGCTGTACGAGGATTCCTATGTCGACGAGTTCAAGTGGTATCCATATTTGTTCCTGAACCGAAGTAAGCCGGAGACTCATATTGCCGCGCTCTCGCTCATTGAAGAAGGTCTTGCAGAAAACGCTCCGCCGGAGCTGGAAGCATTGATCGAGCACGTACGAGATGCTCTAGGCCTTGAGGACGTTGATGAATGAGCCTCGTGCGTCCCCAAGACTGGAAGCCGCAGGGAGTTGCTGATCTTGAATTGCGTGCGTGGGAGGCGCTGCGCGAAACAGAAAGAAGCGTTCTCGTCACATCCGGAGCAGGGGCAGGAAAGACGGAGTTTCTAGCTCAGAAGGCAACGTATCTTCTACAGACCGGCTTGTGCCCCGACCCAAAACGTATCCTCGCAATTAGCTTCAAACGCGACGCAGCCCGTAATCTCGACGAACGAGTTATAAAGCGCTGCCCGCTCGAGCAGGCACGGCGCTTCAACTCGTACACATTTGACGCATTTGCTAAAAGTCTTTTGGATCGTTTTCGCGCGGCGATTCCAGATCCTTATCGCCCTCCTGCGGACTACCGCATCATGATGCCGCAGAGACGGGATTACGATGATTTTCTGAATGATCACAATTTCCGCGGTGTGAACGTCCAGCAACTTGAACGTTCGATATCCAGAACGCAACTACCGGCAGCCAATGTAGGCACCGAGGTGCAGCGAGCGGTTGCGGTCTATTGGCAGGCCCAGTACACCGAGTATGATCATACCTCGTTGTCTTTTCCAATGATCAATCGGCTCGTTGAATTCCTTATTCGTGAGAACCCATCGATCCTCAGAGCCCTGCATCTTACTTATCCTATCGTGTTCCTGGACGAGTTTCAGGACACCACGTTCGCCCAGTTTCAGTTTCTGCGTACTGCCTTCGAAGGCAGCGACGCCATCTTCACAGCTGTGGGCGATGACAAACAGCAGATTATGAGATGGGCGGGGGCTATGCCAGACGCTTTTGCGCAGTTCGAGCAGTACTTTGCAGCGCGAAAAATTTCCTTAATCTCCAACTGGCGCTCCCATGAGGAGCTTGTCCAAATTCAGCATGTTATCGCGAGTAGAATAGATCCAAACGTTGACCAACCTGAAGCCCGCGCTGATCGCCTGGTTGACGGCGACGTTTCGGCAATCTGGGAATTTGCCAGCGAGGATGAAGAAAGCGTTTCCCTCGCGGACTGGATCTACCGCGAGGTGCAGTCAGGCAATGTCGAGGCGCACGATGTCGCGATCCTAGTACGCATGCGACCTGATGAGGTAGAGGCGCACCTGTCGCCAGCATTTGAAGCGCGTGCGCTAAGGTTGAGAAACGTCGCGCGAAGCGTGGGTGAGATTGCGATCCAAGACCTGCTTGCCGAAGATCTTACGCATGTGCTTTTGCGTTTGCTGCGGCTCGGAGCGACGGGGAGAAGTCCCAAGAACTGGAATGCCGCCCTTAGGGACTTGCAATTTTTAGAAGGGATCGATTTCGTCGATGAAGCTGGATTGCAGCGCTTGCAACTACGGCTTCAAGCGTTTGTCCGCAAAATTCGGCTGACGCTGCGCCGGCTTGATGCAGTGCCAGACTCTGCCGCCGAAGCGGCGCAGGCAGCCCTTGACTTCGTTGGAGCGCAGGTTCTGCGTCGCGCGTTTCCTTCCTATAAACGTCAGCCTGATTTTGATCGCGTCTGGAACGGGTTCGTGCTCTTGCTGCGCGAAAGCTTAGAGCACGCGGAAACTTGGTCCGAAGCTTTGGATGATTTTGAAGGGCTCGGTCAGATTGTTCTCATGACGATCCACAAGAGCAAGGGGCTAGAATTCCACACCATGATTTTCTACGGACTCGACAATCAGACATGGTGGAGCCTCACACCTGACAGCATGGAGGAGCTGAACTCCTTCTTCGTGGCCTTTACCCGAGCGA
>JBKPNY010000289.1:0-1026 GCA_046732835.1 Gemmatimonadota bacterium | reverse complement strand
TTCACGGCGAGTATCGCATGCTGTTTCGACACAAGGAGTTTGTGAAGAACCATCTGGGCTACCGGGAAGAAAACATTATCCTGATCGAGAACGGCGACGTGCTGGAGTTGGATGGCGAACGCGCATCGGTCGTCGAAAAGCGCGAAGTGCCGCGCACCTTTATCGACGACACTGGGTTTGAAGAGATTACGAGCGAAACGGTGAAGCAGCGCCGGGCCATGGCCTACGAAGGGTTGATTACACTAATCGTGACCGTGAACGCAGACACAGGCGAAGTCGAACGGGAACCGGAAATTGTCGCACGCGGTGTGCGAGGCTTTTCCAGTAATGGTCAGCTCGATGACGCGCGGCGCGTAGTCGCGGCGTCGATTGCCGGAGCTTCGCGGCAGACGCTGAATGACGAAGCACTGCTGAAGGAACACGTTCGGGTTGAGTTGAAGCGTTTCATTCAGAAGCTGACCGGAGCGCGGCCGGTGATCTTGCCGGTGCTGGTGCAAATCTAAAAGACAGTTTCGAGTTCCGAGTTTCGAGTTCCGAGTTTGTGTGTGCAAGCAAGAACCCGGAATGGAAAATTGGATTTACTGGGAGACAAACTCAGAACTCTGAACTCAGAACTCAGAACTCTAAACTCTAAACTCTGAACTCGGAACTCGGAACTGATCGTAGATGAGTGCGTTCAAAGACAAAGTAGTAATGATCACTGGCGCCTCGTCCGGTATCGGGAGAGGGCTAGCCGTTGAGCTTGCGCGCCACGGAGCGAAGATTGGATTGGTGGCGAGACGCGCTGAAGTAGTTGCGGAAGTAGTTCGCGAGATCGAAGAGCTTGGCAGCGCCGCACTCGCTTTGCCCGCCGACGTTCAGGATGCAGCGTCGCTGTTGGCAGCGGTGGAGCAGTTACGCGATGAATTTGGGCCGGTCGATATCATGATCGCCAACGCCGGTATTGGCCCGACGCGTGATGCGGCTGCGATCGACGCTGAGGAAATCGCGGGTGTCATCAACGTAAACGTCATCGGTGCGTCGAAC
>JBKPNY010000288.1:0-2123 GCA_046732835.1 Gemmatimonadota bacterium | reverse complement strand
GCCCCGTGAGCTGTACATACTCGAACGCAAGAATTGACGTACCGGTTTTGTTCGAGGCGGCAATCATCACGCGATTCTGTTTGTTATCGGAAGGGCAAATGAAATTCATTGCGCCGCGACATTCCAGTGTAATCGGTCGATTAGGAAGTATTACCTGTTTGCCGACAAGCTCCTTCGCTAATTCCTCCAGCTGATCGAATTCCATCCTGCCGTCAGTCACCTTCCCCGCCGCAGCATAGAGGTAAATGTAGCGAAGCCGAAGCAATCGTTTATCGTCGTCTTTGAGCTGCTTGATGAATTTCGCCGAGAGTGCGACTGCGGTGTCCCAATCTTCATTGCTGACGGCAACCAGCACCTTTTGAAAATCATCGTCCGTAACGGTTGGCGTCGGCGTTTGCTGTTGCGCGACCAGGGGAACGAAACAAGCGACGAGGACGACGGAAAGTATGATTAGTTTCAATGCTCCTCCAGGGTTCCTCGCGCTAGTTGCCCCTGCTCTCTTTTCGCTCGAGCTGAATCGGCTCAAGATGACGCGTGGTATCTTCGGTAACGGTCGGCAACCCTTCGAATTGCGAAGCGGACGGCAGTTCGGTAGTTGATCGATTCTCCGGCAACGCCGTGGGCTGTGTTAAGGAACTTGACGGAGACCGCAGCAGCGAAATGCCTTTGAAACTAATCAGACCAACCCCGACAACAGATATCATTGTCCCGATATCAGCTATCAACTGCTCACCCAGCAACGTCTTCCCAATGGCTATTATTATTATTCCAAGCACTAGCATGAAAAATCCGTACAACAGCGGATTTTGCCAGGCGCTTTGTTTGGGCTTAATGTTTTGAACAACGACGCCGTTATCCGATTTGATCGCAGAATGTGCATCGACCAGCACCTGCGAGATTGCCTCCAAACTCAAACCGCAGGCACGGCAAAATCTTTGCCCGTTTGAATTATCTTTGCCGCAATCAGGACAATACATGTAATTTCACTGGCCACGTGAAATGCGACACCGTACACGGACGATTCATGCACCGGCTCTTCGCCACCTACCGATTAGATAACCGAGGACCGGAAGTACGCCGAGAGCCGGCAGGATCACCAACAAGGCTTCCGGTGTACCGAGAAGACCGATGAACCCGAACGCCATTTCTTCCCTGACATACTCTGAACGAGAACAAGGGTGTCCTTCACCGCCAAAGAACCAAAAAACTCCGCACCGCCCGCGGTAACTTAGAGCGCTATTTATCAGCACGAACAGGGTGATGGCAACTAAAATTATGACGTTCGCGAGGATGCCGCGGAGAAAATACCTGAACGGTTTGGTCATGGCCTGGTTTGAGCTGCGGCTGGCTTCAGGCGACGCGCAAATTCAATCCATACTCCATGATCATATTTCACGCGCCTGCCGTTAGCCTTTTACGCTTTGTGGTGGTGTCTCAGTCGGTCGAAGGAATGGCGTAAAGGATTTTTAGTTGATCATTCTCTCGGAGAAACACCAGGACAAAGAGAACCGGTGTCTTCATGAACATGATTCGCGAATTCTTGGGCACGCCGAAAAGTGCTTCGTCTCCGCCCGATACGAGTTGGGGCTTGAACATTTTATCTTTCAACGCATCCAGTAGCTCTTTCTTATCAAGTTTTGCAGGGGTCTTCTCCCGCATTATCCTTGCCGCTTGTTGCAACGTGGCGGTCGCCTTGTGAAGCTGGTCAACGGTCTTAATAGGGTTGCCCCGGCCCTTCCGCACCATAATATTGGAGAGATTTGCATTTTGGTTGACCAACTCAATTACCGGCTGAGGATAAATATCGGTGGGTGCAATGTCCTGCGCTTTGTCCGATACATTTTTAGAAGCATAGATAAGCCCCAGGAAGAAGAAAGTATTTTCCGCGACATAGAAATCTCGCCAATCTTCAGGAGTCCCCTGTGAAAGCAGGGCACGATCGTATTCCAGGCCCGGAATGAAATATAAGTCAAACGAAGTTTCAGGATTCGCTAACTTTGATTGATTGAAACGCTTCGTGAAATCGCGAACATAGAGACGTTCGACAACCGGAGCTAAGTCTTTCGTTTCGGCAAACTGCTCAACAAACTGTGCGGCGAGATCCCGCGCTTCCTGGTCTTCAG
>JBKPNY010000287.1:0-1955 GCA_046732835.1 Gemmatimonadota bacterium | reverse complement strand
ACTCGTTAAGGAATGGGAGCAGAAGCTCCGAAGCGGACCCAATCCACGCGAGGATTCTTATGCATGGAAAATCATTCAAGTCCTCCCAGGACGGCCGGTGATTACAGGGCCTCGCGCTGAGGAGCTCACCGGTGGCTCTCGTCCATCAGTGAACGATGCAATAGAGAAACTCGTCAAAGCGGGCGTTCTAATTCCAGTCTCGCAAGGGAAGAAGAATCGGTCATGGGAAGCGGTGGGACTTCTCGATCTCCTCGCGCGGCTCGAAGCGGGCGAGCTACCTGAGAGAAGTCGCTCGGGCGGAGTGTTGGCATCGGACGATGACTAGAGGTAGAAATGGACCGCAAGTTCGTCGAGCAATACGTGCCCATCGATATAGGAATGCGTCGAATGCTCGATCAAATTGAAGATTCACGATGTCAGCTTCACGCTGCTCGGGGCAGTTACTTGATTCGTTGGCCGAACGGTCGCAAGCTGCTCAAGGAGCCCATAGCGGCCGATTCCCAGAAGAGAATCGCGCCAGTCTTGAGCCGTGGCGAGATCGACTCGTTGATCATGCGCCGCCTTGTTTCTGATGGGTGCCAGTTTTCCGAGATACGGCAGGAATGCCTTCATCAGCCAGTCACCGTTGATCAGAGAGCTTAGAATCGCTCGGAACGCTGGATCATGTTGTATGAGATACGCAAACTGACCGAGACTGGGCATTTCGCCTCGCCTTAAATCTCGTGGCTTGTCATTTACTGTTACAACCGAATTCAACTTCGGGTTTGCGAGAAGGGCACTCTGCACAAGCCACCGGAAATGAACTTCGACGGCTTTGCCGAAATTCACGATCACGCCTGAAAAGTCGAAAGCAGCGTCTCGGCGATGATTGCGAAATAAGCGCTCGGCGTCAGCGATGAATGCGCGCGCTGTTGGATCGAATACTTGCCAGGCGTCTTCGCCAAGCACGTTATCACGCAGATCTCGTTCTACTTGAGCGATTCCGCGTCCACGCTCTGCATCGAGCTCAACCCACCACTTGCGACTTGATAAATGATCGCGGTCTTCGGGCAGAAAGTAACGCCGCCCGTCTGCGCGTGTTACAACAAGAGGAAGATCAACCATTCCTCCATAAAGTGAAACAGGTCTTCCGTGATACTGTGTGTTCTGAAGCACGGCAAGTTCGCGCACGACTGCGACCGTGTCATCCAGGACCAGCCGACGGATATCCGCAAGCTTAAACCACCAGTCGGCAGCAAGCTGATAAGGCGGGACTTCTCCTTTTGCGAGCTTATGGGCTGGAGGGTCGCGACGCTTCATATATTCAGCAACCCGCGAAGGCTCTGCACTACGAACATCGTCTGACGTCAGGGCCACTACTTGTCCCACGTAGAGCGATCGATAGTCAGTCAGATACAGGTGTGTCTCGGATCCCGCATCGTGAGCCGCAACCTTTGAAGCTATTTCGGCGATGAGATCATTATGCGGCACATCGCTGACGCGGTTGCGCGATCGTACTTTCGCCCACCAGACGTACACACTCTCATCGCTGCTTCCGCTCTCCCGATGCTCGCGTATCGCTTCCAGAAGGACAGCGAGATGAGAGTCCATCGGGTCTTCAGAATAAGATGGATTCCAGACGGTAACAAAGTGACGCTGTTGGTCGCCCAGGTTTGTCTCGTCCGTCAACTGTCCAGCCTAGATAGAAGCTCTCATGGAGCTTAAACGTCTCACTATCTCGTCGCGGAGCGCAACAGGTTCAAGAATTTCCGCGTCGGGTCCGTATTGAAGCACGTGACGTATTCCCCAGTCGGCATCGGCGAGCGGATGTTCGAGCGTGAGCGATCCGTCGTGCGCGGTCGTAACACCTTCACGCTCTGCGACCCATCGCGCGATTCGCGGTGAGTACTTCACCTTCATGCCAGTGGATGGAATCTCGGTCTTAAGTCCCTTACCACCCTGAAGAGTTTCGGTGA
>JBKPNY010000286.1:0-10248 GCA_046732835.1 Gemmatimonadota bacterium | reverse complement strand
AAGGGAGTTCCGATGACTCCCGGGCGCGAGATACCATTGATCGACTGGCCAGAGCATTGAGTCCACGATACATCCGCGCGAAGGCACCAATTGCGCCGGTCATGCGCGAGGCGCGAGCGTCATCGACGCAGGAGACACAGGTCCTGTATGGACACTGCGCGGAAATTCTTGGCAGTGAAGGCAAGTGGCTTCGCGTTCGCGGCGCCGACGCGTACGAAGGCTGGATGCACGAGGGCTACACGGAGCCTGCAGACGGCGCTGATTGCGCCGAGTGGGCGTGGGATCTCGATAAAGAGATGTCGATGGGCTGCAGCATGCGCGATTCTCGCGGTGTGACTATCGATCTACCACTCGGTGCAATTCTCTCGACTGGCAGATGTATCAATGGGCGATCGATTGGTCTCGCAAAGCGGCGAGAGATTTTTCCGACTGACCGCAACGCGATTGTGGCGTCAGCGACCGGTTTGTATCAAGGCACCTACTATCAGTGGGGCGGCATCACACCATGGGGCGCCGACTGCTCAGGCATGGTGCAGACAGTGTTTGCTCTGCACGGAGTGAAGCTGTTGCGCGATGCGTGGCAGCAGGCAACGCAGGGAGTCCTGATCGAAGGCGGACTCGATTCTTTGCGTCCAGCTGATCTCTTGTTTTTCTCCGATCGTGAGGATGGTCACATCACTCATGTCGCTTTAGCGATGGCCCCTCGTCGGATCGTGCATCTCGCTGTCGGACGCGGCGGCCACTGTGTCGAATCCCTCGATCGTCCCGACGAATATGTACGAGGGCTACTCGAGAGATTTCGTTTCGCGCGTCGCATCCTCGCATAGTCCTCGATGGTCCTCGATAGTCCTCGATAGTCCTCGATAGTCCTCGATAGGATTGCGGTCTCAGGACAACACACATGAGGAAAGAAGGATTGCAGACTTTGCGGCCTCAGGACAAAACCACCATCGACGATCGACGACTAATTGAGGACTTAGGACCTCGAGGCCTGCGGACTAAGGAGACCTCGAAACGACAGTGAGGAAGTTACAATGGTAAGACAATGAAGTGACACCGTAGTCACGCAGTCTCTTCGCTCCGCTGTCCTCGAGGCCCGAAGTCCGCAATTAGTCAGCGATCGTCGATGGTGGTTTTGTCCTGAGGCCGCAAAGTCTGCAATCCTTCTTTCCTCATGTGTGTTGTCCTGAGACCGCAATCTTATTGAGGACTGCCGAGGATTAGCTGAACATTCCGGCTGGTGGTGGCATTACGACGGGTGCCGTTCCAGTTACGTGAAGTCGTACTTCCGAAACGAGAATTCCATCCAGCGAGACTTGCATCTCGTACAAGCCAGCCTGATTCAGGGGGAGATCGATCACGGCGATGATCGGCAGATCCATCTCAAATCCAGGGTTGGCGCCAGACGCAACGTTAAGCTCACCGTCTGATGACCAGAGGACTTCTCCAGACGGATTCATCCACGAAAAACTGAGCCGGTGATTTCCGACGTCATCGAGAGTTCCTTTCAGGCGAACGACAAAGTGCGTTCGCGGATGAACCGCAGGAAATCCGCCGACCGCGAGCGCATCGAAGACGCCGAGGACGTTGAGCTTTCCTTCCTGCGAAAGGTTTGCGCCGTCGGCAAATACCGCAAACGAAATGTGCATCGGCTGAAAGTAGAGGAGAGAGCAGGGCCTAGCTAGTTTTCGCGATGCCCGAGAGCAGGACTTTCGCCGGATTCGGAAAAACTGACGGTCTTCTTTTTCTGATGGCAATCATCTGGGGTGTGAATTTCACTGTCGTGAAGTTTGCCACAGGACTGATGCAGCCGCTCGCATTCACTGGATTGCGTGTCATGCTTGCCGCGGTTGTTCTCCTTGTTTTCGCGATGGCGCGGAAGAACAAGCTTCCGTCACGACGCGACATCCTGTCGCTCATCGCACTCGGCATGCTTGGCAACGGGATTTACCAGATCTTTTTCGTCGAGGGCATTTCCCGCACGAGTGTTGGAAACGCTGCGCTCGTAGTTGCTGCAACTCCGGCGCTGATTGCTATCTCGAGCAGATTCCGCGGAGTCGACAAAGTCAGCCAGCGGGTTCTCGGAGGAATCGCACTGTCGTTGCTCGGTGTTGGAATCGTCATTCTCGGAAGCGCGCAGGTGGCGAAAGGAACACCGACGTTTCTGGGAACAATCCTCGTGTTCTTCGGCACTCTATGCTGGACGACATTCACTGTGATGCTTCAGCCTTACGCACGCCGGCTTGACCCGATTCATCTTTCAGCGTTCACAATGCTTGGCGGAACTCTTCCGCTTTTTCTCACTACCTCGAGCGCGATTCTTTCCACCGACTTCACCAAATTCGGCTTCCCGGCGTGGGGCGCGGTTCTTTACGCAAGCGTTCTCTCGATGGGAATCGCATATCTCTTCTGGTATCGCGGCTTAAGAGTGCTCGGTCCCACGCGAACAGCGGTCTACTCCAATCTGCAGCCAGTAATTGCAATCCTCGTAGCATGGATCTTCCTTAGCGAGACACCGACTGTGTGGCAGGGTGTAGGAACAGGCACGATCATCACCGGACTTTTTCTGACACGAACTTGAGACTCGTTCTTTTCGATATCGACGGAACCATTCTTCGCAGTGGTGGCGTTGGGCGCATCGCCATGGAGCGCGCGCTCATGAAAGTCTTCGGCTCTCCCGGAAGCACCGATTACCGCTACGATGGAAAAACCGACCGGCAGATTGTCCGCGAGACAATGCGTCTCGAAGGAAAGACCGACGCCGAAATCGACGCTGCGATGGAAAAACTTCTCGAGACTTATGTGAGCGGATTGCACGAGGAGTTCGCGACGGGGAAGCGACAGGTACAGGTCTATCCCGGCGTGCGCGAGTTATTGGACGAGCTCGAGAAGCAGGACGACGTAACGCTTGGTCTTCTAACAGGAAACATCGTCGAAGGCGCGAAAGCAAAGTTGATCGCTGCAGGAATCGATTTCACGAGATTCAAGATCAATGCATTCGGCTCTGATCACGAACATCGACCCGAGCTTCCTGGAATTGCTCAGCAGCGCGCACGCGATACGCTTGGGCGCGACATTTCAGGAAATCGCATCGTCGTGATCGGCGACACGCCTGCTGACATTCGTTGCGGTGAGACAATCGGTGCGAGTGCAATCGGCGTTGCTACGGGTCGCTACACCGTCGACGAGCTCAACGAGCACGGCGCGTATGCTGTATTCGAAGATCTCTCGGACACCGACGCGGTGATGGAGCGCATCATGAATGCGTGAGATCGAGCTCAAGAGCGTTGTCGACGATCTCGCGAAACGACGAGCGATTGTCGAAGATGCCGGAGGTGATTTGCAGTTCGCTGGCAAGCTGATCGATGCGCGATATGGAGATGCTGATGGTCGACTAATGCTGGCCGACCAAGTCCTTCGTTTACGGATCTACGAAACTGACGAAGGGCACAAAGGTCATCTCGACTGGAAAGGTCCGACCGAGTACGAGGGCGGCTACAAGGTGCGCGAGGAGCTATCGACTCCAATCGGAGATCCCGATGCGCTCGATACGATGCTCAAGAATCTGGGCTACGCGGTCGTCACCAGGATCGAGCGGCATATCTGGCAATACGGATTGCATGGCGCAACAGTCCGATTCGAGGAATACCCGCAAATGGATTCGCTCGTGGAAGTAGAAGGATTTCCGGCAGCGATCGAGAAGGCGATCGGTGTTATTGGTTTGCCCAGGGAAGGGTATACCACCGATCGCCTCACTGATTTTGTCCTTCGCTTTGAAGCGCGAACAGGAAGCGCCGCGATTTTATCGAGGTGATGGCCTCCACGACGGACTGAAGGCGTTCGACATGATCAGCCCTTTCTGCGACCCATCAGCGGACACGTAGTAGATCGAGGGCGGAGAGCATTGCATGCACGTTTGCGATGAATACGCGATGTATGCTCCGTCGGGCGACCACGTAGTCCCCCCGATGTTGCTCGTCTGGACCAGGGTTCGGTGGCCTGATCCGTCCTTTTCGACCACCGCGACTCTTCCCGGGCCCCAGCAAATGTAGAAGTAGTCACATTCGGCGAATGCCACGCGCGATCCATTTGGGGACCAGCTGGGTTGTAGATAGTAGGCGTCAGTCAACGTTGAGGCATTGACATCGACAGGGAAAAACAGTGTCGGCAATTCTGAGCCATCGGCGCGAACACGGAATAGCAGCGTTGCGAAATCATACGCAAACCAGTCACTCGCGAAGATGATCCATTGACCGTCGGGTGACCACGTGGGATCTGTGTTCCATCCGCGGCTCCATCCTACGATCACCGGCGTTGTCGGCGGGCCGTCTGTACCGATCACGCGGATTCTGTTGTCGCCGTTCTCCAATCCAGCGTATGCTATGCGGTGTCCATCCGGTGACCAGACGGGATGATAATTATTCCCGCCGTCGGTTAGCCGGACGACATTCGATCCATCCGCATCCATGATGTAGATGTCAGCGTCGATCGGATAGAAAGGCTCCGAAGTGTCTTCCGGACCTCGTGATCGCGCAAAGGCGATCTTTTTTCCATCTGGCGACCACTCCGGATCGTACTCGGCGAACGAATTGTTCGTGAGTCTCTTGATTCCGGTTCCATCGGCGTTGCTCGTGTATATCTCGGAATTGCCGTCGCGCTCTGAGAGAAAAACGAGCATACCCTGAAGTGATGGTGGTGGCGAGCATAGAACCTGAAACCGAACGATTGTTGTGACTCCACTGGCGACGTCAACTGATCGGTGTGAGTCATTAGCGCTGCAGTTGTCGCTCATGCCGAAAAGAGAGACTGCATGGAGTGAAGTGGATGCTTCGAATCTCCTTTCGCCGGCCGAACCGATACGCTCGGCGGGCCGCCCATCGATCTGGACGAAGTAACCATCCTCATCAATTGCAGCGCCGGAGACTGAAATCGTCTCGACAACAACTAGAATTTCTCCCGACGCCGGTAGAGCTACGGTGGTGAATACAATTACTGGGGTGTCCTGTATTGGTTCGCTATCGAGATCGCGAAAGTCCGAAGCCAACGTGAGTCTGTATGCCCACACTGGTTCGAGGCGACCAGCCGCGGGTGTAAATCGCACGACCAATCCATCCTCGCTCACCGCAACTGTTCCATCAACCTCTTCGTCGGCTTTCACCAGCTGCACTGATGCAGGCGTGACGGTCGTCTGATTCAGCGGCTCGCTGAACACGATTTCGATGGGGGTATCGACCGCCACATTTGTCTGCCCATTCGCCGGTGTCGTCCGGACCACGCGCGGGGCACTGCGCAGCGGAACCTTGATGTGAGCCAGGGACAATAGTTCACCACCCGCCTTGTACACGGCCACAGAAACCTTGTCGCCCTCCTTGCCGTCGATTCTTACTGGATCAAAACCTCCTCCAGAGATCGGCTTGTTCAGTTGAGCTCCGCCCGAGGTCTCGTTCCGAATCGATACGTTTTTGGCCTCGGCGCTGAAAGTTCGTGGGGCAGCCGAGACATAGGCGGTGGTCTGAATCGCATTGGAGATTACCAACCCTATAATCTCGGTGACTTCGTCGTCTGGCGGGGACGGACTCGATGGATGTTCACTCGAGCAGGCAACGCTGGCAATCGATAACAGCGCAATGAAGACGCGACGGATTTCGTTCATATGACCTTCGATAAGAGGTTTTCAACCCACAACCTTTTCATATGAACGAGATTTGATCGTCGCAGCCGACAAAGAGTCAGCGAATAGCGCTGTCTTTGTAATCCAGATAGATTTACTCGGCAATGAATCACGTTCTAAAATCCGGCGTCATAGGCGCCTTTTTTTTAACTGTAATCGCCGCTGCCGGATCAGCTCAGGAAAACTCTGCCAAAAGGCTGTCGAGCATCGTAAGTGTTGCCATTGAAGAATATGGCAAGGCCGTCGACAGCAATGGAAAGCTCATTTCTTCCGATGAGTACTCGGAGACAACCGGCTTTCTCGAGGATGCAAAGGGTGTCGCTCTAAGGCTCAGGGGATACAACGCTCCTGCGACCCAGGCGGTACTCGATACGCTGATCGACGCGGTCAAAAAACGAGTCCCGCCGGCCGACATCAAGCTGATTCATGCGCGGTTCAATGGAGCCCTCGGCGCCGCGGGTGCGATGGACCTGCCGACTGCTCCACTCGACACGGCTCGCGGTCACGCGCTTTTCACACAGAATTGCGCTTCGTGTCACGGCGATCGCGGGCTTGGCGATGGGATCGCAGCCGCAACGTCGCCAGTCGCTGTTCCCGCAATTGGATCGAAGAAGAGAACTCCCGATCTGACTCCCGCTCTCGCATACAACGTCGTTTCGGTTGGAGTTCGGGGAACACCGATGCCATCCTTTTCCGCGAACATGTCGCCGCAGGACAGATGGGACGTCGTGAACTACGTCTACGCTTTGCGCGGCGAAACAATGTCTTTGCCTGCTGCGCAGGCCGATGCATCTGCAGCGCCGGGCGCACCCGCAGCGAGATCCGTTCTCGCTCTACTCGACAGCGCACTCGAGTTCGCAAAGAAAGGAAAGTCGGCCGAAGCGGGCGATCGTGCGTTCGACGCGTACATCGCATTCGAGCCGCTCGAGACGCCAGCGCGTGCGCGTCAGCCCGGTCTCGTTGCGTCGATGGAGAGACATTTCGCCGACTTCAAAGGCGCGCTTCGAGGAAAAGATCTGAACGTTGCCCAGCGAGCGCGTGATGCGATCGCACTGGATCTTCCGCGAATCGTCGAGCTCACCAAGCCGACCGGTAGCGGATGGACGGCGTTCTTCCAGTCATTCCTGATCATTCTCCGCGAAGGATTCGAGGCAATCCTCGTAATCGGTGCAGTTGTCGCGTTCCTTATCAAAACAGGCAACCGTGACAGATTGAAATCGATCTGGACGGGAATTGCGCTCGGACTCGCTGCAAGCGCGCTGATGGTGATCGTTCTCAGGACTGTCTTCGCCCATTTGCCAACGAGCCGCGAAGTCGTTGAAGGAATTACGATGCTCGTCGCTGTCGTGGTTCTCTTCTCGGTGAGCTACTGGCTGATCTCGAAAGTCGAAGCAGCAAAATGGCAGAAGTTCATTCGCGAGAAGGTGAGCACGGCACTGGATCACGGCGGTGGCAAAGCATTGGCGACCGTCGCGTTCCTCGCTGTTTTTCGTGAAGGCGCCGAGACAGCAATGTTTTATCAGGCTCTCTTCAGCGAAGGGAATGTTGCCGTTCCGCTTTCACTCGGCATTGTCGTTGGATTCGCCGCACTCGCGGTGATTTTCACGCTCTTCTATCGGTTCGGAGTCCGCATTCCAATGCGGCCGTTCTTCACCGTAACGAGTGTCCTGCTGTACTACATGGCTTTCGTTTTTGTGGGGAAGGGAATTCGCGAGCTGCAGGAAGGAAATGTCGTCCCAATCACAGTGATGAAAGGAATGCCCAGCATGCCGTCGCTCGGCGTTTTTCCGTCGATGGAAACTTTAGCTGCTCAGGGAATTCTGCTTGTGCTGTTTCTTTTTATGGTCGTGAAATCGTTTATGCCCGAGAAAGCAACTACGGGTTGAAAAATCCTCACGCCTTCGGCGTGATGCTTTTCAACCCGCAGTTCAACGAGCCGAAGCACGAACAGGACGAGGAGTCCATCGAGCAGCCATCCAGGCAGCCCCGAACATCGCGAATGCTATCGCGATCACCTGCGCCACGGTGAGTGAGCCAAAGAAGCGATCGTCTTTTGCGCGGAAGAACTCGACGATGAATCGCTCGAGGCCCGCAAGGAAACAGTAGAGCCCGAACAGCCATCCCTCAGCGTGATTGTGCTTTCGGAAGCGAAGCACAATGAAGAACATGATGGTTCCCATCATCACTTCGTAGATCTGAGTCGGATGAACCGCGATGACTTCGGTTGGTGGAGTGGCAGCGGGGAACTGCACTCCGAACATGCTCGACATGTTTCCGGCTGTCGACGGAGGGGCACCCTGCGGGAACATCACTGAAAGCGGTCCGCTCCATGGACGACCGTAATCGTCACCAACTGCCCAGCACCCCGTTCGGCCGATTGCATACGCGGCAGGCAGTGCGACGGCAGAAGGATCCATCAGGTGAATCACGCTCAGCTTCTTGTACTTGATCACGGCGATGACCGCGATGATTCCACCGATCAAGCCGCCCCAGAAAACAAACCCCGCGCGGCTCCACAGCGATGTCACGTCGTGCATCAGGATCGCATAGTAGATCTTTGCACCAAGCAGTCCGCCGACAACTGCGCCGAAGATCATGTCGCCCACGGGTGCGGGATCCTCTCCGCGATTCTCCAGCTCCCGCTGCATGATGATCTGCCCGATCACGAAGCAGAGAAGCATCGCAAAGCCAAACCCGGTGAATTGCAGCGGGCCGATCTTGTACGACACCGGATGATGAATTATCTGGGCGAAGATGTGAGGCATCAGGAAAGAAACCAGAAAGGCGGTACCAGGTACCGGTTCAAGCGGCAACTACACCGGGAATTTGTTGACTTGCAAACGCATTGAGATCGAGATCGGAGCGCTCGCCGTTCTCGAAATGAAACAGGCCTGCGCGCGCAATCATCGCTGCATTGTCTGTCGCGAGACGCGGCTTCGGCGCAAATACAGTAGCACCAATTTCGTTCACGCGCTCCTGCATTGCATCCACCAGAGCTGAGTTGCAGGCTACTCCTCCGCCCAATACTACTCGCTTTCGACCGTAAGCTTTTGCGGCGCGAAATGTTTTCTCAACCAGCGATCCAATCAAGGCATCCTGAAAACCGCGCGCGATGTGAGACTTGTCGCGCTCGATGTCATCACTGTCCTGAACCGCATTCAGGATCGCTGTCTTTAGCCCGCTGAAGGAGAACTGATAGTAATCGTCGTTTTCCGGGCGATCGTTGCGTTTTACCATCGGCTTGGTAAACCGGAATTTCGACGGATCGCCTTCGCGCGCGAGATTCTCGATCGGCCTGCCGCCTGGATAAGGAAGCCCGAGAAGCTTCGCGACTTTGTCGAAGGCCTCGCCGGCAGCGTCATCTCTCGTCGCGCCCAGCAGGCGGTAACTGCCCCAGGCCTCGACGTCGAGAAGGAGAGTGTGCCCACCCGATACAAGCAGTCCGGTAAATGGGGGAACTGCATTCGGGTGCTCGAGCGCGGTCGCGAACAAATGTCCTTCCATGTGATGCACGCCAATCACTGGAATCCCGCGCGAGAACGCGAGAGCCTTTGCATAGCAGACACCGACAAGCAGCGCGCCAATCAATCCGGGCGCAGCGGTAACGGCGATTGCATCGATGTCATCGAGTGAAACGTTCGCATCGTTCAACGCGCGATTTACAACTGGAACAATGCTCGTGAGATGCGCACGCGATGCGATCTCGGGGACAACGCCGCCGAACACCTTGTGCACATCCTGCGAAAGAATCACGAGCGATTCGAGCTTAACATTGTCGCCGCTGCCGCTCAGAACGGACGCCGACGTCTCGTCGCACGATGTCTCTATACCCAGTATGCGTGCCACTTGCTCAGGACTTTTCCGACAGCAGCCGCTCGATAAGCGCGCGATTCTCCGGAGAATTCCAGTTGTGAGCGCCGAGTAGTTTTTTGCGGATGATCCCGTCGCGTCCGATGATGACGGTCTCAGGATATCCGGTGGTCTGATAATCCCTGCTGACTTTTCCTTCCTGTCCGCCGGTATCGTGGAGCACCTCGAACGTCAGACCGTACTGCTTCACGAAATCGCGAATCTGCGGATCTGTGCCGGGATCGTCGGCGCTGATGGCGATCACCTTGAGTCCTTTCGATGCATAAGCGCGATGCAGTGATTCGATCGCCGGCATTTCGACGCGACAGGGCGCGCACCATGTTGCCCAGAGATTGATCAGGACAACCTGTCCTCGATAATCCTTCAGTGTTTTCGTTTTTGGAACGCTGTCGAGAGTGATGACGGAAAAATCAGGAGCTTCGACGCCGACACCAACGGGCGCGAGCTCGCTCCGAAGGACTGTTCTTGCTCCAACAACCAGCGCGATCAGCACGGCGCCGGCGATTGCGACAAGTGAGATCTGTTTGCGACTTGTCATGCGGTCTCCAGGCAGATGCGTCGCAGCGCTGCAATCTCCGCTTTGGGATCCGGAGCGCTGAATACTGCATTGCCTGCAACAAAAGTATCAGCTCCTGCACGCCACACTTTGTCGATAGTGTCACGCGCAATGCCTCCGTCAACCTCGAGCGCGGCTCGGCTTCTCATTT
>JBKPNY010000285.1:0-2511 GCA_046732835.1 Gemmatimonadota bacterium | reverse complement strand
GCCGGGAAGCCGGGACAGCCTTGCCGTCGTTGCATTCCGCCTTGTTTCAACCGCTGCCCGAACCAACGTTGCGTACGGGCATCAAGGCGATGACCGCGGCGGTGCTCGATTTGATGAAGAAATAGTGAGCAGTGAGCAGTGAGCAGTGAGCAGTGAGCAGTGAGCAGTGAGCAGAAAAGCTAACCGAAATCTGAGTCCTGAGTCCTGCGTCCCACTGACCACTAACCACTGACCACTGATCACTGCCCACTGTTCACGGCCCACCGCCCACTGAATCGCCATGCTCCATATTCACAACGGCGACGCGACCGCAAACACTGCCCGGCAAACGTCTTTGCCGGGAGAGCATTTTGCCTGGCGCGAGTCTCTAATCACCGGGCCCACGCCAGCAGACATGCCACCCGGCGAATGGCGAACGATGCGCGCCCGGCATCTTTCCAATAACTATGACGTCGACGTCCAACAATGCGTCGCTGAACTCGTGGCGCAGGATGAAAAACTCGCGGCCGCAATTTCAAGTCAGGAAGAAATCGTCTTGTGGTTTGAGCACGATCTCTTTTGCCAGGTCCACCTCGTCTACCTGCTCGATTGGTTTTCAAGTCAAAACCTGCTCGAGACTAAACTCAGTTTGATCTGCATTAATGAGTTTCCAGGTAAAGCTGGGTTTCGCGGCCTCGGTGAGTTGAGTGCCGGCGAATTGACTTCATTGTTTCCGGCGCGACAAGCAGTCACGCCCGCGCAACTCGCAACCGCTAACGCAGCCTGGCGAGCCTACTCCGCTGACAACCCCACCGCCGTGACAGGCTTTCTGCAGACGGATACAAAGGCGCTGCCTTTTCTGGACTTAGCTTTCCGCGCACACCTGCGCCGATTTCCAGCTACGTCAAACGGTTTGGGATACACTAAATTTCGCGCGTTGGAATTAATCGCCGTCGGCTCCCGGGACTTTAGTAGCCTCTTCGATCGGTTCAGCAAATCAGAATCGATTTACGGCTACGGTGACGCACAATTCTGGTTGGATCTTCGCGAACTCTGTGACGGACCAGCACCGCTGGCAATCGTGGAAGATTTTGAAATTGACGTTCTCCAGCATCAACTGTTGACACCCGAGCTTGCGAACACGGCAAAGTTTCAGATAACCGCAGCCGGCGAAGCAGTTCTCGCAGAAGAAGCAGACTTCATCACTCTTAATGGAATAGACGAATGGCTCGGCGGCGTCCACTTGCACGACCCCGAGAATTTGTGGCGTTGGGATGAAGCCGCCCAGCGCCTTCGTTTTTCATCCGGTCCCGCAGTCAGTGAATTTGGATACTGACTCCTCAACCAAATCGATAGGAGAAACTCACCCCATGGCTCAGTCAAACTACCTGATTCTAACTTGCGACGGCGGCGGCATTCGCGGCGTGATTTCCGCTTTGCTGATTCAACAACTCGATGCCGAACTCGACTTGCTAAGCCGGGTCGATCTTTTCGCAGGCACTTCAACCGGCGGACTGATTGCGCTCGGCCTGGCGAGCGGCGTCTCGATCGCGGAGATCCTCGATCTTTACATGACGAGAGGCGCCGAGGTGTTCACACCGTATTCAAATCTGGCCGCGCAAAAACCACCGGCGGCGCTCACGAAAATGTATCCGAAAGCCTCGTTGCTGCCGGTCGATCTGCTGCACGTTAAGTACACAGATCGCGGTTTGGCGAAACTAGTCAAACAGACGTTTCCCTCTGACAAGTTATTGCGCGAGCTCAGTCGCAAGGTCCTCGTTACCTCGCTTGACCTGTTCGAAGCACAGCAAAAAGCGTGGGCACCCGTTTCTTTAACTAATCTGGCGGGGTCAAAAACCAGCGACATCAAAGTGCTTGACGCAGCCTTGTCGGCCTGCGGCGCCCCGGTTTATTTTCCGCCGCACATTTTTACTCACAACGGTCAAAAGCGCGCGCTGGTTGATGGCGGCGTTTACGCAAACAACCCGAGCATGCTGGCGGCCGCTACGGCGATCTCGTCGGGCACGCTGAAGCGTCGCGGTCTGGCGTTTGAAAATATCAAGCTGCTTTCGCTCGGCACCGGCTTCACGCTTGATGGAATGCCACCGAAGACGATGTTGCCCGCGGCGTGGTACGGCGTGCTGGCGTGGATGTCGCCGCTGACCTTCCCGCCGACGCCGCAGTTCCCGCTGCTGCCGTTATTGATGGACAACGTTGCCGATATCGACACCTTCACATGCAAACAGATCCTCGGTAACAACTTCCGGCGCGGCAACGTCAAACTTCAGGAGCCGGTTGATCTTGACGACTATCAAAAAGTTGGACTGTTGAAGGCGTGGACCGAAGCATACATGGCGTCGGCGGAATGGTCGGAGATCAAGGAGTGGCTTGGCAACGAATTTGTCTAAGGCTTTGCGAGTTTCAAGTTTCAAGTTTCAAGTTTCAAGTTTCAAGTCCAGTGAGATCCACTAGACGCTTCCGGAGGCGACCGGCGAAGGGGCAGTAGCCCGACAGTTATGGAGGGCTACGCAA
>JBKPNY010000284.1:0-1529 GCA_046732835.1 Gemmatimonadota bacterium | reverse complement strand
GTGCTCAATCCCAAACATAACGCTCGTCGTAGTCAATGCCATACGCCTTCAGGAAGGCGCGATATTCATCCTGAAAACTGACTCGCTTGTGGTGCTCTTCCTGGTCTTCTATATACTTCACAACATCCACCAAATTAGATTGACTCACAGAGAAGGCGCCGTACCCACTTTGCCATTGAAATTTTGCCAACGTCGGTGACAGATCCTTTGCAAAACCGGATGAGGTGCGTTTGATCTCTTTTACGACTGACGCGATCGCATTTGTTCTCGACAATGCGAACAGCGCATGGACATGATCCTCGACACCGTTAACAATTAGTGTTTCGCAATCCTGTTCACGCAACATCTGCGCAAGGTACGCATGCATGTCGGCTCGTACCTTCTTGTCGCTAAGAAACGGAAATCGGTTTTTGGTTGAGAAGATAAGGTGGATCCAAACCCGCGCGAGTGACTGAGGCATGAAGGACCGTCCTCCTATTTCGTTCGTGGTAACACACGAAGATTCTACGTGCGAGTAGTGGGTCCGTTTGCATGGCAATCGGGAGTGGTGAATTCAGGGCGATGAAAGAAATTAGGTAATTCCTCGCTTTACGCCGAAGGCGTTGGCGAATTGGAGCCCACGGTTGTTTCAACCCTAGGGACCCATCGTCGTGAATAAAATGTTTTCGCAACCCTGAAGGGGTTGCGATGGTTCGGACGCAACCCTTTCTGGGTTGCGGTTGATTTTAATGGGGGTCGCAATCCCAGGGTTGAAACAACCCTGGGCTGGAATTCGCCAACGCTTTCAGCGTTAAGGCGCGTCCAACGTTGTCGCCAACACCTGGGCTGGAATTAGCGAACGCTTTCAGCGTGAACGCGAACGGCGGCACCTTGGGTCGGAGATCTGAGCGGTAGTTGTGTCATTGTCCGGCGAACAGGTCTTTAGCTACATTGCTTCGACATGATTGCTCCGCTCCAATGCGGTTCGTGCAACGCACCGCTCGCCGTAATTGATAGTTCGTCGGTGGTCTGTGCGTTCTGCCGAACCAGCAATCCCATTCCCCAGCAATACCGGGATGAATTGCGCCTGACGCGCGAGCTTGATGATGCCACGCGCAACGCCGCGCGAGAGTGGGCCCGTTTGAACCAAATCAGCTTCCCTCGTTGGTTCTTCGTTTGCTCCGCGTGTGCGCCGTTTATCTTGATGACTGGCGGGCTTGGACTATTAGTCGTGTTTGCACTCGCTCGCTTAGTTAGCTGGAGCGCTCAGCCGTGGCTGAGTGCGACTGGAATTCGGCTGCCGCTTATTCCCCTACAGGCCTTAGCGGCAATCGTCGGAATAAAGATGATCCTGGTGAGTGGCGCGGCGAGCATAGCCGCAGAGTTTGCAGCGGCTCCTCCATTCGCACCGGGGGCGCCGCCGAGTTGTCGTCTGTGCGGCGCGCCGTTAACTGTTAAAGAAGGCGACCTCGTCGTCCGCTGCATCTACTGCAAAGCTGACAGCATCATTTATCTCGATCAATCCGCCATGCGTGATCTTCACGCACGGA
>JBKPNY010000283.1:0-6570 GCA_046732835.1 Gemmatimonadota bacterium | reverse complement strand
CGAAGCGAGCCATCACGAATGGCATTATCCCGCTGGGGCCAAACATTCCTTCCTCGAAATCATTCTGGAGGGGACGGACTCACCTATCTTTGGCCTGCATCTGAGCTCGATGTTTTCTAAATGGGGCGAACGCCGGCGTGTGCGTGAGATCCGCGCGTTACTGAAAAGCATTGAGCGGCACCAGCACGGCTTTCACGTCCTGCTGGGAGACTTCAATACTCTGGCCGTTGGAGAAATATTGGATGTGCGGCGGATGCCGGCCTGGATTCGCGGATTGGTTTGGCTGAGCGGCCGTGACATTCAGCGTGAGACGATTCAGGTGATGACAGACGCGAACTACGTCGATGGCTACCGTTCGCTTCACACAGACAAAGGCTACAGCTTCCCGGTGTGGGATCCGCACCTGCGACTCGATTATGTTTTCGTTCCCAGGGGATTTGCGGAGCGCCTGCTGAGTTGCGAGGTAGTGACAGCACCGCCGATCGTTACGAAGGCGTCCGATCATTTTCCAATTCTGTCTCAGCTCGATTTCGGGTCACGCTGAGCAACGTTTTTCTCTGTGCAACCTCTGCGCCCTCCGTGCCTCTGTGGTGGAATAATTCGCCGACACTCGCCACAAAGGCACAGAGAACACGGAGGTTGCACAGAGAGCAAGAAACATCGCTCGCTCATCACCGCCCCGAACGACTTTCGTACTTCGGGAGTCCTTCAACGAGATAATCGAACCCTAGCCACAAGCTCCAGCTGTGGTGATAAAAGGCTACCGGAAACATGAGGGCTACAATGAACGCACCAGCCAGCACGACGTCGTAACTTGAACCAATCAGCACAATCCCAATCAGGCAGACGGCCAGAATCACGAACTCCGTCATCATTACGTTGGCGAGAATTGCGCCGACGAAAAAGCCTTCTTCGCGTTTGAAGAGCGAATGGCAACTCGGGCAGTGATGCCGGATACGAAAAGGCCCGCGGGCAATTCGTGCTTGTCCGCAGGCCGGGCAACGCAAACTGAGAGAGCGCGCGAGTACTTTGAAGATCGATCTTCCGCCCATCTTACCGGCCCGCATTCACGGAAAGGACTTATTCGTAGGCCAGCGCTTCAACCGCATCCTGGCGCGCGGCGCGTAATGCCGGATAGAGAGCGCCAAGACTGCCACCCACCAGTCCGACCATAAACGCGATCAAGACCCAGCGTGGTTCGATGTCAACCACGAGTGTCGTCATCCGCATCACACCGACTCTCGCAACAAACGTTAAGAGGATGCCCATCGTGACGCCGAGCAAGCTGACGATGATCGCCTCCTGCTCGATCACCCAGGCGATGCCGGTCTTCGACATGCCAAGCGCCTTGAGGATTCCGATCTGGCGCGTTCGCTCCGTGACCGTCGTGTACATCGCCAGCAGGATCACCAGCATGCTGATAGCAGTGGCGACTCCCACCACGACCTTAATGAACACGTTTAGCGCCGGTACGCCCGACGCGTAAATCTCTGGTAAGTCACGCGTAAAGATTATCTGGTCGTCGGGGAAGCGTTCCCTGATGCGTGCAGCGACATCGTCTTGTTTCGCAGGGTCGCTAACTGCAACCAGGACCGCGGAGGCTTTACCGTCTGCGCCTTCCTGATCCTGGAGCGTGGACAAAGGAATCTTAATGCGGCCACCGCCGGGAGGTTCGTAGACCCCGACGATCTTGAAATGCCGCTCGAATAGCTGAACCGTGGAGCCGATAGCTGCGTTGCGCTGTTGTTGCCAGACAGGATCGATAATGGCTTCGTCACCCGAGCCCAGCTTCACGCCTTCCCTCATCGTGATGCCTGTTAGCTTGGCGTAGTCGTCGAAGTCAATGCCGTCAATTAAGCGCGAACCAAAACCGGCATCGCTGCGGTCAAGCACCTGTCCGATAGCACTGGCCGCGCGGACACCTTCGATAGCGGAAATTTCAGTTGCACGCGAAACGGGCAGCATGAAGGGCGAAGTGCCGCCGAAGCCCATCGTCCCGGCCGCGCGCACCATTATCTCGGCGCCAATATTCGATTCACGGCGGCCGCGTTCGCGTAATACCCCGTGCGCGAGCCCCACTGTAAATACGATCAGCAAAACGCCGACTGCGGTTCCCATAATGCTGACGAAGGTTCGCGCCGGGCGATGTGCAATGTTTGAAAGTACCAGGCTGTCCATAAGTCTCTGCAGGCGCGGACTGCGGTCAAGCAGCCGCCCATAAGCGTTTGGCAAAGTTCGCCACGTTAAGATCAAGAGGCCGATGGAAGTCCAAACGACCGTGCCCGCTTTGCGTACCAGAGCCAGCGTAACGCCGGTCGCCACCGCAAAGCCAAGAGTTTGTAGAACTACTTCCGTGCCCGTCTCATAGACGCCGATGGTGCCGGGCACAAATGCGAAGACAAAGTTTATTACCTTAGTCAGCGATTCGATAATGTAAGCCTGGGCAACGTTTGGCAGGTAACCGAGCATGCGCAGGGTTATGTAGACCTCAAACACGCTCGAAATGTGCGCAAGCAAATCGCAGGCAATCATGCCGAAGAAAACGCCGGGATGGTGTTTGTAGAAATCGTAAACTTTCGACTCGATGTGGTAGATGTGCTGACGTCGCTTAAGAATTACTTTCGGACTCAGGCGCAGGCGTGCCAACTGATCGAGCACCCAGGTCAACAACATGATTCTGCGCTTCGCCGCCAGGGCTGCGCCCACAATCCCCAGCGCTGCAATACTCGCGATCGCGACCAACGAATAGTAAACAAGCGGCGGCAGGTTGTAAGTGAACAACATTACGCACGCGCCGCTCAAAATGAAGAAGACAACGGAAAGATTGTAGAGCAGGTTATCAACTACGAGCGCCGGCACGCCGTAGGTCAGCGGCACCCGCTTTCGCAACAGGGCTACTTTTGTCGCTTCGCCCAGGAGCGGACCGGTGAACGTAAGGAAGCTGATCGCCTCGCCACCCAGGCGAGCTGAAAAGGCCTGCTGAAAATTAAACCCGCGGTGTTCTTTGGGAACTGCCGCAGACATTGCGATCGTGCGAAAGACATGGCGGGAACCACTGACTGCCAGGAGGATGAGAAAACCAAGGAAGCCGATCCTCAGTAACGCATCGAAGATTGGCTGCACCCCGACTTTGTTGATTACGAAAACCAGGAGGGCGAGACCCAATAGGAAGGCAATAACCTGCAGCCAGATAAACGAGCGGCGCGAGCTACTCGAAGCGGGTGCTTCGCCTTCGTCAACGAGTTCGTCTAGTTCGCGAACGTCCTCTTGCCATGGTTCGGGTGGCTGATTTTCGAGACTCGTCAATGAGAGAAGTCGCTCCGTTAGCGCGCTGTATCCGGCGCCGGCAAACCCAACAGCTCTTTCACCGGCCGTCCTGGGAAACGACGAAAACCTCTGTCTCGCAGCGCCGGAGTAGGGTTGTTATCATCGCGTAAATTACCTGTTAACGCCAGCAGGGTAGGAACGAAACTAAGACTGTCGTATGGCTCCTGGATGGTGAGCCCGTGTGGAATTCCGGTTTTGTCGCCGCCCGCGATCATGAACGTGGCGTGGGTGGAGATGCGGAAAAAAGAACCGTGATTGCCGCCAGGGTTAAAGCCGCGTACGTCAAAGTTCCAATGATCGTTCGCCACCACGAGGATGTCCGCCTCGATGTTTTCGCGCTGCCGGCGAAGAAAGCGGCGCAACATCCGCTCCTCGGCAGTGATGCCCGGTTCATCCATGTTCAGCCGGCCGACCACGTGGCGCCCCAGCTCTTCATACAAACCGATCAAGCCGTTTGAGTAGTTGCCAAGATGCAGCGCCTCCAGCCACTCGACATCCGTGTGCCACGCACTGAGCCAAGCCGAGCGATCGGCAACGGGAATCTGAACTTTAGGATCTTCGAATATCTGCAGCGGCAGTCCCGCCTGCCAGGGAACGGCTTCAAAGTGTATTTCGCCCCCGGCGTCCTGCGTAAGGTTCTTAATCGGCAGATAACGAAAGCTTAGTTGTTTGTTCGCGTCTTCACGCGCGAGGATGAGAGCCTGAGATTCGGGCCCAGCATTAACCCAAATCACGTCCGGGGCGATGTCAGTTTCGCCGACCAGTGGTTTGATAAGATCCGCGGCGATACGCATTGCGATTAGGTCAACGGGGTGACTGGATACGCCTGCCTGGACATTGTTGCGAACCGTTATGTCGCGCAGAAGTGAAATGTAGTTGATGTGAATAAAGCTCTGCTCTTCGTCAAGTGAGCCATCGGCCTTGAGGACCAAACCGCCTGGCGCGATCCCCACGATGTAATTCTGAAGCTCGTGAATGCTGTTGTGTTCGCCCATAGCGTTCTGCGCGATCACGTCAGGAATTTTTAGTTTGGCTGGATTGAAGGTTTCACGGCGCAGCGCGAGCAGGTTAGTAACGGTGCGTGCGTACTCGGTGTAACTTTGATCCTGACCGAGCAGGATATCGTAGCGAACGCACACTCGCTTGGCTTCAATCTCGACTCCCGAGTCGCTTTCTTCTTTGGTGAATTTCTTCGGTCGCGCGTCGCACAAGTCCTTCTGTTGCGCAATGCTCAGCCGCAAGGCGACGAGTTCCTTATTCAGCGCGTTCAGATTCTGCTGCCACTCGGCTCTTCTATTGTCGACCGTTTCAAAGAACTTGTCCGTCAGTGCGTTTCGGGTGGCTACAGGAAGATCCGTGCGCTGAAGCTGCTGCAGAATGATGTGCAGAAGATTTCGATCGGAATCACGCAGGTGGATCGAGGCGCGTTCATTGCCGTCGAAGTCGAGCAAGGCAGTTGGATAAGCAGTGCTTTGGCCCTTTAGGTAGAAGGAATCGCGCGTGGTTGTAGTAATAATCGGAACGAAAGGAACAACTCCCTTGATCGCGTAATCAAGCAGCAAGCGACGTTTGGTGATTACGTGATGCCCGCCCCCGGCGACGCTGCCCAACAGTTTCACAAGGTTGTAGCCCTGACTGTAAACGCGCTCGTCCGTGTTGATGCCATGATCTGAGACCACGATAAAAGCCGTTTCAGATGCTAGCGGCGTCTTTTGAATCGCGCTCCAGACTTGCCCGATCATCGCGTCCTGTTCTTTGAGCACTGCGAGATGCGACTCACGGTCGTTGTTGTGATGGGCGGTGTGATCGAAATCTGTGTTTACCACTTCGAGGTATTTCAGTTTTGGGTTGTTTAGCCGCTCGATTAGTTCGCGCACAAACTGATCAGGCACGGCATCGCGAATGGCAATACCGCCCATCGCCCATTCGTCAAACAAGTCGCGTGGGGCGGCGCGGAATTTATTTTCCAGCGCCTTTTGAAAGACGACGTACTTCGGGCCGCGCTGAAACAGGGAAAACGTCGCATGCCGCTCATCGCGCGGAAACGCGTCCTGCAAAAGCGGAATGCCGAGGCCGTCCATAACCTCCGCGCCCTGCATGTCAATGCGCTTTCCTACCGTCGCCTGAATGTAGAAGGGAATGAAGTTCAGGTAGTCGTACGTCTGCATTGTGTAGCGATCAAACTCCACGTTTCCCTTTATCTGCAGATGTTGACCGGTATCAATCAACGACCACGACGGCGCGGACAAACTCATTCCTCTGACATAAAAATTAGCCAGGCGGGTGCCGCGTTGGTAGAAAATGTAGTCGAACCAGGGCAAGCGGCTTCGGCCGGTGCGCGGATCGCGTTCACGCACAAAGCGGTCGACGACATCGTAGGGCAGGCCGTCGATCTGAATTACGACTACTCGTTTTGTCTGAGAGAAACAGTGGAGCGGCGCGAGTACGAGAGCGATCAATAAGACGCCGAAGGCTTGTAGACAACGACGGCGCGAGCAGCGAATGCGTAGTAACGGGAGATTTAAGAGGTTAGCAAAGAAGCCCGGTGACAGCATGTTTAGTGATCACTTCGGGAGCCGGCCGATCTGTCGCCAAGAACAATTACCGGCTCACCCTTAACCGGTGAATTCAAAATTGCGACCACCATGTCTCTGCCGGCCTCGTCTAGTGACCTGTTGAGCGAAAGCTTCTGAAGTTCAGCGCGTGCTTTGGGAGTGTTTATTCGCGTCAACGTCTCGAGGCAGTGACGCCGGATGTCGTTGTCACGCGTGCGCAGAAAAATATCGGCCACTGCACTCGCCGATCTGGCGCCTGCGATTGCCCCGTGATCGCCGACGGCTGCGAGCGATCGTTTCACTTCTCCCGGGTCCCAGACTATGTCGACTTCTGGTCCCGAGCGGGCGACTTCCTGCAGGAACCGCGTGTGATAGGCCAAACGACGCGAGGCGTCCAGGCGCGCTTCCATTTCAGGAGTCGCCGCTTCGCGATGCGTGTACTTGCCGAAACTCAGAACATTGCCGACGCGAAAAAGAATTTGTTCCCTGCGGCTGTGCTGTAGCGGAACCAGTTCGCTACGGCGGTCGCGGTCTAACTTTGCCGGTAGGCCGTCCGGTCGATTCGCATAAGCGAGCAGGTTGTCATACTGCTCGACGGCAATTTTCGCTTCGGCCTTGAGGTCGTTTTCCAGCGGGTTCAGGGAAACGCGTTCGAGCCGCCCGCCGATCTGTTCCCGCAGATCCGGAT
>JBKPNY010000282.1:0-2649 GCA_046732835.1 Gemmatimonadota bacterium | reverse complement strand
GTAGCCATTTCTATCGAGCGGATACGTCGGGGATCCCAGCGCGAGCACGTAAAGGACGATGGCTTCGTTGTAACCCTGCCACAGGTAGTGAAGAAATCCAGATTCAGGTTTCCACCCCTGCCTGATCGAGCCGCGCTCGTCTTGCACCCAGTGCCAGTCGATGCGCCTGTATAACAGCTCGACAAGCTGACGTAACTCGATTTCGTCCGCGGTGTCACGAGTGAAGTAGCTCGCGGCAGTCAGTGCTCCAGCGATCAGGAGCGCGGTGTCGACCATCGAGAGCTCGGACTGCCAGACCCGCGTACCCGTGTCCATGCCGAGAAAGTGATAGTAGAATCCTCGATGACCAGTTGCCCCGGGAGTGCCGCTCTGATCGCTGTCCCGGAAGAACCGCAGCACCGTTAGCGTTCGAGAGATCGCATCGTCACGATGCATCCAGCCGCGCTCCACCGCCACCGGATAGCAGGACAACGCGAACCCGACCACGGCGATGCTGCACGGCGAGCCTTCGCGGGATGTGTCGGCGATCAGGCCGTTAGCGGAGTTCGTGGCCTCCACGAAATATCCGAAGGCGGCGCGCTGAAGCCGGTCGAGCGTCTGCTCGACCATCGGCGTAGTGATCAGTCTGCCTGACCTGCAAGTTCAGGCTTATACGTCACCACGCGACCCCACAGACTCGCCGTTCCCCAGATGCCGCGGCGCAGGCACTCGAGTTGAACGATCTGGCTGTGGTCCACGAAGACATTCACCTCAGGACCGTAATGTTTGACATACCAGCTGAAAACTGCGGGGTCCGCCGCTTCGAACATCACCCGCTCAAGTCCGAGAGCATCGATTATCCGCGCAGGCACATCGGTGCGCCATGCTCGAACATTCTCGGTGATACCCTCTGACTCGATCATTATCTGATATGCCCCCGCATCGAGAAACCGCCTGGCAAGCTGGATCACCCAAGCGGCGTCATGCATGCCTTCTGCATCCAGCTCCGCTGCCGCGGTAGCACCACCGGCTCCGAACTGGATGCCAACTTCTGGCTTCGCACGCAGAGCCATGCGATTCACTCTTTCGGTGAGACGCAGCCAATCATCCGCAGGCAGCGTGATGAATCCGCTGGACAGCTCGATTATGTCGAAGCCTACGTCGCGACATGTCCCGAGATACCTGTCGACTGCAGATTCGCCCTCGGTCAATACGTGCTCGATGAAACCGCCTGTAGAGACCAATACCTGATGCGCGTGACAAAGGTCGATGATATTGCGGAGCTCCGCCAACGGCATCAGTGTAAACGATCCCCCGGCAAATTTCAGGGCATCGACGTAGCGACCCATTGTCTCCAGCACGTCCGACAATGCGCGCATTCCGAGAGGCGTGTAGTAGGGGCCACGTATTTCGGTAATGCCCCGCGTGCGGGGTTTCTCCTCTCTCTCGTTCCAGTGCAGGAAATCGAACCCTTCACCCGCGGGTTTGCGGGGCTCAGTTGTCATTTTCAACGCTGTCACCCACATCTCCATTCATTGACTTCTTGACGATGCACCAATTCGGACAGGCGCAGCAATGAGCCAGGTGTACTATTGAATACGACGAACGGGCTGCGTCCGTTCGCAATGAACTTGCCTATGATTCGTACATGGCGATCAGAAGATCGAGAGACCACGCAACGGAACAGGGTCGGAGCGCAGACGAGATTCGCGCACAGATTGATAAACGCATTCCCGATCTCATCGCCCCGGATCTCGGTGTTCTTTTCTGCGGTATCAATCCCGGTCTCTATTCCGCAGCGGCGTCACGTCATTTCGCACGTCCCGGAAACAGATTCTGGCCCGCGCTTCATCAGTCAGGATTTACGCCGCGGCTAATCTCTCCACATGAAAGCAGCGAGCTTCTTCAATTGGGGATCGGCGTCACAACGCTCGTGCAGAGAGCAACTGCCAAGGCTCGCGAGCTGTCGAACTCCGAGCTTGTCGATGGACAACGACGGCTTGCGCGAATGGTTGCACTCAAACATCCGCGATGGGTCGCGATGCTTGGAGTCGGAGCTTACAGAATTGCCTTTGGGCGTCCTCGCGCTTCAGTCGGTTTACAGTCCGAGCTGCTCGCTGGCGCGCGATTGTGGGTGCTGCCCAGCCCAAGCGGCGCGAACGGTTCTTATCCGCTTGTCGACCTTGTAAAAGAATTCCGTGCGTTTCACCACGCCATCGCATGACGGTGGGATCCTGTCATGACAGTTCTCCACACAGTTTTTTCACGATCGGTCATTCGTCCCGATCCGTTTCGGATTTCATCGCGCTTCTCGAGGAATCGAAAGTAAAACTCCTCGTCGACGTGCGATCGATTCCCCGCTCGCGAGCGATGCCGCAATTCAATTTCGATTCCCTTGCTGAATCTCTCGCCGCGGAAAGCATCGATTACGTGCATCTCGCTGCGCTCGGCGGACGGCGACATCACAGGAAAGGCACGCCGCCCTCGCCGAATACGCTTTGGCGCGTTGCTGCTTTCCGCAACTACGCTGATTACGCTGCGACTGATGCTTTCCGCGCGGGTCTCGAAGAGCTCATCGCTCTCGGTTCGAGACAGAACTGCGCAATCATGTGCGCTGAAGCAGTCTGGTGGCGGTGTCACCGGCGCATCATTGCGGATTATCTGATCGCC
>JBKPNY010000281.1:0-5717 GCA_046732835.1 Gemmatimonadota bacterium | reverse complement strand
CTGTGAAAAAGCGCAACAGCAAGGAGCATGACGCACTTCTGGAGGAGCTCACCAGCGTGATTGCGGAAAAGACCGATGCGGCAATCGTAGCGCGTGTTGCGCTTCGCGATGCAGTGTGCGCTTTCGTAGCGGTGGAACAGGCCCGAGGAATGCCGATTTCAACAGTGATCGCGACCGTGAAGGATATTCTTGCCAAAGTGCAACGCGGCGTTGGCAAGGCAACGGACGAGCTCGCGCAACAGCTAATTGACTGGTGCGTTGAATTTCATTTGTCGAGAATGCCCACCGGCCCGGCAATAATCAGCTGAGGCCGGGGGACCTTCGACTCAGCTTCTTATTCTGGAGAAGCGACCCGGTACTTGCGGGCATTGTCTCGGTTGTATACTGTCTACAGTATGCAAAGACCACTTCGCGATCGCACGAGTATCGCTCTCGCCAGAGACAACCTCAGCGACGAGATCGTGACCCGGGTTCGCAACATGATTGTCGACGGGACACTGCCTGCCGGCGAACGCATTAACGAAGTGCATCTCGCCCGCGACCTCGGCGTAAGTAGAACGCCACTTCGCGAGGCGATGTCGAGGCTCGTGCACGAACGGGCAATCACAGGCGTCCCGCGGATCGGCTACTTCGTGCGCCCGCTCACTGTGCAGGAGCTCGAAGACACTTACGCGATCAGGCCACTCCTCGAACCCGAGGCATTGAGGCTTGCAGGGCTTCCCTCCCAAGCTCTGCTCGAACGACTCGCATCACTCAATGAGCGCATCGACAAGGCAAAGAACGCGGACGCTGTCATCGATCTCGACGATGAATGGCACGGCGAGCTAATCGCGGCGTGTCCAAACGCCGTCCTGCTGGACTTCATCAATCAGACGATAAGGCGGACACGTCGCTACGAGATCGCGCTCATGCGCGAGCGCCGGAACATTGACATGGCAACGAGGAGCCATCGGGCAATCATGGCTGCCCTTCGCCGGCGCGATCTCGGTGCTGCATGCACTGAGCTGAAAAAAAATCTCGAGCGCGGCCGCGCACCGATTGTGGCGTGGCTCAAGAGCATTCAATCAACCGGCGTATCATCGACATGAGACTGGGATCGTTGCTTTCAGCTGTGTGCGCGATGTTCTTGCTTCTCACTGCATCGCAGGGACATGCTCAATCGCAGCCGCCTCTCGGACTGTGGGCAAGTGAGCTCGGCTTCGGGCGCGAGCTGCACGGCAAGCTGATCGTCGAGCGCAAAGGATCGGAATGGATTGCGCGGCTGGGGAGTGTCGAGGCCAGGTTCAAGCCCAATGGAGACAGTGTTCGATTCGCTTTCCCTGCGGAGCTCGGACAGTTCCGTGGAGCATTTACCGCAGATCGCAGTGCCATTCACGGATGGTGGATTCAACCTGAAGATCAGTCTGTTCCGTTCATGGGCGATCCCGGTTCGCTGGGGCAGACATTCACCACTAAGCTCACCCTCAGGCTCGAGCAACCCAATGTGTGGAGCGGTGAAGTCGTCCCACTCGAGAATCGATACACTCTCTACCTGTCGATCTGGAAAGCTCCCTCAGGGAAAACAGGTGCTGCGTTCCGCAATCCTGAACGGAATCATCGCGGTGGATCGGCGGTGTTTTACGCGCGAATGGAAGGTGATTCGCTCGTGTTGTTCGTGCCCGGCGACTCAACTGAACCGGAATTTCGCCGCACCGCGTATTTCGATCAGAAGACAAAGCAGATCACGATTTTCTGGCCCGCTCTCAACAGGTATATGGTTCTTGCGCCGCGGCCTGAGGATCAGGCGGCTTCGCTTTTTCCGCGGCTGCCGCGCGGTCTCAAATACTCGTATGCCGAGCCGCTGCCTGAGAGCGACGGATGGCGGAGCACACGTGCAAGCGCGGTTGGCATGGACGAGTCGAAACTCGCGAGCCTCGTACAAAGCATCGCCGATACCATGCCGACACTCGGGCGTGCGCCGTTCATTCATTCGCTGCTGATTGCTCGTCACGGCAAGATCGTTCTCGAGGAATATTTCGCGGGCTACGAGAGAGCGCGTCCTCACGACACTCGTTCGGTGGGGAAGACATTCGCATCGGTGATGCTTGGCGCACTGATGTATGAAGGCAACAAGGTGCGACCGGAAACGCGCATTACCGATCTTCTGCCTTCGTTGCGTCCATTCGCAAATTCAGACCCGCGCAAGAATCAGATCACCCTCGCGCATCTCATGACACACAGCTCGGGACTTGCCTGCGACGACGATGATGATGAGTCACCTGGTCAAGAGAACAGGATGCAGAGGCAGAGTGTGAGAAACTGGTGGAAGTACATGCTCGATCTCCCCATGACACACAATCCCGGCGAGTGGTACGCGTATTGTTCGGGTGGATCGAATCTCGTAGGGGCAGCGGTCGCTACCGCAGCAAAGACGTGGCTGCCCGAGGTGTTCGATCGAACCATCGCGCGCCCGCTTCAGTTTCACAGGTACTATTACAACCTGATGCCGACGGGCGAGGGATATACAGGTGGTGGTGTTTACATGCGGCCGCGCGACCTGCTGAAGGTCGGGCAGCTTTTTCTCGACAGTGGAGTGTGGAACGGAAAGCGTATTGTCTCAAAGCAATGGGTTGCTCTCTCGACGACCAAACACATTCAGTGGCCAAGGCGTAACGAGAATGTATCCGAAGGTCAGGATGGATACATGTGGCATTTGAACGACGTCAAGGTTGGTAACCGCCTCTACCGGGAATTTGAAGCCAACGGAAACGGTGGTCAGCTGCTGATGGTCTACCCGGAGCTCGATCTGGTGGTTGTGTTCACTGCGGGCAACTACAGCAATGGCGGAGTGTGGTCGATGTTTCGCGATGATCTCATCGTCAACCGGATCATCCCCGCAATCAGGGATCGTTAGCGGTCATTCGCGCCGAGACGCTTCAAGACATCTGATGCGTTCGTGTTTCGTGGGTCGAGCTCAAGCGAGCGCCGATAATTGGTGATCGCGGCTGCCGTGTCGCCACGGGCGAGACTCGCCTCACCGAGACTGTCGTACACATTTGCGGACCGCGGAAAAGCTGTGACGTTCATGGTGAATACTTGAACGGCGTCTGTCACGGCCCCGCGCGACATTAGATAGTATCCAAATCGATTCACTTCTGATTCGTTCACGTCATAGCGCGCGGTGTCGCGATGCATCGCGGAGAACGATCGCTCCAGCGCAATCCCCTTGCGTCCGGCCTTCCACATCGACGCGATGGATTCAGCGACCGACTGCTTAGGGAGCGAATACGGGCGCCCATCGAGGATGCGGCTTATCGCAGCTGCGAAGTCATCGAGATGCGACCTCATCGTTCGGACATTGCACAAAAATATTACGGTTCGGTGAATGTCCGGCATGCGGACGAGGAGCGCTTCAAAACCGGGTAGACCTCCGCTGGTCCGCAGGATCCGCCGCGTGGCCCCGGACGGGAGCGTGTCAGCCGAGGTCTTCCATCCATAAGCCGTAATGACACTGCGCGGCGCAAAGATAAGCGCTCGCGATTCCGCGTTGACGAGTGTGTCGCCATAGAGTGCCTGATCGAAGCGGTGGAGATCTCGGAGCGTCGAATACAATCCTCCCGCGGGAGACACCCCGATGTGCGGCGCGTTTTCGAAACCGTCGAATGTCTGAGCGTACCCGCCCGCCCGCTCTCGAACGAGTGGCGCAAGGCGGCTGACGCCGGTCTCGGTCATTCCTGTACGATCGAAAATGCGTTCTCGCATCGCATCCCAGTACGGCTTGCCGGATGCGTGTTCCACAATCGCACCCAGCACAGCGTACGCGTCGCTGCTGTACCCGTAGTCCGTGCCGGGCTCGAATCGCAATGGCCGGCGCGCTATCAATTTCACGAGCGAATCGTTGGAGAACAGATCGGCATTGATTGCGGCAACGACTTCGGCTCCCGGGCTGGGTTCGTCGAATGCGATGTCCTGTCGAATTCCCGATGTATGATTGAGTAGCTGCTCGACGGTAATTCGGCTGCCCGTCTCGCTCGGATACCATGGCAGATACTCCTTGATCTTGCCATTCAGGCGCACCTTGCCTTCCTGCACGAGCTGCAATACCGCGATGGCAGTCATGGGCTTAGTCATCGACGCAATCTCAAAACGCGTCGTAGTCTTATTCGGTGCGTTCAATTCCATGTTCGAGAGCCCGAACGCGCGCTGGTAAACAGTTCGGCCGTGGTCTGCAACGAGAACAGCGCCGTTGAACTGACCAATGGCGGCGGCGCGATTCATGAATTCGTCGATCCGACGAATTGGATCGCTAGAAGCCGGTAATGCGCTTTGTGCTGCGAGCAGTGATGGAAGCAAGACCGCAGCGATAATCGGGCTTGAGAAACGGGAAATCACGATTCTTGGACACGGTCTGCCGGCGAATGGTTCTGTCTGGAGGAAATGCCGAATGTTATGCCGGACTGATAAGGCTACAGGAACAGCTTCTGACATCGCGCCGAGCGCAGGTTCGGACAGAAACAAATAGCCCCACCGCGCAAAATGTCGATGAGGGTTTGTGTGAAAAGTCGGGGCGACTGGATTTGAACCTTGGACCTCCTGCTCCCGAAGCAGGTCACTAACCAGCTACAACATTCTGCCGGACTCTAGAGGGAAACCGGGGGTCGGTGCCGGAGTTTCCCGACATCGATTCCGTACTCTGCAGGAACAAACTCACCCCCAAACACACCCCCGCTCCTCACACTACGATCGTCGAGCACTTGACGACGACGAGCTGATCTCTTAATCTAACGATTATTAGAACAGCATCGGAGTTATGTCAAACCATCGCAATTTCAAAGACGGCCTTTATCTACAGTTTGCTCGTATCGGACATGCGCTCTCTAGCCCGAAGCGGATGGAGCTCCTCGACTTGCTCGCCCAGGGCGAGAAGACAGTCGAGCTGCTGGCAGAGCAGAGCGCGACACCGATAAAAAACACGAGTGCGCACCTGCGTGTTCTTCGTCAGGCGAATCTTGTCGAACGACGTGGGGAAGGTACCTACGTGTATTACCGACTCGCAGATGACGATGTGCTTCGCGTTCTGCGTGGGATTGAAGCACTCGGGCACCGCCGATTCGCCGACGTTCAGCAGATGGTTCAGCTCTATATCAATCAGCGTGACCAGTTGGACGCCGTCACGTCGAAAGAGCTACAGAAACTGATGAAGGATCGAGCAGTCGTAGTTGTTGATGTGCGGCCAGTGGAGGAGTTCAAGGCGGGGCATATACCCGGCGCTCTCTCGATACCGGTACCGGAACTGAAGCGAAGAATGCAGGAGATCCCGAAGAGCCGCGAAGTAATCGCTTATTGCAGAGGTCAGTACTGCGTCTACTCGCTCGATGCGGTCGGGTTGCTTAGACGAAATGGATACAAGGCGAGACGGGCGGCGGAGGGTCTTCCCGACTGGCGAGTCAGCGGATTTCCGGTGGAAGTCGGAGCATGATCCTTCGTCAGTTCCTGCACAAAGATCCGGTCGCCATCTCATATCTGATCGGGTGTGCGGGGAAGAAGGCGGCCGTCGTGGTCGATCCAGTGATGCCACCTGATCAATACGTCCGCGCTGCGAAAAGTTATGGCGTCGAGATTCGCTATGTCATCGATACGCACGTTCACGCCGATCACGTGTCGATGGGACGCAGTCTCGCAGCGTTGGCGGGCGCATCATATGTGCTCCATGAGAGCGTTCAGCCAGGCTACGACTT
>JBKPNY010000280.1:0-1019 GCA_046732835.1 Gemmatimonadota bacterium | reverse complement strand
GAGTACGACCCGACGCATTTTCAACCCGTGTTGTTTTGCGCTGACTCCTTCGAAGCGATGTACAACACCCTGTCGCAGTTTCTGCTGGCCTGGTAATTAAGTTTAAAGATGGACGCGTTGACTCAACCTCAAACTGACTCTTTCGAACGCTTTGCGGTGGACGCGCGGCGCGGAAACGTGGTCGCCGTCGCGCGAACGTTGGCCGGCGAAATGATTCATCCGGTTGATGCCTTTGTGAATATCGCTGGTGACGCACGTTATGCTTTCCTGTTCGAGTCAGTCGAAGGTGGTCAGACTGTCGCGAATTATTCTTTTGTCGGCGCCGAACCGTACATGGTGGTTCGCGGCCGCGGTCAGCAAATCACGATCGAGCGCAACGGTGTGACCGAGACAGGGAAGGAATGTTTGCCCGATTTCCTGCGGCGACACTTTGCTGAAAATCGGTTGGCGAACAATTTGGATCTCGGCCCGCTCGCCGGTGGCGCGGTGGGATATTTCGCTTATGGCGCTGCGAAATGGTTTGAACCAGCGTTGCAGCGGTTGCCGCCGTACGCCGCCGAGTCGAAGACTGATGACGCCGTGCTAATGTTTTATCGAACGGTCGTAGTGTTTGATCACATTCAGCAGAAGACAAGTATTGTCTCCGTTGCTTTCACCGAGGAAGCGGGCGCAGACGAGCGACAGCTTAGGCGGCTTTACGAAAATGCAGTCGGTGACATCGACGAAACCGAGCGACGTCTGCAAACGCCCCGGCCGTTCGTAGAGGCTTCTCCTCCTGGGTCTCAGAGCGCGGCGGAAACTGTTCAGTCGAATTTTTCCAGGCGCGACTTTTACGCAGCGGTCGATTCCATAAAGGAACGAATCTTCGCCGGCGATTGCTACCAAACTGTAATCTCGCAGCGCTTTTCGCGTCCGGTTAGTGTTGGTGCGGTGCCGATCTACCGCGCGCTTCGCTTAACGAATCCGGCGCCGTATACCTACCTGTTGAAAATTGACGACCAGGCGATCATCGGCGCGTC
>JBKPNY010000279.1:0-26966 GCA_046732835.1 Gemmatimonadota bacterium | reverse complement strand
GCAGGATTCGATGGTGCTGGCTCCAGATTGGCGAGTCCGCGGTCATGCTTCAGGAATTCTGGAAGGAAGACGCGCACGACAAAACTTTTCCGTCTGCTCCAGGTGCGGGCGTCTCCATCAACTTCATTTGCGCCGATGCGTGCCTCTACTATGAAGAAGTGAAGTTCCGTGGTATCGGTGCAAAGCGTCCCTTCGTTGGAAACTCGATGTGGGTTACGGGTATCGTTGATCCGGATGGATACGAGCTTTACTTCGAGAGCCCAACTGATGCGCCCGAGGAATCGGAGTACGACGGGTAGTTAGAATTCGGTCATGCCATCACTGACGGGCCGCCGTCTCGAGCGCGCGAAAGCGTCGAGACAGTTTCGCGGCGGAAGATTTCAGAATACGAGCAATCTCGGTCCGGAGCTCTCGGGCGGAAGCGCGCTGCCGATCATGCGTGATCTCCTGTTTGGTGGAAGAAAGCGAGTCCCACGCAAGCCACTTCCCGTCGAGAGTCCGATCGCCGCATGGTCAAAGCAGCCATCGTCCGGATTGCGTGTCACCTGGTTCGGTCACAGCACGATGCTGCTGGAGATCGATGGCACGACCATCCTCACTGATCCGGTTTTTGGAAAGCGTGCGTCACCATTCTTCTTTACCGGACGAGCACGATTTCATCCGCCTCCTGCAAAAATCTCAGAGCTTCCAAAACTCGATGCGGTTCTTCTGTCGCACGATCATTACGATCACCTGAATACGCCGAGCATTCGTGAGCTCGCGCGGATGCGCGTGCCATTCGTGACCTCCCTTGGCGTTGGTATACGACTGGAAAGATTCGGAGTCGATCCAGCATTGATTACAGAGCTCGACTGGTGGGAGAGTCACAAAGCCGGCTCGCTCGAGATCACGGCTGCGCCTGCACAGCATTTCTCCGGACGCGGCGTCGGCGATCGGAATACAACACTCTGGTCGTCGTGGGCTCTCGAGGGCGACAGGCACAACATCTTCTTCTCAGGAGACACGGGTCTCACCGACGAATTGTCCGAGATTGGAAAACGGCTCGGTCCATTCGATCTCATCATGCTCGAAATCGGCGCATCTCATCCCGCGTGGGCGAACATTCATCTCGGACCGCGCAATGCACTGCGCGCATTCGAGATGCTGGGCGGCGGAACTCTGCTCCCGATTCACTGGAGCACCTTCGATCTCGCGCTTCACAAATGGGATGAGCCTGCCGAGACGTTATTGCTACTCGGCAAGGACATGGACGGCAAGATTCTTACGCCGCCCCTTGGTCGAGCAATTGAGCCTGAGCTTGTGAACGGTCCAACTCCGTGGTGGAGAGACGTCGACCGATGATCTACTTCAGCTCCATTTTTGAATAAGCTTCGATAATCGATTCTTCCGTGGGAGGCTCGAGCACGTTCTTTTCGGCGAACATTTCTGCCTGCGGATATGTGCCTGCCTTGATCCGATCTGCCGCAGACTCGAGATCGTAGTCGGTTCGGCGAAGGGCGACGCCAGAATCAAGCAGAAGCCAGTAAGCTCCGGGCTTGCCGAATGGCATTCCCACACTTCCGGCATTCACAATCCGCACCGGTCCAACTTTTCGATCGAACTGCATGTGAGTGTGACCGCAGACGACAAGGTCGACATCGAGCGCGGAGAAAATCGGCATGAGCTTCTCCTCTGAAGTCGCGCGCGAAAAGATCGGCATATCGCTGTCAGGCGTCGCATGACAGAAGAGAACTCTTCCGACACCATCCACATCCAGCCGAAATGTTGGCGGCCATGATTCGAGAATCCGTCGATGGCTGTCATTCAGCTGTTCTGCAGTCCAGCGAATAATCGGTCGAAAATGTTCCGGGACTGAAGTCGCCTCGAAACCATTCATCACATCGAGTACGGCGCGGTCACCGTTCCCGCGAATGAAATCGACAGGAATCTGGAGATTAAGCAGAAGCTCGAATGTCTCGCGCGGGAGGGGACCGGGTACAATGTCGCCGCCAATTACGATTCGATCGACAGATTCAGCACGAACTTCTTCCAGTACTGCCTCGAGTGCGGGCAGGTTGCCGTGAATGTCGTAAAGAGCTGCAACAGGCATTTCGCTTCCTCACGTTACACGTTCGATCGCTCGAGTCCGGAGCGCAGCACCGATAATCCGTATGATAATCGCGTTTTCACCGTACCCGGCGACAGCTCGAGTGCTTCGGAAATCTCGGCGATTGTCATGTCATCGAGGTAGTGCATGCGCACAACCACCTGACTTGCTGGAACCCGAAACCATCGCGGCTCCCGCAATGACTTGAGCTTGCGGCAGATGGTAAGAAGTGTTTCCTGGAGCACGTCGGCAGCAGTATCCGAATCTGCTGTGATCGTAACGATGTGATGAAAGAGCGGCTTCTCGATGGATTGAAGCAGCCGGTCGAGCGCAGCTCTGTCCCCGAGCTGCGCTCGCCCAACGAGCGCGATATCAGTCATCCGTTATCACGCTCGAGCGAATCTGGTCGAGCTTTGCATTACTGGTCATTGTCTCTCCTGAAAGTGTGTCTTACGTACCTTCACCGGTATAGAGGCAGGTAGAAGCGGGAAGTGTTCGAATCGTGGTAACTTTTGATCATGACCAGTGCATTTGAGGCGTTTAACCGCCTGAAGGAAGGGAACCAGAGGTTCGCGGCGCACGTCGCAGGCGACAACATTCCGCTCCATCAGACCAAGCCCACCGAGCTCACCAAAATCCAGAAGCCGATGGCGATCATACTCGGCTGCTCCGACGCGAGAGTCCCCGCGGAGATGGTGTTCGATCAGGGGCTTGGAGATCTGTTCGTGATCCGCGTGGCAGGGAACATCGTCGCTCCCTCGCAGGTCGGGAGCGTGGAGTTCGCAGCGTCACGCTTCGGAACCCGGCTTGTTGTTGTACTGGGTCACTCGGAATGCGGTGCGATTCTCGCTACTCTCGAGGCGCTGCAGGATCCGGGAGCGAATCAATCCCGTAATCTTGCTTCGATTGTCGATCGTGTGCGTCCGTCAGTCGAATCACTGATGGATACAGGAGTCGCGGGCGATCAGCTGGTACGAAAAGCTGTGCGCGCCAACATTCGCGCGTCGACCGATCATTTGCGGCACGGCTCTCAGATTCTCGAGCAGCTCATTCAGGATGAAGGTTTGCTGGTTGTCGGTGCAGAGTATTCACTGGAAACCGGAGTCGTCGAGTTCTTCGACGGCGCTCCAACAAGGGAGATGAAATGAAAGGGTACGTGGAGGACATCGAGGGAATTACCTCGGCCAACAAGGACTTTCGCCGAGTTCTGTATACCGGCAAGCATGTTCAGCTCGTGGCGATGTCGATCAGGAAGAACGACGAGATCGGTGAGGAAGTTCACGAAGATCGCGATCAGTTTTTCCGCGTGGAAAAGGGGAAGGGCGAAGTTGTGATCGATGGCGAAACCACCAAGATTCGCGCGGGCGATGGAATCGTGGTGCCCGCCGGTGCACGTCACAACATCATCAACACCGGCAGCAAGAGACTCAGACTCTACACGATCTACGGTCCGCCGGAGCACAGGGATGGTGTAGTGCAAAGAACAAAGGAGGAAGCAGAGACAGAGGAGCATTTCGACGGAACAACAACGGAGTGAGCGTGATGGACTACTGCGAGCACGTCATGTCGATGCATGTCGTAAAACCGCACGATGTACCAGGTTGCGAGGAGTGTCTCAAGACCGGCTCGTGGTGGGTTCATCTCCGGAGCTGCCTCACTTGCGGACACGTTGGATGCTGTGACAGCTCTCCCAACCAGCACGCAACCAAACACGTTCGCGCAACCGGTCATCCCGTGGTGAAGAGCCTCGAGCCCGGCGAAGACTGGGCATTCTGTTACGTCGACGAAATGATGATGGAGCCTGCGCCGCGCTCTAATGACTAGCATTTCACTCGAAGCAATCCGCGCGCAGTTTCCCGCTCTGGAGCGAATTCACAACGGGCATCCCGTTGCATACTTCGACGGGCCGGGTGGAACACAGTGTCCGCGTCGAGTTGGCGATGCGATGCTCGATTATCTCTATCATCACAACGCCAACACCGAATGGGCGTATCCCTCGAGCGCCGAGACTGACGAAGCAATCGCTGAAGCGCGTGAGGCGTTCGCTGATTTTCTGAATGCATCGCCCGGCGAGATTGCATTCGGCGCCAACATGACAACGCTCACAATGCATCTCTCCCGCGCACTCGGCCGCACGTTGTCGAAGAGTGATGAGATTGTTGTCACTGAGCTCGATCATCACGCGAACTCGGATCCGTGGCGGCAGCTTGCGCAGGATCGTGAGCTGTGTGTGCGCACGGTGAAGATGATTCCGGAAACCGGCCAGCTCGACTGGAACGATTTCGAGCGGCAGATAAATGCGAAGACAAAGATTGTCGCGATAGGTGCAGCGTCGAATGCGTTGGGAACGATGTCCGATGTACGTCGCGGATCGAGGCTCGCGCGCGAAGTCGGTGCGTACTTTTTCGTGGATTCAGTTCACTATTCGCCGCACGCCCTGACCGACGTCAAAGCGATGGACTGCGACTTCCTCGCATGCTCGGCATACAAGTTCTACGGGCCGCACGTCGGCATACTATATGGTAGGAAGGACCTGCTCGATGAGCTCGATTTCCCGAAGCTCAGGCCTGCGCATGACAATTCCCCGGACAAGGTCGAGACGGGCACGCTGGATCACGAAGGCATCGTCGGTGCGCGTGCAGCGGTGGATTTCATTGCGTCGTTGAGCTCGCCCGCGGGAAAGAGGCGCGAGAGGCTGGCTCACTCGTTCAGCGATGGACACACTCGCACCGCGGAGCTGTTCGCGTCGATGTGGACCGGGCTTTCGTCGATAGACGGCGTTCGCATCTATGGACCTGAGCCAAAGCTGCTCCGCACTCCGACGATTGCGTTCACTGTTCGCGGAATGCATTCGCGCAAAGTTGCTGAAGAGCTTGCCAGGCTCGGAGTTTTCGTGTCGCACGGCGATTTCTATGCGATGACAGTCATCGAGCGGCTCGGGCTTGCCGACGAGGGACTTGTGCGGGCGGGGTGTGCTGTTTACACGTCACAGAACGAGATCGACCGCCTGGTCGAGGGGGTGCGCGCGCTGGCTCGCTGACTGGCCCAATCCTTGAGGCGTTTCGTGAGTGGACGCTTTCAAGGAGGAAGTCGTGGAACGAGCCGTTGTCATTCTCGCGGTTGCTGTCGGCGGTGCAGCATTGTTCGGGGCAAGCACTCCATCGCCCGTATCTTCGGCCAGAGCTGCCGAAGTGATGAGGCTCGAGCGGCATTTCGATTCGGTCGATACCGAGCTCAAGTCTCGTGACGTATCGGCGCTCAATGCAGCTCAGCGCGCAAATCGTGCACAGGTTGTGAGCTGGCTACGCGATTATCGAAATGCCGATCGGTTTCCAGTAAACGATAAGTTCGCGCAGCCTACTCCGTTTTTCCGCGACAAGAATGGTGTGTTGTGCGCGATGGCGTATCTGATCGATCGCTCGGGTCGCGGCGATATTGTCGACAAGGTCGCTGCAACGAGGAACAATGCGTACATCAATGAGCTTGCGGATGATCCGGCGTTGATTCGGTGGCTCGACACCTGGGGGCTGTCAGTAGCTGAGGCAGGGCGAATTCAGCCGAGCTATGGAGGCGGAGGCATTGGCGGCGCCGAAGAAGAAGACGACGATGAAGTTGTTGAGAGCGACATCGCGCTCGGAGCAATCGGACTCGGCGGAGCTTCGCTGGCGACGACTGCCGTGAACATTGTGAAGCCCAGCACTGCGAGTGGTCTTCTTGGTGTTCTTGCGGGAGTTGGGTCGATAATTTTCGGCGCTGTGAATCTCGACGATGAGGAATACGGCGGGAACGACAAGATTGGCGCGGTGACGATTGGTCTTGGCGCGTTGTCGGTTGGCGCGGGCATTTATGGATACCTGGAGGCGCAGCATCATCGTGACCGCTGGCGCGATCGTGACCGCTACGACACTCGCCGCCGACGCTTCCAATCGATCAAGGTGGTTCCGGATATTGCGGTGCAGCGATCCGAGCCGCGAGTTGGTCTGTTGGTGAATGGACGCTTCTAGGAAATGGCTCATCAGGTCGCAAAAGTTGACCTGATTGCCGTGCCATATGATTCGGGCCTGCGCTCTGTACGAATGGGGCACGGGCCCGAGCATCTTCTCGAGATTGGGATTGTCGAAGCGCTCGAGAGATCGAACGCGGATGTGAGCGTTCACATGATCGAGCCAACCGAGGTATTTCCCTCGGAGATAAAAGTCTCGTTCGAGATTCAGCGGCTCGTTGCAGAGCGTGTTGCGTTGGCGAAGTGGGAAGGTCGCTGTCCGATAATTCTTTCGGGTAACTGCAACACTGCGGTTGGGACAGTTGCCGGCCTTACTGCATCTTCTGGATCGACTCCCGCAGTGTGCTGGCTCGACGCGCACGGAGACTTCAACACGCCGGAAACTACGCCGTCGGGATTTCTGGACGGGATGGCAGTGGCGATGCTTGTGGGTCGCTGCTGGAAGGGAATGACATCGGGAGTGCCTGGATTCGTTCCGATTCCGGAGTCGCAGGTAGTCATGACCGGGTTGCGCGCGCTCGACAAGACAGAAGAACAGAAAGTCGAAAGCTCAGGCGTTCATCGTGTAGCAATCGGCGACGCGCTAACGACAATTGAGTCGCTCTCGCCAAAAGCGATCTACTTACATGTAGATCTCGACGTATTCGATACATCGGTTGGAACTGCGAACGGCTATGCAGTGAGCGGTGGCATTACGCGAGATGAATTCATGAATCTCGCGAGCGGCTTACGCTCGATGATTGGCGCAGTGGCGCTCACTGCATACGATCCGTCGTGCGATCCAGATAATCGAATCGCACATCTTGCGGTCGATATCGCCAGAGTTGTCGCAGTTCCCTAGCCGGAATGGGAATCCTTGAACAAGCCGAGCTTCATCAACAGATAGACAACGATATTTGATCCAATCAAAACGAGCGCCATCGTCACGAAGCTCCCGAAAGAAAGCTGAGGTAATCGTGTGGCCACTGCTGCAATCAGCAGACTTACAACGGCTGATCCAGCTAGCGAGCGCTCGGGCGAAACGTTACTGGCCATAAAGCCTCACGTGGCGAAAATACCAGCAATCAATGACGCAGCAGCGGCAGCGATGCATGCTTTCGCAACAGCAGCTTCACCGGCAAACCATTCCTTCAGGAGCACGCCGGCGGCTGCAGCAACATCTGCCTTGATGATCTTCTTGGTTCTCGGGCTCAAGCCAATTGCGAACTGCGGGGACACGAGATCGTCACCAGTTCCGATGGACTGTTCGGAACTTCGGGCATACGGAACAGCGCCATTGTCTGTGGCCGTGCCTTCATTGGCAACCCAGTAGTTCGCCGAATTCACTGCGATAGAGCCGTTTGTGGCTACTGCCGCCGCTTCGAGTGCGCTGACCGAGTAACTCGCCTGACTCACGATTGCCGAAACTGCTGACGTCAGCGAAGCGAGCGAAGGCGCTATGTCGACCTGATAAGAAATCTGATTCAGATAGTCATTGCCAAGCACTGACATGTCTGCGCGCGGGCTGAGTCCCGAAGCGTCGAGGCCACGCGCGGCGACCACTCGATTGGACAATGATCCCGCAGCCTCACACATCCCGTCCGTGATCGTAAGATCGTCGAACACCGCATTCCCTCCGGCCTTCCGAAATGCTTTCTGGAAATCCTTCAGCGCGGCGAGACCAACCTTGCACTTGTCGTATTTCGAAATCTTTTTGCTCTCTTTGACCTTCGACATCGCGAAGGCAAGAGCCTCGTTGTGGTACTTGCCGGTCCACGCATACTGCTCCTGCAGCGACGGACTGGCTTGCACTCCGGTTGTTGCAGCATCGCTTACACTCGTCACGGGTGTCGTGCTCTCGGGGGAACAACTCACAGCAGTGACCGACAATCCGACAATCATTGCAATCATGAGCGCGACTGGATTGCTTCGCGTTCGCATCTAACCTCCCGATTGAAATCCGAGCGGTGAATCCCGCTCGGACGGGAAGGCTAGCCGGACCTCGAGAACACACCGTCAGCATTTCTTTGCCGCGACAACGCATTCATTTTCATTTTCGAATGAGCACGATCATCGCGAGAATATTTGGATCCGGTAGAGCAGATCGGGTTTGTCTACCGGTCAACTCGATTATCTCATCGATAAAGCGTTCCTGATCCGAAACTTGTTCGCACGTACGAAGAAGGCAGAGCTCGTCATGTGCGCCGAGGCGATTGTTGATTCCCGCGAGAGCTGTTTCGGTTCTGGCAGCGATTCGAGCTCTTTCATGTGTCCGCGCATTACGGAGAATTCGATTGATTCGTCTGGTAACAACACTTCGAATCGATGGAGTCACGCTTTTCGCAACGGTCGAAGAAGAAAGCGCGAGGTCAGCTGCAAGCCACGACATGACTTCGTTTTCGCATGACCGAACTTCTTTGGGATTCAGGTCCACCTGTGTGCCACCGCACTGCTGAAGAACATCGAGAAGCGATTTCGCGTTTTCGCTGACCTTGTTGCCGGATCTCACTAGAACGCGAATCGATTCGCCAATGGCCACGACTGCAAGGAATCCCTCTCGGCGCGATGCAACCCCGGCAACTATTGGTGAAGAATCCAAATCGTTCGGGTCTTTGAGCCATTCCGCAACTGTTGAGCGAATCGCCTCGTTACGCTGTGGTGCTGTCGCCGGACACGGTTCCGTCGGTATTGACGGAAGAAAAGATTCAGATGGCACAATGATGCCGGCAGCAATGAGCTTTTCACGAAGAATTCTCTCGATCCGTATGACTGCTTCGCTGCTTACCGGTGGTTGAAAAGCATAAGATGGTATGCTGTCATAACGCGAGCCCACACGAGCGACACGACCGAGCCGCTGTTCCATTCGCGCGGGAGTCCATGGCAGATCGAGGTGAATCACCACACCCGCATCCTGAAGATTGACGCCCTCGCTCAGTAAATCAGTCGTAAGGAGCAGGCTTATCGCGTTTGCTTCCGGCGGTTGACGCCGTCCGCTGGCGACAGGGGCGAATCGCGCGATCGCATCGGTTCGTGAAATCGATCCACCGGCCACGCGTGCTCCCGCTGCGGTGAGCGCGCACACTCCTCCGTCGTCCACCAGCCGTCCAAAGAGACCTCTGATCGTGTCGGTGTATTGTGAGAATGCAACGATACTGCGACCGGGATGAGCTCGGCGAATCTGCCTGATGAGCGATGCTCGTTCACCATCGACGAGCGATCCGCGCAAAGCGTCGAGGACCACTCTAAGACCATCGAGATGTCTGCGTACAACGTCGAGGAGTTCACCGGTCTGCGGTGATTCAGCAGCCAGAATGCCTGGCAACCCGAGCTGGACACCATCATCGCCTGATATCCATGAAAGCAATTCCTGCCTTGTTGGCCAGGTGTTATCGGATAGCGCTGCCGTCAATGATTCCGCGCGAACAATCCTGCGTCTCAATCCTCCTGAAAGGGCGGCGTCACTCGATGCCCACTGACGAATCAACGATCGCATGATGAGCACACCACCATCACCGCCATCGCGAGGCGGAAGAGGCGGCGGCAGCGAAAGAAGCAACTCTGGAATGCGATGATCTTCACGCAGCGTCATCCACGTTAACGCATCGACCGACGGCATTCCGTCGATCGAAGCGCGGATCTGATCACGCCGAATGACACATCTCGTCAGCTCACTTGTTGTGAGTGAAGCCGCACGCTCGCCAAGAAAGAGTGAGATGAGTGCGACAAGATCAGCACGTTGATTGTGAATAGGAGTTGCAGTCAGAAGCAGCACATCCGACCTGGACACTATCTGTGAGAGGAATCGATAGCGTACAGTCTTGGGATTGCGTGCATGATGCGCCTCGTCCACAATGACGAAGTCGCAGGATCTCCCGGGAAGCGATCCACGACTTAATGATTCAAAGGAGATGAAGTCGGCTGATCGATCGGCCTTCTCGAGTGCGCGAAACCACATTTCTTTAAGGACTGCAGGCGCGACAACAATCAATCGTGAGTCAATGGGAGGAACTGCGAGAGCTATAAACGTTTTTCCCGTTCCCACCGGATCGCACAGAACCGCCCCACCAAATTCGTGAAGCGATTCTCGAATGCGCAGCACTGCTGATCTCTGATGTGGTCTCAGCTCGATCTTGCCGAGAAGGAGCTGAGTGTCGGGCTCGCCAAGAATCAGGTGAGCGATCCGCGCCCGGACCTTTTCGATCGACGCGATCTGCATCGGCTACTGACTCCACTCAATGAGTGGAGCGACCTCGTCGGACGTGAGCCCGTAAGCGCAAAGGACAACCCGCATTACATCTTCTTCGAGTGGGATGCTACCGCGAACAGCTTCCATCCCAATCGGAGCGAGGATTCGTCGCGCCTTAACCCAATCTCGGGGCAGTGGAAGCAGCGACAAAGTCCAACCCATAAACCGGAGGTATCCCCCACGCGCAGGCTCTGCCAGCAATGCGAGCCACGATGCCGCGAGTCTCGAATTGAGAATGACTGCAAGCATGTGAGCATCGACTTCATCGCGACACCGCGCGACGTAGCATGTATTGAGTGGAACAGCATCGTTCCCCCTGGGAACCACTACCGCTTTTGGAACTTTGCCGATGTCAGACCACACCACGCGTGCATGCGCCGACGATGCAGCCTCAGTACGGAACAGCATCCACCAGCGATGACGTCCTCGGCCATCAGTACGCTGCTCCAGATCGCGCCGCCACTGCGAGAGCCACTTCGCGGTTAGCGGCGGAAGAACCTTGATCGGTCCCTGTGCATCGTGTGTCCAGATGATTCTCTCCCTGATTTCCGGCAGCGACCAGTGTCGCACCTGTTCACCACGAATTACCGGACGAAGGAGCGACTGTTCAACTGGTGCGTCATGCTCGACGAGAAACGCTTCATTGCATCCGGTCTTTACGCCGAGCAGCGGTCGACCTATGGGACTTTGGGCGAGTGCGATTCCGGAATTGCGAACCGCATCAAAAGCTGCCCGGACTTCGGGGGCACCAAGAATCCATGGACTTCCGGGTGACCGGTCAAATGGCAACAGGTCCGGCGCAACCTTCCATCGAATTGTTTGATCGTCTCTCGATGAAGTTGCTGCGATTGTGGGTGGCGAAGATGCAGTAGTCGACGAACGCGTCGCTGTAATCACTGATGGATACACTGCCGCATCGAATATTCGTTTCGCGCGCGTCAGGTCATGAAGCTCACGCACATGTGTCCGTTCACGAAGAAAGGCGCGCACTCCGCCGCCCGCGAGTGACCTCCACAACTTCGCAGGAAGAATCAGCGACGCCGTCCCGTCCGGTTGCAGGAGCTCAGTGCATCGTTCGACAAATAGCGCAGCGGCATCGACCTGTGAAGCGAAGCCCGTTGATGCGGAGGCGAGAGCTGCACCATGATGCCAGGCTGAATTCCGGTACACAACAAATTTTTCGCGCAGCTCGACGCGTTGACGAGAATCCAGATTACCGGTGCGAATCCAAGGCGGGTTTCCAATGATGATGCGAAAGCCTCCATTGGCGGCCGCATCGGCGAATCCACTGGAAAATGAAAACGGAGTTGCACTCCCGTTGCGCAGCCTTTTCACACTGGCGCGTGACTCGGCTGCTTCGCGACGGAGTTTTCGCATCCTTTCACTGAGCTCGCTTGCCGGCGCTGACCGATCACCAAAGAGATCCCGCGTGCGCAACATCAATAGAAGCTCGCGCCGATCGTGTGTGAGTCTCGCAATGCGGGACTCATGCGATGCAATTGCACACGCACGCTCCATCGAGTCGAGTGCGCGGCCGATTCTCTTTTTCCGAGGGCCAGTCGCGCGGGCATATCGTGCCCGCATCACGGCTACGCGATTCCCATCTCTCTGGTGGAATCGATCGCGGAAAGCATCTCCAGACAGTGAATCACCAACTCTGATATTCCGATCGAGATTCGGAAGGGGAGCAACCTTCAACGGGTCAGGCTCCGGATCTTCAATCGCCATTGCCAGCCAGAGCCGCAGCTCGCAAAGCCACGCAGCCATCGGGTTGAGATCGACGCCGAAAATAGATCTGGTCAGAATCTCCCGGCGGATTGAATGAAGGGGACGAAAATCGCCAAGCCTTACACGAAGTGCGGCCAGCTCGTCGAGAGCGAACACAAGGAATGCGCCTGATCCACAGGCTGGATCCAGCAGGCGCGCGCTTTCAATGCTTTGCAGCAGGGCTTTCCTCTCTGCTGGTCCGGGAATGTTTCCAGTGAGCGTCGCGGATACTTCCTCCGGGCTAATCGTGTTGGATGACAATCCGTAGGTCAAAGCGCTGTGGCAGACTTCGCGCACCATCGAATGTGGCGTGTAAAAAGCGCCGCTCCTCTTTCTGTCCCTGGACGACATCAACGATTCGAATGCCTTGCCAAGCATTTCCGGATCGACTGCCGCCTCTGTCCACGATGTTCCGTCTTCACGCGCTGTGAACCGATATCGAGAGAGAAGGTCGCCGAACACATCGCCCAGCGATTCGTCGCTGAAGAACGATCTTGCACATTGCGATTCCAGAGGCGAGCGCGCGAATAGTCCGCCATTGAGAAACGGGATTCGACCGAATTCGCACGCGCGTTTTGCGCGACGTTCCGGATGCGTGTTGAGTGTTCCAAAAAACAGCGGGTTCAAAACCCGGCGATGAAACTGCCCTCCTGCAACCATGCAGTCGGCAAATCTGTTTGCTAGAAACGCGTGGTCGCCGTTCAGCCAGCCCCTGGTTTCAAGAAATGAGAGGAAGAGCAGGCGCGAAACGCAAAGCAGGGACAACTCTTCAGCATCTGACGGATTGAGGGAGGGAGCAACCGAACTTCCCAGGTCTCTGACAATCCGCTCGAGCTCTCGAAAGAATCTGCGACTGATGGAGTCGCGACCAAGAATCTCCAGCCAGCGCGTGTATGTGAGGGAACTCGACGACGACTGCGCAGCCGCAAGACCGCAGATTGTTTCGGCATCACTGTCGACAACGTTTTTCAGATTGACCACCAGAGCGGAAACGCGCGGACGCGAGCGGCTGTTATCGAAAGCGGCAATCGCTACATCCTGATTTTGCGTGTCGATTGCGATGATCAGAAACAACAGCTGAGGTGCGCGCGCGTTCAGGCTCGCCGACATTCGCGCAACGGTTTCGCGGAGAGTATTGCGCTCGACATTAAAGGCCAGCGCACGCAAAGCTTCCTTTCCGGAACAGATGCGTACGTCACTGGCGGTTTCGGGCAGTCCAAGGGTGGCAGCACTATTGGCAGTCAGCGGAACGGGACTGGATGGAAATCCCAGCTCTGCCAGAAGGGATGAAGCGCCGTCAACATTGATGCATCTTGAAAGGAGTGCGGATGCGGCAGCGAGTGATCGCATCTGCACAACGTCGGCATGCTGCCTGCGTTGCCCGACATCAAATCCCGAGCTACGTCATGAATTCATCGGAAGCATGGAAAACAGTCCACGAAATGGCTCGTGGATTCAGTGCGTCACTCCCGCGACTCATCTTCGCGCTGGCAGTAGTACTCTTCTTTTTCTTCCTGAGCTCCATAGTCAAGGCGGTCGTTCGCCGGACTACGAGCCAGGATTCTTCGCATCGCACACTACGCATTGCGATGGGACGAATCGTTCAGGGCGCGATCATCGTCATAGGCGCACTTGTCGCTGCCGCCGCTGCATTCCCCGGATTCACGCCAGGCAACCTCATCAGCGCACTGGGCATCGGTGGAATTGCGATTGGTTTCGCGTTCAAGGACATCTTCGAAAATTTCCTCGCCGGAATCCTGATCCTCGTCACACGACCGTTCAGAATCGGTGATCAGATCATCTACGACCGATATGAAGGAACAGTCGAAGAAATCCAGACGCGAGCAACCTGGCTCAAGACATACGATGGACGAAGAATTCTCATCCCCAATTCAGAGCTCTTCAAAAATTCAGTGACGGTGAACACCGCGTTCGATACGCGACGGCTCGAGTACGACTTCAAGCTCGCTCCGGGCGAAGACATCGAGAAAGCGAAAGCTGCAATCGTCGGAGTAATGAAAGAATCAAAGGACGTTCTACCGGATCCGCAGGCAGACGTGATAGTGATCAGCTTCGATCAGTCATCCGTAATTCTTCGCGCAAGGTGGTGGAGCCAGTCGCGAACGTCGGACGTTCTCCTCGCACAGGATCGCGTGCTCACCGCAGCGCGGGGAGCGCTCGCTCGTGAGGGGATCAAGCTTCCGTCCGCTTCATCCACCATCGTCATCAGCGGAGGCGAAAACTCGGCGAACGCAGCTAACTCGATGCCGCAGCCGGCGCTCGCTAAGGATCAGTGAACGCTTACTGCCGTCGCTCGAACTTCACTCCTTCAAGATCAATCGACGTTGCAGGTCCCGCAGCAGGAAAAATGAACCGGACAACGTTGCCGGACCCAACTATCTCGATCCTCATCTTATCCTTCGTGGCATCGAAGATCTCCACGGGACCATACAATGCTCCCCACTTGTACTGAAGCTTGCCACCAGCCACGGTGAAAACCATTCGTCCGTAGGCCGGGTTCTCGTATGTGCCGGCGAAATCTGCGAGCGCATGCTTGAGCGGAACGCGCTGACGTTCCTCACGAATCGAATCACTCCGAACCGCGCCTGCTTTGAGGTTTGCGAACTGAGTGCGGAGCATATTCAGCCGGGAATCAGCGCGCTCACGCGCATCAGGTCGGCCCGCCTCGAGATCGTACGCAAACGCAGCAATGATGTCAGTCAGCGCCGAGATTCCGCCGGTGGACATGACGACTTCGCCAATGCGACGGTTCGGGAGAAACGAGAGATGCGAGCGCGTGTTTCCATAACTTCCGAACCGGCTCACCATCCGCTCACCCTCATAAGTTCCAATGTCCCAGCCTGCACCCCACCCCTCGCGATCGAAGAACGCAAACCGCTTTGCCTGGTCGCGCGTCTGCTTCGCGATCAGCGTCTGACTCAGCACAACTGCTTCCTTCGGGAACACACGCTTTCCGTCGATCACACCTGAATCCATCTGCACAATCGTCCACCGCGCGAAATCCTTCAGAGTCGCGATATGACCACCTGCTGAGTTCATCGTTGCATCGACCTTGAAGAAAGGCTCGGTTATGTATTTGCCTTGAGCAGTAACGCGCGCCGGCTTTGCAATTCGCTTCGAGTCGATCCCCGTAATGCGCGTATAAGTGTCGTGCATTCCAGCGGGAACGTACACGTTGGTCTCGAGAAACTTCTGCCATCCCTCGGGCCGCACTCTGTCGATTACCATCGCTGCGACGTTATACCCGAAGTTGGAGTAAATCAGATCTCTTGTCTTCTGCGGCCCCGCGAGCTGAATCAGATCCGGCCACTGCTTTTGAGGAATCTCACCCGTGAATGCAGCGCTTTGAACAATCGCGTCGTCGTTGATGTAGTGCGTGTGCGACAGAAAACGAGCGAGTGTAAGTGAATCGGCATGCACCTCGGGATTCCACTTCACTCCCGGAAGCAGCTTCGTAATCGGCGTGTCGAAGCTGATCACGCCACGCTGGGCAAGTAACGAAGTACCGAAGCCAGTAAATGACTTACTCGTTGACGCGTCATACCAGAGCGTCCTGTCATCGGCGGGAATACCGCGAGTTACATCGGCCATTCCAAACGACTTCGAGTAGATGGTCCTGCCATCCATCGTTATCGCAACGCCGAGTGCAGGTGCGAGTCCCTCCTGCATCACTTTGGTGGACAGGGAGTCGACAAGACGAGCGATTGTCGCGCGATCGGTCTTGTGAATCTGCGCGTCAGCGGCGGGAGGGATCGCGACACCCGCAAGCATTATCGAGCAAAGAGTCATTCGTGTTTTCATGGTTCCGGCTGTTGTCATATCCAAAAGTATGTAACAACAGGGCGGAACAAACTTGAATTCGCGAAACCTATCCGTCCTGGCTGAAATTCCTCACGAGCAGCCGGTATTTTCGCGGAGTAAGACTCAGTGAGCTCCGAAGCTCTCGGCACAGATGGGATTCGTCGGAGTACCCATAACGATGGGCAACTGCGGATACCGTGTCATTGCTGCTCGAAAGAGCCGCGGCAGCTGCACACAATCGGGTGCGCCGTAATTCGTCGGCGACTCCAGTTCCATACCATCGTCGGACGCACCGGGCGAGATAAACGGGATGGACTCCGGCTTTCGCGGCAACATCTCCCACTTTTAGATCGGGATGCCATGACGTACGAATTTCGTTCACCGCTTCCCGGAGCCATATCGGAGCCGCACCACGCGCACTGTCAGAGCGCGCAGTGAATGCAGCGAGCAGGTCGATCACATCCGGATCAGCCACATCGAACTTGCGCGCACCGGTTTCCTGTGTGCGCCGCACAAGTCGCAGAAAGGGACTCGCGACTCGCGCATCATGGGTCCATCTCCAGGATTCCGCACGGGATGGATCGTCGATCAAAGATGCGATAGTACCGTGTCTAAGCGAGAGACGAGCGATCCTTGCTTCGTCCGGACCAAAGTCGTCGGCGTGCGTGACGCCGCTGTCTTTCGATACCACACTCAGCGCACCTGCGAGCTCAGTCTTCGCGCTCACTGTTTCGCGAAGCTGTCCTGTGAGGACAAGACTCAGCTGCAGGTGATCATGCCGGTGGGGCGCATGACGCACTCCATTTTCATATGTGCTGACGTCGAAAGAGAGGACTGTGGCATCCATAAGAAATGGTACGAGACCTCGCCGAATCAGGTTTCCATCAGCTCAGTGACAGTTCTCCGACCCTGAATCGGTGAATGTCTGACCGGCAACCGGGATGAACTGCCACGAGTAGGATCCCGCGGACAACGTCAGCTTGAGAACACCGAACGTCGATGAGTTGAACACTTCGCTGTTCGTCTTGCGCACGCCGAGGGCGTAGAGAGCGCGCCCGCCTGTTCCGACAACGAATTCGCGAATACCATTCACATTGTCCGCAACACCGGTCGGACTCTGGCGCGCGAAGCGCTCGTAATCGTGATCGTGACCATTGAGGATCACGTCAGCATTGAACTGCACCAGAACGTTCCAGAACGGCTCCATCGCGGTGTTGTTGCCGTGCTCACTTCCTGAGCTGAATCGCGGATGATGCCAGTACGCAAGCGTGCATGACTTTGTATTCGCTGTGAGATCGGCGTTGAGCCACGTGAGCTGCGCGGCGGCGTCGATGTTCGCAATGTTGCTGTTCAGTGCGACAATGTGCCAGTCGCCCAGGTCGTAGCTGTAATAGCCTTTCGCTGGGTCGCCCGCCGCTGCACCGAAGTAACCGTAGTATCCCGTTGCGTTCAGAGTATTGTACTCGTGATTTCCCGGCGAAGGCTTAGTGCGCGCCTTGTGACGACCCCACGTTGGATTGTAGCAGTTGTTGTATTCAGTCGTCGTGCCGCTCTCATAAGCGTTATCACCCGCGAGAAACACAGTTCCAGTCGGGTTGGCATCGAGAAGCTTTGCGGTTGCTTCGTCATTGTTGTTGTTGCAGTCGGAAATATCTCCGGCTCCAATCAGTATCTCACTGCCCGGAGGCGGCGGTGCAGTCACTGTGACAGTCGACGCGCCGGTCTTTCCACCCGCACTGGCGGTTACGATTGCCGTTCCGGCCGCCACACCAGTGACGAGACCCGTTTGCGTGACCGTTGCCACCGACCCATTCGATGTCGCCCACGTGAAGGTTGCCGTTGTCGACGGCTTCGATGTCGCAGTCAGCTGCGCAGCTGCTCCTGCTTGAATGGTCACCGATGCAGGAGATACGGTTACTGAATTGATTTTTGTACTTCCGCCGCCGCCACTGCCGCCCTTCGCGGCAGAAATGGTCAGATCGTCTGCCTCATTGTTCATCGGCTTGGTCGCATCATTACATGCCGCAATGAGCAGACAGCAAACAAATGCAGCTCTTGCTTTCATCATTCTCTCCATCGGACTGGCGAACGGGAGTGCCCTTGGGTAAGGTGAAGAGAAGTAAGCAAAACCGGGAGTAGTTAATGAAATCGCTCGCCCTTGCCCTGCTGTTGATCCCTGCCGCAGACGCACCCCGCGTCACGACTCCCATGACCCCGACAGCAGCACCAGTCGAGATCACTGAATGGACAGTTCCGTGGGAGAAAACACGCCCGCGCGATCCCTATCTGGACAACCAGGGACGAGTCTGGTTTGTAGGACAGGCGGGCAATTACGTAGCGTACCTCAACCCCGCAAACGGACAGTTCAAGCGCTACGAGATCGACGCCGGAACCAATCCGCACAATCTCATAGTCGCAAGCGACGGGATGGTGTGGTATTCAGGCAATCGCAACGGACGCATCGTCAAGCTCGACCCCGCGACCGGCAAGCTCACGACTTTCCTGATGCCTGACAAAGCGGTCGACGATCCGCACACTTTGACGTTCGACAAGTCCGGCAACATCTGGTTCACGGCGCAGGGCGCGAATTACGTCGGACATCTCGTTACAAGTACGGGTCAGATCCATCTAATCAAATCGCCCGTATCGAAATCACGTCCGTACGGAATCGTCATCGATCCAAAAGGAAGACCGTGGTTCGACATGTTCGGCACGAACAAGCTCGCGATGATCGATCCGGCAACAATGAAAATCGTCGAGCACACCCTGCCAGATCCAAAAACACATCCGCGACGAATTGCAGTTACATCAGATGGAATGATCTGGTGGGGCGACTACACACAATCCAAACTCGGCCGGCTCGACCCCAACACTGGTAAGATGAAAGAGTGGCCGATGCCGGCAGGCGGAATGTCATTGCCTTACGCGATGACTTCGGACGACAAGGATCGCATCTGGCTCGCCGAGACTGGAGTGCAGCCGAATCGTCTGGTGGGATTCGATCCGAAAACCGAATCGTTTTTCTCGGTGACACCGGTATCGAAGAGCGGAGGCGGCACAATTCGCCACATGATCTTCCACAAGCCCACTCGCACCATCTGGTTCGGGACCGACGCAAACACAATCGGCCGCGCGAGTATTCCCTAGCGCGAAACGTACACTCGATCCTTCCACGTCACTCTTTGCCCGCGCAGCGCAGCGCGGGCAAAAATGTGTAGAACCACAAGTGCGCCGAGTGGTGAGATGACCGCGTAGAGCGGCGAGACATGCATCCGGTGGTAAACTGCGATCCACCAGACTATCTGCGCTCCGGCCGCCATAATTGCCCATAACGACAGGCTTCCCGGCATATCCGCGAACAGGCTGGCGATGAGAACAACCGCCGGAGCGAGCGTAAAAAGCGGCGCGCTCAACAAGAGGAATGGAAAGATCAGTCGTCCAAACCATCCCCATGGAACTGAATCGCGCCCGCCTGCGAACACGTTCTTCCCCCAGCCACGTACGATTTCGCCGAGCGACGTGTACATGCGCGTCGAGAGCTGTGTGAGACCTTCAGCGGCAGCGACTTTCTTTCCGCGCGCAAAGAATCGCTGCGCCATCATCATGTCGTCCGCGACATGCGACTTCACGAGTGAATGTCCGCCGAGCTCTTCGTACGTATCGCGGCGGACGAAAAGACATTGGCCGTTTGCGATCTTGCTCGTAACGAATCTCGAGTTGGTGATGCTTTCAGTTCCGCCGAATCGGACTGACATCATTCCAAACACGAGAGGCTGAATGAGCTTCTCCCAGAATGTGCCGAGCTCCTGCGCGCCTACTATGGAGAACAGGTGCGCGTTGTGACGGATCATCGAGTTCACCGAGCGAGTGATGAGATCGCGCGAGTGAACTGTATCCGCGTCAGCAAAGAGAATGATCTCACTCTCGGTTGCGCGTGCGCCCGTTTCGCATGCCCATTGTTTTCCGAACCATCCTTCCGGAGGTGCGCCGGTTTCGATCACGCGCGCTCTCGAATTTCCGGCAGCAGCTGATCGTGCGATGTCTCCAGTTCCATCGGTAGACTGATCGTCGACAACGATCACGTCGTAACGCGGATAGTCATTGGTTAGAACAGAGCGCAGGCAGCGGTCGATGTTGTGCGCTTCATTCCTCGCGGGAATTACGACACTTACATGGGGCGCACTTCCGGGCGGATCACCACTTTCTTCGTCGAGAGAGCGCGATCGGCTCACGCGGATCGCCGTGACGACTGGAGTGATGATCCATGGCAAAGCAGCAACTACAGCTGCGGCAGTGCTTATTTCGAGTTACTCCGGATCTCGTTGACGAGCAGCTTCCATCCCTCGCGAAGGCTGGAAACTTTTGGCGACCAGTTTGCCGCCTGCCGGAATTTAGCGTTGGATATTCGCTGCGATCTGCCGAGCGTTTCCGATACTGAGCCAAGCATTCTGGCTGTCCACCGCGGCAGCATCCTGGGAGATTTGACACCCAGCTCTTTCGCCAGCAGCTCGAAGGCCTCACGCTTCAACATCGGTACGTCGTCGGTGATGTTGTACGCACCTGCCGGTACGCTGAGAGCCGAAAACACCGCCGATGCCGCATCATCGATCCAGATCGATGACATATACGAGTCAGGTGCCCCAAACGCGGGAGCTATTCCTCGCTTTACAGCGTCGACCATGGAGAGCGTCAGCGGATCGGACCCGTAGAACATCGAGAAGCGAAGGATAATTCCACTTCCGCCGCTCTTCGTGAATTCTGCCGCCGCAGACTCCGCGTCGAGTACGGAGCGAACGTAGCTCGTTGGTGCGATGGGGACACTTTCGTCAATCCATTCATCGCCGCGATCAGGATAAGTCGGAGCGAATGATTCCTGGATAAATGTTCTTGCGCGCGTGTTGATTGCGGCGAGCGCAAGATTCTGCGACGCTTCTGTCCTGATGCGCGTGTTCTCCTTGAATGCGCTGGGCAGGAGAATCCTCATCCCCGTCGGAATCTTTGTCGCCATGTTGATCACAGCGTCATGTCCCTGCACGGCCTTGTCGACGGCCGCCGGATCGAACAGGTCGACACGAACCGGGGTCGCGCCCTGCTTTTTCAGCTGCGCGGCTTTCGCATTTGTTCGAGCTACTGCGCTTACGGATGCGCCCGAAGCGACCAGCAGCGGAACGAGCCGACGTCCGATGACGCCGGTCGCTCCTGCTACGAAAACTTTCATGTTTCGGTGAGAATTTGGCGCTGGCTGCAGGGCTTCAGCAGCGCTCAGGGGTTCAACGAGTGTCCCGGTCTCCCTCTACACCACCTGGTCCAGTTCTCGAATCCTGGTCACTCGACTCTCCGCCAAGTGGCGTCGTGCCGCTCGACCGTGAAAACTGCGCACCGGCTGATCCGATGTACGTGTTGTCAAAAGGCTCGGACGTGCCATCTCCCTGCTTTGTCGGATTCGGATTCTTCGCTGCGTTCTTGTCCGCGAACGCATCTTCACTTGATTTGTTCATGCTTTCTTCGCGACTGCTGGATGTTTCCTTTCCGCCCACGCGCTCTCCCCGTAATGACAGGGATTTAGCCAGCAACTAATGAACCACTATTATCAGCCCCTCAAGCCTCTTCGCGACGGAGCCCGCGTCGCACTCGTCGCTCCGTCAGGAATTCTCCCCGACCCGGCTCACATCGTGAGAGCCGAAGACAACGCCCGCTCACTCGGCTGGATTCCCGTCACCGGCCCGAATGTTTCGCGCGTACACGGTTATCTCGCAGGCACTGACGAAGAGCGAATTGAAGATCTGAACAAAGCGATTCGGGACGATTCGATCGACGCCATCTGGTGTATTCGAGGCGGTTACGGCGCGATGCGTCTGTTGCGGGACATCGATTACTCGACTCTCAAATCGAATCCGCGCCCGTTCATCGGGTTCTCGGATATCACCGCTTTCCATGCAGCGATCTGGAAGGAATGCGGCATCGTTTCCTTTCACGGACCAACAGCCCGCGGCGAATTGACTGATTTCTCACGCGAGTCGCTCGTTCGGGCCGTGGTCGATCAGACCTCCCCGTGCGGAGTGGCACACGAAGCACGCGTTCTTAAATCCGGAAAGGCGAAAGGCCGGCTTGCAGGCGGAAATCTCGCGCTCATTGCGTCGCTGATGGGCACACCATGGTCCGTCGATTTCGATGGCGCGATCCTGATTCTCGAGGACATCGACGAAGCGGTATATCGAGTGGACCGCATGATGCGCCAGCTGGTTCTTGCGGGAGCGCTCTCTAAATGTGTAGCGATTGTTGCCGGTGATTTTCGGCCGCCTGCGAGCGAAACGAATGAACAGAATCGCTTTCTCGACGAAGTCCTGGCTGAAGCGGCAGAAGAAGCTGGAATTCCGTGTCTTGCAGGCGCGCCATTTGGACATATTCAGGACCAATGGACAATCCCACTCGGCGCAACGGCCGAGCTCGACACCGATTCCAAGTCGCTCGAGATCGTGAGCGAATGACAACACAGGGAGATATGATTAGTGCATCGTGGAGGCTTCAGTGAGCGTCAAGTCTGGCGAAGATCTCATCAACGAAGCGAAAGCGAAGATTCGCGAGATAGACGCTGCTGACGCGGTCGCGAACCCCGAGCCGGGCACGATCTACTTCGATTGCCGCGAGCCAAACGAGTACGCGCTCGCTCACATTCCGGGCGCAGTGTTCCTTGCGCGCGGCAATATAGAGACGAAGATCGAAGGTGTGTTCCCCCGCGACAAAAAAATCCTCATTTACTGCCAGAGCGGAAACAGATCCGCTCTCGCGGCAGATACTATGCAGCAGATGGGTTACACAGACGTGGCTTCGATGGCGCGTGGATTCACGGGATGGGTAGATGCAGGCGGAGAAGTGGAATTTTGATTCGGGAAGTGTGCGGATGATACAGCTCGACGAATTCGAGTTATGGCGAGATCGCGGCGAGGAAGCTCCGCTCATCATTCGCGGTGAAGCGCGACTGCCGGAGAAACCTGCCGGCACAGTGGTGATCTGTCACGGCTTCAAAGGCTTTGCGCACTTCTCTTTCTTTCCTTACCTCGCGGAAAAACTTGCCGAGGCGGGATTCCGCGCGATCACGTTCGACTTTTCCGGCAGCGGCGTCGGCGAAGATCGTGAGACGTTCACCAATCGGGATGCGTTCACGCACAACACCTATCTGCAGGAGCTCGAAGATCTCGACGCTGTAGTTGCCGAAGCGAGAGTGCGTGACTGGATCGACGACGGATACGGATTGTTCGGCCATTCGCGCGGCGGTGGAATCGCAATCCTCCAGGCTGCGCGTGATGAGAATGTCAAAGTGCTCGTCACGTGGGCTGCTATCTCGAGTACAAATCGCTGGCTTCCTGAAGTTGTCGCTGACTGGAGACAGAGCGGATATATCCCGATCACCAACGCGCGAACTGGTGATGTAATTCCACTGGGTGTAAGAATACTTCATGAAGTGGAAGAGCACGGGGCAACGAAGCTAAACATCGCCGCCTCAGCCGCGCAGATTTCGGCGCCATGGCTGATTGTTCATGGCAGCGAAGATGAATCAGTTCCTCTTTCCGAGGGAGAAAGACTGTCATCGCTCGCGCAGAACAGCGGAGAATTCCTGAAGCTCGATGGAGTGAATCATTCCTTCGGAGGAAAGCATCCTCTGGTCGAGATGACTTCGACGCTCGAGTCCGTCACCCGCACAACGGTCGCCTTCTACTCCAAACATCTCCGCTGAGGGTGGAATCCCTCGACCGGCTTCGAGCCGATGCGCGCATCGCGCGTCTCGAGGTGTCGCTCAAATCGCGGAACCCGCTGGAAGTCGATGACGCGCAAGCCCGACGGGCCGCTGTTGCGATCCTCCTCCGCCTCGGCGTCAGCGGCGAGCCGGAGATGTTTTTCATTCAGCGTGCAGAGTATGAGGGAGATCCGTGGAGCGGGCACATTGCATTTCCCGGCGGAAGGGCAGAGGAGGGAGATGAGTCGCTGATCGACACGGCGATGCGCGAGACTCTCGAGGAAACGGGGATTGAGCTGCGCGGCGTTTCCGAGCTGATAGGTGTGCTCGATGATCTCCATCCCCGGACTATCCGGCTTCCTGCTGTGGTGGTTCGTCCTTTCGTTTTTCTGGTTGGAGAGGTTGGGGAACCGGTATTGAGCCCGGAGGTAGCCGGAGCGTTCTGGGTTCCCTTATCTGTGCTGCTCGACCGTTCCGTCTGGCGGGATACGACTGTTCGTGCCGGTAATTCAGAGATCAGCCGGTTCGCATTCCATCACGAAGGGTACGTGGTGTGGGGAATGACAGAGCGAATTCTCTCGGGTCTTCTCGGGCTTCTCTCTCCTTAGGAAGATGCCTCTTGCGCGGAAGTTAGGTTTACCTAATATTTGTTTTTTATTAGCACTAACTTCGATTTAAGCCCAAAGAACTAATACTATAAGTGGCTACTCAACTGAAGCTCCCAGAGAGGGAACCGGGCTGGAGGAGAGCCCGAGTTACACCCTCGCTCGCCGAAGTTTATAGAACTGTTCCCGTATCTGGCGCCACGTGGTGGCGGAAAATTCTGGCCTTCGCTGGACCCGGCTATCTGGTCGCGGTCGGATACATGGATCCGGGCAACTGGGCAACGGACCTCGCCGGCGGATCGCAGTTTGGTTACACCCTCCTCACTGTCATTCTCATATCGAACCTGATGGCGATCCTGCTTCAGGGGCTCTCCTCGAAGCTCGGCATCGTCACGGGTCGCGATCTCGCGCAGGCATGTCGCGATCACTACTCAACGCCGGTCGTCTGGTTTCTCTGGATAATCTGCGAGCTGGCAATTGCCGCATGTGATCTTGCCGAAGTCATCGGATCCGCCATCGCACTCAATCTGCTCTTTGGGATTCCCATCCCTATGGGAATCGGGATCACGGCCCTGGACGTTCTCATCGTTCTGTATCTGCAGAACAAGGGATTCAGGGTTCTCGAGGCCCTGGTCATCACTCTCGTTGCAACCGTCGGAGTGTGTTTCCTGTTCGAGATCGTTCTCTCGCATCCGCCGGTTGGTGAGGTGCTTCGAGGATTCATTCCATCGACACAGGTAGTCACCAACCCGGCCATGCTCTACGTCGCCGTCGGCATACTCGGCGCGACGGTGATGCCGCACAATCTCTATCTGCATTCGTCAATCGTTCAGACGCGCAAATACGAGGAGACGAGCGAAGGAAAGAAGGATGCGGTGAAATTTGCGTTCATCGACTCGACGATCGCGCTTTCATTCGCGCTCTTCATCAACGCTGCGATTCTGATCGTTGCAGCGGCGACGTTCCACAAGAGCGGACACAGTGATGTCGCCGAGATTCAGGATGCGTACAAGCTTCTCACTCCGCTGCTCGGTGCGGGTGCAAGCACCATGTTCGCGCTGGCGCTCCTCGCGTCTGGCCAGAACTCGACGCTTACGGGAACGCTTGCCGGCCAGATTGTGATGGAAGGATTCCTCAATATTCGTATTCGCCCCTGGCTGAGGCGATTGATCACTCGTGGTATCGCGATCATTCCCGCCGCCATCGTCGCAGTTGTTTACGGTGAAAGCGGAACCGCAAAGCTTCTGGTGCTGAGCCAGGTAATTCTCAGCATGCAGCTTTCCTTCGCTGTGTTTCCCCTGGTGAAGTTCACGTCGGACAAGATCAAGATGGGCGAGTTTGCGAATCCGCAGTGGCTCAAGGCGCTCGCCTATCTGGTTGCATGCATCATCGCTGCGCTCAACATTTGGCTGCTCATCCGAATCTTCACGGGGGTGTGAGTCCAGTGTACAAGAAAATTCTCGTGCCCGTGGAGAATACTCCGTACGATGATGCGATCATCGATCACGTGACCGAGCTCGCGCGCATCTGCAATTCGTCTGTCGTGTTGATTCATGTGGCAGATGGATGGGCGGCAAGGAATCAGGGTCAGCTCAAGCTTCGCGAAAGCGAAGAGATGAAGAAGGATCGCGAGTACATCGAGAAGCTTGCGCATCAGCTCGAAGACCGGGGCATCGAAGCGGATGCTGTTCTCGCGAGCGGAGATCCGGCGCATGAAATCGCGCAGGCAGCTGCTCGCGAGGAGTGTGACCTGATCGCGATGGCGACTCACGGTCACAAGTTCATCGGCGACATGATTCACGGGAGCGTGTCGCACACGGTTCGACACGCTTCGCACATTCCCGTGCTTCTCGTGCGCGGAAGCTCACACGGTCGGGTAGGAGTAGTGAAGTGAAGGGAGGAAAGCGCGCGCACCTGAAGCTCGAGAACGATGATACGCTCACCGGTCCGGTCGAGGATTATCTCAAGACGATCTACGAGATTGGTCGCGGAACGGTATCCGTTGCTACGAACGACATCGCGCAGAAGCTGAACATCGCGCCCGCGTCAGTCAGTGGAATGGTTCGGAGGCTCGCAGATCAGGGGCTTCTCGGATACGAGAGGTATCGCGGTGTAACTCTCACCGACGCGGGCCGGCGCGCAGCCCTTCGAACAATCAGGCGGCATCGAATCATCGAGTCGTATCTCTCAGAGGCTCTATCATATCCGTGGGACCGCGTGCACGATGAGGCCGAGCGTTTGGAGCATGCGGCGTCTGATGATCTGGTGGATCGAATGGCGGCCGCGATTGGGGAGCCGGTAGTTGATCCGCATGGTGCGCCGATCCCTTCACGAGAAGGGTTGATGGATGAGACTGTCTATCTCTCACTCGACGAGCTCGGCGCAGGATTTGGGGCACGGGTAGTTCAGGTCAGTGACGATGATCCCGAGATGCTGCGCTATTTAGCTGAGCTCGAGATTGTTCCCGGTGCTGAGGTGGTGATTGTGTCGCGTGCTCCATACGATGGTCCGATTTCTCTTCGTATCTCCGGACATCTTCTGGCAATCGGCCCTACTCTCGCATCGCAGGTAATGGTGGAACCTCTCACCGATATGGATGCTCCGGCACACTAACTGGAATACTGAATGCTGAATGCTGACTAACTGCGTAGTCGGTCAGCATTCAGCATTCAGTATTCCAGTCGTCAGCATTCAGCATTCAGTATTCCAGTCGTCAGCATTCA
>JBKPNY010000278.1:0-2376 GCA_046732835.1 Gemmatimonadota bacterium | reverse complement strand
GCAGTTTGTACGGAAGCTCAGCGGCTTCACCAAACCGTCAAAGGCAAACGAAGCAGTTTTCAATCGCGCGGTGGACGAAGTGGCGCAGGCCGCTCATGAGTTGCTGCAGTCGCTTGTCACTAACGCACCGCCGCGCGATCGTGAGACGGAAGCGATGAAGGCCCGCGCCCGAAATGCCGAGCGCTTTCCCAAGTCTGAAGCTGCGCCCGCCAGTTAAGCTGAAATGTTCAAACACAAACCCACTCGCTTGGCAGTTCGTATTGGTTCAACGCTAATAATGAGCCTGGCGCTGTCTGCCGGCGTGCTGGCGCAGGTCGAAAAGAAAGTGGCGACGGCGGTGTTAATTGATAACACCGGCTCGATGCGATCGCAGTTCAACCTTGTCATCGACCTCAGTCGAGGCATTGCGGCGCAAGCTCAGCCGCGCGGGCCAGTCAAGTTGTTTACCTTCATGCCGCAGGGCACGGGCCCGAGCAGCATCGCCATCATTTCTTCGAAGGTGGGTTGGACGGAAGACCAGCGCCCACTGGAGGCGACGATCGACGATCTCTACGTCGTGCCCGGTCAAACGAAGTTAGTCGATGCCATCATGTCGCTCGCGCTCGATCTCAACGAGAAGGTTGCGCTTAGTCCAGATTCATACTCCAGCAAAGTTATTTTCCTCGTTACTGACGGGGAGGATCGCTCAAGCAAAATCGGCACGAAGGATCTCATTAAGTTACTGAAAGACAGCAATATTCAGGTCAACGCGATTGGGCTCATCGAGGAGTTGGAAAACGACCGCTTTGGCAGTGCAACCAAGCGCGCCGATGCAAAAGATCTACTCGAGCGCCTCACGAAAGAAACTGGCGGTCGCGTAGTCTTTAGCGGCCGTCGTGCTGCCGTTGATGAAGTGTTGCGGCAGTTGTGGAATAAATGACTAAACCTTTGACTCATGCGGGCTGCGTCGTGTTTCGCGGCACAGGGGCAGAAACGCAGTATCTGGTCGTCTCTTCGTCGGATGGTTTGAACTGGGTGCTGCCCAAGGGCCACATCGACGCAGGTGAGACTCCTGAGATCGCGGCCGTGCGCGAACTCGCTGAAGAAGCGGGAGTGGTCGGCGAAATCGTAGAGCGGTTATCCATCCAGCATTATCAGCGGGGAACGAAAGACGTCGCAATCGAATATTTCCTGTTACGCGAATCGGGAACCACTCCGGCCATTGAAGAACGGGTGAAGCGCTGGGAGCTCGAAGCGGATGCTTTCGATCTGTTGACGTTTGCTGAAGCGAAGTCGGCGTTGCGCGAGGGCGCCGGAGTTTTGCGAAGCCCTAACAAATAAAATATGAACCTCAGGCGATCTCAACTGATCTTGCTGGTAGTGACGTGTCTCACGCTCGCCGCCTGCAGTGGTTCAAGCGCCCGCGATGGTGCGACTGCGACCGCAGTGAGTTCATCCAAAACCACTGATGTTCAGGCCGTTGACGCCGAACTGACGAAGCGTTTGGGGATACTAGCAAAGTCGATCGGCGACGATGTCGCTGTGACTGTAATTCATGTCGAGACGGGGCGGACCGTTTCAGTCGAAGGCACGAAGAAGTTGCAGTTGTACAGCGTCTTCAAAGTGCCGCTGGCGATCGCCGTCCTCAAGGCAGTTGAAGAGAAAAAGATTTCCCTCGACCAGAAACTGCACGTAACGCCATCTGACGTGGCGCCAGGATCGCAAACCAATACGGACCTGTGGCGCCGGCCGGTAGATAAAAATGTCGCGGAACTGATGGAGTTTTCCATCGTGCGGAGCGACAACACTTCCAGCGATAAGTTGATGCAACTCGTCGGCGGGCCAGCGGTGGTGACGCAGCGAATGCGCGCGCTGGGTTATTCCGATATCGATATCCTGACGACGGTGCGCGACTTTGCCGCGAAGCGCGAGAATCCGAACGTAGGAACTCCCAAGGACCTCGCTCGTCTACTGACTCAACTGCAGAAGGGTGAACTGGTGCAACCGGCGAGCGCTTCGTTGTTGCTTGGTTTCATGGAACGAGCGCGCACGGGCGGCGAGCGCCGCTTGCGTGCGAATTTGCCGGCGGGAACTCAAGTGGCGGAGAAGACTGGTTCCGGGACTGCGGCGACAAATGATATCGGCCTCATCACCCTGCCGGATGGCAAGGGCCACCTGGCGATCGCCGTCCTGATTAATGGCACGAAGTCGAAAACCGACGCTCAGGAAAAGTTAATCGCAGAGACGGCGAGAGCGGCGTACGACGCCTTCGTCGCGAGTACAGAGGCAACGAAGTAAGCAGCCAATGCCAAAATATTTTGCATTTCTGCGAGCGATTAATGTCGGCGGTCATCAGGTGAAGATGGACACGCTGCGGATTTTGTTTGAGGAGTTGGG
>JBKPNY010000277.1:0-1769 GCA_046732835.1 Gemmatimonadota bacterium | reverse complement strand
GACAAGCTGCTCGGAGGTGCTTTCGCGATCGCGTCTCGTGACGAGTGCGCGCACAGGAGTTGATGGTGCAGCGCTCATTTTCGCTGCGATGTAAAGCGCAGCGTTGTCGTACATGAACGCAACCCGGGTTTCAGCATCGGGCCGCGCACCTTCCGTTGGCTCTCGCTGCGTAAAGCTGTTTGTCCATGTTGCGGCTGCCCACGCAGCATCATCGAGTCTGCCGTCGAGCTGCGGTGGAGCGCCGTTGATTCGCGCTGCAATAACCTGTGCTTGAATCGAGATGCTCCAGGATGCCACCGCGATGGCACATGCCAAAATTTTGGCACCCCGGGATGTGAAAACTGGCTTTGCGGATCTCATTGTTATCTCAATCGTTGAATTGCGTTCGATGCCTGGTCGCGCACGATCGATCGAGGATCCGTCCGTGCTACCTGCTGCAGCGGAGGAAGTGCGCGCCGATCTCCAATCGATGCGAGTGCATCGATCGCGGAGATTCGCACCTGCCAGTATTCGTCATTGAGCAAACCGATCAGGGGTTCGACTTCGCTCTTTCCGGCAATTCGCTGAAGCCCGGCGGCTGCATGCATGCGAACACGCCAGTTCTCATCCTTCAGTGCAGCTCTCAGGGCATCAGTGGCTTCCTTGTCTCTCGATTCTCCAAGAGCCCACGCTGCGTACGCACGCAGGCGCCAGTCAGGAGCATTGAGCGATTCCTTCAGGGCGCTCATCAGCTTCCCGTTTCGAACGAGAGTGAGTGCCCACTCTGATCTTTCCTTTACGAGATCGGCGGGATGCTGTTTGACGTGTTCGGCGACAGTGTTCCGGAATCGTGCGATGAGCGCTTTGTCAGGCATACCTTGAATCTTTGCATCCGTGAACCGAGAGAGCAGATCATCTGGAATCACGACATGAACCCGCTCGCCAGTTGGATCATCTTCGGGAAGATTCTGATACTCGCCTTTTTCGTCGGGATTTGGATTCGGGTTGTAGGAAGGATTCGGATTTGGATTGTATGAAGGGACTGGGTTTGGATTGTATCCAGGATCAGGATTTGGATTCGGCTTGGGATCAGGTGACACTAGCGGAGCGTTCGAATAGCTCACTGACATGTCGCTCACGTCTGCAGTCGCTTTCGCTCCGCGCTTGAGCTCCACAATCCCTCGACCTGTGCGAATGGTCAGCATGCCGCCACCCTGGCCAACCGATCCAGTGCTTCGCTGCTTGCCTTTCCACTTGTTCTTCTCGGATGAAAACTCAGACTTGATCTGACCCTCTCCGGTTTCCATCTGGATAAGCATGTTCGCGTCTGAAGGAGCGACTACTGTCACATCTCCCTTCTCGGTGAAGAACTCGAGATCCTGCTTCCATGATCTGCGTCCGAATTCTGCCGAGATGGAGCCGATGCGCGTGCTTGCTTCTGCGAGATCGCTTGTGACGATGCTGATGTCACCGCGATCCGAAGTTCCCCAGACGTAGCTCTTCACGCGTTCGGCAGCGATGTTCCCGCGATCGACGTGCGCTGAGACTCCAACACCCGCGGGGACCTTCACGAGGAAATCAACGCGGATGTCGGGGACACCGTGTTTTAGTGTAGCACGATCGGTTTCACATGGACGCGATGCCTTTGTCTCTGCAGCAATGACACAGAACTGCGGTCCGTTCTTTCCATTCTCCATCGCGATCTGATACGCGTTCCGGTCACCCGATTTTCTAACTGCGATGATCTCTACTTCATTGCTGTTCGAAAGCTCAGCGCGCATGTCGCCGTA
>JBKPNY010000276.1:0-4543 GCA_046732835.1 Gemmatimonadota bacterium | reverse complement strand
CGGAATGATCGTCTTCATTCCATCGGCTTTCATGAGTCCGACAAGCGCAACAGCTTCGAGCGTGTCGGACGGCGTGAGCCGGTAGATATTGTCGCCGGCAATCGCGAGCGATCCTGCAGTGCTCGACTGACTGATCGTGATCATGTTGTTGCCGTCGAGATAACTTTTCAGCGCGGCGACCTCGGCGCTCGACTGCGGCCCGATCACTACCTCGACACCGCTTGCTTTCATCGCCGTGACTTGAGCCAACGCAGTTTGAGGATCGAGCTTCGTATCCTGAATCGATGCCGTGAAGTGGTAGCCGCTGGCCGCAGCATATGCATTCACATCTTCAATCCCTATCTCCATCGCCGCTTTGCTGGTCACCCCGAGCGTGGACCAGTTCCCTGTCAGGGAGAAGATGCCACCTAAGGTGATGTCCTTGTTGCTGCTTGGACCGTTGGAGTCGTCGCACGAAACTGCACCTGCAAGGAGCGCGGTAGCAGCTACCGCAACAATACTGTTTTTGAAGCGCATGGATTGGCCCGGAAGATTTGTAAAACAAAAGTTGCGATTGGAAATCTTCTTGCGCCACTGAAAAATTCATCCCACCGTAGAAGCATGATGGCGGCCCTGGTTACGGCGGTCGTTTTTATAGTCCTCATCTTCTCGGGCTTCGCGCTGTTCACTGCCTGGACAGCGCTGCGCGTGGACGCTGCCCTTCCGCCTCCCGGAAAGTTCATCGATATCGACGGCTCGCGGATTCACTATGTCGACAGTGGATCCGGCGACCCCATCCTGATGATCCACGGCCTCGGCGCGCAGCTCCGGCATCTCACGCATTCGATGGTCGGCCTGCTGGCGCATGACTATCGGGTGATCGCTATCGACAGACCAGGCGCTGGTAACTCGACGCGCGCCAGGGGATCGTCGGCGGCGCTGTCGACTCAGGCTGATGTCGTTGTAAAGCTCATTCAGAAACTCGAGCTCGAGCGGCCGCTTCTTGTCGGACATTCGATGGGTGGCGCCGTTTCACTCGCAGTCGCGCTCGATCACCCTGATCTAGTGCGCGGACTGGTGTTGATCGCACCCTTTACGCAAGTCGAGCACGAACCACCCGAAGTTTTGAAGCCGCTCATGATTCGCTCGCCTGCAATGCGTCACGCGATTGCATGGACTGTTGCGACACCGCTCGCGATCATAAACAAGGAGATGATGCTGACGACATTGTTTGCTCCCGAACAACCAGTGAGCGATTTCGCAACAAACGGTGGCGCGCTGCTCGGTCTACGCCCTCAAAGTTTCATCGGTGCGTCCGAAGAGATTGTCGCACTCGAGGAGCAGTTCGAGTACATGAGTGAAATGGTCTCGCGGTATCCATCGATGACAACTCCGACGTGGATTCTGTACGGCAAGGGAGATCGCATCCTCGACTACAGGAGACACGGTGAGCTCACTGCCTCGCAGATTCCCGAAGCGCGGCTCGACCTCGTCGATGGTGGACATATGCTTCCGCTTACAATGCCCGAGCGCGCCGCCGACATAATCCGGCAGACAATGGCCGCTACTTAGACTCCTTGCGACGCGTGTAAATCAAATCGTAGTTGACTCCCCACGTTCCATCCGCCTTAAGACTTTCAGAGAACTGACGCACCGTGTCAGGGGCAAGCTTGAAAAATGTCAGGCGCGTCTTAACTCTTCCGGTGGCTGGTGGTAATGCCGGAGTGGTTCCTTCGTAGCGCATGGCATTGTCGGAATAGTTCCCGCTGTACTCGTGCAGCCCGCCAGAGTTATCGACCCAGATCTGGAACCATTTCGAGCGCGTCGAATCGTAGATGTTGAAACTTTGTCCGATAGATCCTGGTGCTGTCCACGATTCGTGCACTACGCAGCCGTCATCGATCTTGGTTACTTCATTTCGTGCGGGCGGAGTTGTCGGCGCACCCTTTGGTCGAACGTCCCAGCTCCCGACCCAGAAGTCGAACTCCTTTGTGTGCTCAGCGTACATGCACGGACGTGCGTTGTGATCGACATCGGTGAGAAATTTTGCATATCGGGCATCTGCCTTGAGCTTCGCCATCGGCGGAAGTGAATCGCCCGGATTTGGAATCTGCCCGAGCCCTCCATCGGTTGCGCGCTTGAGCTGCGCGAACGCATCATCGACTTTGCCGAGCCCTGCGTAAACTGCTGCGAGCCTGTAGCCGGCAACCATGGCCGGTGCACCCTTCGACTCCGCAATCGCGACCTCTTTCTGTGCTTCCGCATATCGACCGAGAGCCGTGAGAGCGATGGCGCGTCGCATGTGTGGAAGTGGAAGGACCGTATCCGTCTTCGCTACTATGAGGTAGGCATCAGCCGCCCGCGTCCAGTCGCGCGCGTTGAACGCATCAGAGGCAATGCGCTGCATGTCCGCCTGCGCTCCGGCGACTCCACTGAACGCGGCAAGACTTAACAACAATTTGACAGTTTTCCGCACCGTTGCTTCTCCTGTAGATGACGGGGGCAGGAGTATCTTGAGGTGCGGTTCAAGGTGTCGCTATCAAAAACTTGCTCGGGACTCATGCAGCCACTCGATACTATAGTATTTGAGACTCCGCTGGTGCGTGCCGCACGATTCCGCTGCGGTGCGCATGATCCCCGCTTTCGTGACAGTGGTCCTGCGAACAATTGCGCAGTGGTCTTTCCGCGCACTGCTGTGTGGATTCAATACGCCGGTTCGCGTTCATTCGTCGCCGATCCATCACTCGCAACCATCTACAATCCGGGTCAGGAGTACACCCGTCGCGTAATCAGTCCCGATGGCGATCGCTGCGAATGGTTTGGAGTTTCAAGGATGCTCGCGCTCGAGATTGCCGCGAGCATCGATCAGCGCGCGCACGATCGATACGAGAGGCCGTTCGCTAGGGAGTATGCTCCAATCGATCGAAGTCTCTATGTCGCTCAGCGGTCGCTCTTCACGAAGCTCGAGACGGGACGCATCGATCAGCTCGATGCTGAGGAATCGATAATCAGGATTGTTGCGACAGTGCTCGGCCAGACGTACACCGAAGCGACAAAAGCGAGAGTTGATAACGAGGCGCATGCAGACCTTGTCGAGCGTGCGAAGGAATCGATCGCAGGAAATCCTTTTGGCGGTGAAAGTCTGAACGACCTCGCTATAAAAGTAGGCGTCTCTCCATTTCATCTGTGTCGTGTGTTCCGCAGGCACACCGGCCGGACGATCCACGAATTCAAAACCGATCTGCGGCTCCGCATCGCCCTCGAGAAGCTGGAGAATCAAACCGCCGATCTCTCCCGCACAGCGCTCGAGTGTGGATTTTCAAGCCATGCCCACTCCTCCGCCGCGATGCGTGCGAAGCTCGGAAGGACTCCCTCGGCGTTAAGAGCAGCCTTGAGCCAGGAGGGCTCGAGAGCGTCTGTCTCGGGCACATATCCGCGAGACCCAAGGCAGCTAAGTCTCTATAGCTGCGAGGTGTGCCCGAGATAGACGCTCTCGAGCCCGACCCGAAGTTCCGAAGTTCCGAACCAAGTTGAAACCCTCGGAACTAAAATTTTCTCGCGTGTCACGATGCATCACCCCTATTTTTCGCGTGATGCAAAACGACTATGTCGACGTTCTTGTTGTAGGAGCAGGACTCTCGGGAATCGGTGCTGGATACTACCTCCAGACAAAATGCCCGAACAAGTCATATGCAATCCTGGAAGGCCGAAGCGCACTCGGCGGAACATGGGATCTCTTCCGCTATCCCGGCGTGCGATCCGACTCTGACATGTACACCCTGGGCTACAAGTTCCGGCCGTGGCCGGGTGCGAAAGCAATCGCTGACGGTCCGTCGATCCTGGAATACGTTCGCGACACTGCGAAAATGTACGGCATCGACAAGAAAATTCGCTTCAATCATCGAGTACGAAACGCAAGCTGGTCATCGAAAGACAGAAAGTGGACCGTCGAAGCTCAATCCCCAAACGGCCGACTGTTCAACCTGACGTGCCGCTTCATTTATCTCTGCACCGGATACTACGACTACGAAAGCGGCTACACTCCGAAGTTTGACGGAATCGAAGACTTCGAAGGTAAAGTCGTGCATCCGCAGAAATGGCCGCATGATCTCGACTACAAGGGCGACAGAGTCATCGTCATCGGCAGCGGTGCGACCGCAGTCACTCTCGTTCCTGCAATGGCAGAAAAAGCCGGCCACGTCACAATGCTTCAGCGCTCGCCGACGTACGTCGTGAATCTTCCGTCGAAGGACAAGATCGCGATGTGGCTCAAGAAGCAACTTCCGGAGAAAACAGCGTACTTCCTCACGCGCTGGAAGAATGTCTTCGTCTCACTCGGCTTCTACGCGTTGGCTCGCGTAAATCCGGACTTCTTCAAGAAGATGGTTGCGAAAGGAGTTCGACATCAGCTTGGGCCTGAATACGACATCAAACACTTCACGCCAAGCTACAATCCGTGGGATCAGCGATTATGTCTCGTTCCTGATGCGGATCTCTTCAATTCCATCCGAGACGGGAAAGCGTCGATTGTAACTGATCAAATCGATCGCTTCACACAGCGCGG
>JBKPNY010000275.1:0-2180 GCA_046732835.1 Gemmatimonadota bacterium | reverse complement strand
GGCAATAATTCGATCGTAGTCGCTTCTCCATCGCTGCGCGCAAATAACGAAGCGAAACATCGGCCCAACGTACTGGCCATCGTCGATCAGGTTGAAGGGTTTCAGTCTTTCCAGTTATTTCTCGAGAATGTGTGCAACAGTCTCAACGAGGCTTACGCGAGACAGGATTATCCGTTCGAGCGTCTCATCGTTGACCTCGAGCTGGAAGAGAACGATCGTGAATCTCGTTTGTTCGACATTGCGCTGACACTCGAAAATATTCATGACGAGCTGCCCGAGCTCGACAATGACATAACCTTTCGCTTCAACAACTCCGCGGAAGGGCTCAGAGGGCAAGTTACATATCAGCAGGAAACCTTTCGTCCGGAAACCATCGAACAATTTTCCGCCCATTTCATGAATCTCTTGAAGAGCGCCCTGGAAAGTCCGGCCACGCCGATTCGAGATCTCGAAATACTGACGGACCAGGAGCGCTACCGCGTAATCACCGGCTGGAATCAAACACATGCTTCCTACGAAGATCGCTGTGTCCATCAATTGTTTGAGAGCCAGGCAGAACGTACCCCTCAGGCGGCGGCGATTATTTATGGCGATCAGGAGATCACTTACCACGACTTGAATGAGCGCGCCAATCAATTGGCTCGATATCTTCGGTCGCTTGGCGTGGGCGCGGAGTCACACGTCGCTATTTGCACTGGCCGCTCACCGGAAATGGTCGTCAGTGTTTTGGGCACGCTCAAAGCCGGCGCGGCTTACATGCCTTTGGATCCGGATTATCCGGCCCAACGTTTGGCCCACATGCTGGAAGACAGTCACACACAGGTGCTGCTTACCAACTCACATCTGTTGGACCTAATGCCGGAAAGCGATGCGCAGATAGTATGTTTGGATACCGCGTGGGAGCAGATTGCTGACTATTCTCCGGCTGCTTTACCGGATAGCGTCGCTGCTGAAAACGCTGCGTACCTCATCTACACCTCGGGCTCCACTGGAAAGCCCAAAGGCGTGTTGCTTACGCACAGGGGTCTCACGAATTTAGTTCACGGCCAAATACGCGCATTTCATATAAAGCCCGATAGCCGCGTGCTTCAATTCGCTTCCTTCGGTTTCGATGCTTCCGTCTCGGAAATCTTCACCGCGTTGTGTAGTGGAGCGGTCTTACATTTGGGACCTCGAGGCCTAACTCAGTGGGGCGCTGACCTTACCAATATCCTCCGCGATGCGGCAATTACGGTCGTAACGCTGCCGCCCGCATTACTTGCCGTAATGGAAGTCGAACATTTGCCGGCACTGGAAACTCTTGTGTCCGCGGGTGAGGCTTGCCCACCGGAAGTAGTCGAGCGGTGGGGACGTGGACGGCGTTTTATCAATGCGTATGGACCAACGGAGAACACTGTATGTGCTTCGTTATTCGAATGTGACGAAGCGTACGCCAGGTCGGTGCCGATCGGACGTCCACTTGCTAATACACAGCTCTACGTTCTTACCGACGAGTTCCATGTAGTGCCGCCCGGAATTGTGGGAGAGTTGTTCATTGGTGGCGCAGGATTGGCCAGAGGTTATCTGGGCCAACCTGCACGGACGGCCGAACGGTTTTTGCCGGATCCATTTGGCGGCAGGAACGGAGCGCGGCTGTACCGGACCGGAGACCTGGTGCGGGCGCGGGAGGATGGGACGCTGGAGTTTGTCGGACGGTGTGACCGGCAGGTCCAGGTGCGTGGATTCCGTGTAGAGTTAGGTGAAGTGGAATCGGCGTTGCTGCGCCTGCCGGAAGTGCGTGAAGCGGTCGTGGGATTGGCTCGCGATGAAGCAGGCCTCGTGGCCTATGTGGTAACCGAAGGGATCCTCAGTGGAGAGCAAATCCGAACTTCATTGCTAGGGCAATTGCCGGCCTACATGGTGCCGGGGCAAGTCGTAATGCTGGAGCGGCTGCCGTTGACGAAACACGGAAAGATCGATGAAGTGGCGTTGCGGGCGTTGGCCGAAAGCACGGAACGTAGCGGCCAGGCTGAAGAGGGCGGTGCGCCGTTGACCGAAGCAGAGCAGGCCGTAGCCGATCTCTGGAGCAAGGTATTAGGTATCGAGAGATTGGGAAGGCAGGCAAACTTTTTCGATTTGGGTGGGCACTCTTTGATGGCCACTCAAGTTATTACTCGCGTGCGGAGCGCGTTTGGTTTGGA
>JBKPNY010000274.1:0-3280 GCA_046732835.1 Gemmatimonadota bacterium | reverse complement strand
GGGGAGTATGTAATGCTTGTGCGGTTAGCGGACAGGTTTACCCCGTGTGCCGCACCAACTTCCAGTGTTCGCAGAATTTCAGTGCCTGAACGAATCGACAAGGAGCGGCGCGGCAGATCGATGTCGAGAGCGACCTGAGATCCGCGGGCGATAGCGGTGTGACGTGCAAGTGAGAACACCGATTCGATCTCAGTGACTGCGCCTCGAACCTCGATGCCGTCAATGAACTGAGCAGCGCGCGGAACGGTAATCGCAGTCAATGCGGCGATCAGCGCAACGACAACGGTAGACTCGACGATGGTAAACCCGTGATGGTTTCGCACGACATCCTCCTTTGAACGCGACATCTAATGAAGAGGAAGGGTCGAAGCGAAATCGAATTCTTTCGCGTCGAATCAGCATGCGTTACATCTAGCTTATGAAAATCACCATCGAATACTGCACGCTTTGAAACTATGAGCCGCGAGCCGCCAGTTTGGCGGCTGAGCTCAGGGACAAGTGGCCTGCCGCGGAGATCGAGCTGATCCCTTCGCGCGGTGGGCGCTTCGAGGTTGTAGTGGACGGTGCGGCCGTTTTCGAAAAATCGAAGCTTCATCGTCACGCCAAACCGGGCGAGATCGTGAGGTTGGTGGAGAAGCGCGAACCCTGAAAGGTTCCATAGCGTCCAATCCGGGAATAGAAGTGTCCTTTCGAGAGGACATTTCGATCAATTCGGCGCAATGGATTTCAACCGTAAGTCTTTATAGGACAGCGAGTTACGTCACCATGCCACAGCTGGCACCCCCCCTGCTAAAGTACGATGCCATGATAATCCTTTCGTTCTCGCGTGGCATCGCGGGGAAGATCAATAGATGGGGGTTCGCTCTCCTCGCCGCGGGTCTACTCGCGGCGGGGAGGCCGGCGAACGCGCAGCTCCCGCAAGGGCTGCCGCAGATTCCCGGGCTCCCGAAGCGCCAGCAGCAGTCGCCGGTTCCCCCGGCCTATCGGCCGCCTGCTGGGATGTGTCGGATCTGGATCGAGGGTGTACCCGCGAACCAGCAACCGGCTCCGACCGACTGCGTCACCGCTGTCCGCAACCGGCCGGTTAACGGCAAGGTCATCTTCGGCGACGAATCGCCGAAACGTGGCAAGGAAAAATCGAAGAAAGGGAAGTCGAAGAAGGACAGCGACGACTCCCCTGATCAATAAGGAGAAGCATCGATGAAACGTCTTGCATTTGCATTGAGCCTTGTCGCCGCAACAGCGTTCGCGGCGCCGCTCGCAGCGCAGTCAAACGGACCCTGGTGGGATCCGGCAAACACGGGGAACCGCGGAACGGTCGACGGTCGTAACGGCACCATCTACAATGATGGCCGCATTTACGACACCCGAAACACCGACGGCAGATGGCGCCGTGTCGGACGCGATAATCGCGGGAATTACATCTACGCACGCAATCGCTACGACTCCAACGGCAACCTGGTTCAGGAGCTTGCACGCCGCGATACTGTGGGACGCTATCGCGTCTACGATCGCCGCGTAGTTCAGTACGCCAACAACCGTAACAACGGTATCTACGATCGGAACCGCAGAGACAACGATCGGAACAACGACGGTTACGAAGATCGCTACGGGCACGGCAAGAATGACCGCTGGGATCAGAACAACGGTCACGACAACGGCAAGCATAACGGCCAGTACAAGAATAAGAACAACGGAAGACGTCGCGACTAGCGAACCTGACGGTCGAAGCGTGACGAGCCCCGGATGGATTCCTCCATCCGGGGTTTTTTGTCCTCGATTGCGGTCTCCGGACAAAACCATATGAGGAAGCAGGATTGCAGACTTTGCGGCCTCAGGACAAAACCACAATCGACAATTGCTGATTAATTGCGGATTCCGGACTTCGAGGAGGGCGGATTAAGGAAACCTCGACACACCGACTTACCTTGAAAGATCGTGCAATCAGATTCGAATACGCGCTTGGCGAAGTTCGCGAAAGCATGAGCTGGCATAAGGGAGCAAAGCCGGTCCTCGGTGAAGAAATCACAACGGATCGCAGAAATCGCCTGGAGGAAATTCGGAGACTTCTTCTTGCTATCATCCCGAGAGAGCGCGCCAAGACAATGAAATGAAGACGCGTTGCAATGGCGTCTCCTGAATCCGCAGTTCTCGAGGTCCGAACTCCGCAATTAGTCAGCGATTGTCGATTGTGGTTTTGTCCTGAGGCCGCAAAGTCTGCAGTCCTGCTTCCTCCCGCTGTTGTCCTGAGCCCGCAACCATATCGCTGAAGCTCCGTTTCTTGCACTTTGCGGTTCAATGAGAGCAATCAGAGACCAGTATCTGCCTCCCGACCATGCTGCATTCGTTGCAGCCGAGCCGCCCACTGGCCGCGTGATCGTCATCGCGCCAACCCGCGCAGCATGCGAGACAATCGAGCTCGCTCTCGATCTTCACATCGAAACGGTTCTCGAGCAGCAGCACGGACAGGAGATCCGGAACCTTGCCGCTGAGGGCAAAGGATTTGGAATCGTTGCGGGTACAGGAACCGGAAAGACTCTCTCAATCCGGCCGATCGCGGAGCAGATACTTGGAACTGAGAATCTTCGCGTTGGAGTTGTAAATCGCGAAAGAGAAGCGACGCCGGAAACTCCGACGTGGAACGTCATCATCGTCACAACAGGAATTGCACGACGATGGTTCCAGGATGGAGACATCCTGTCGTCCGACACTCTCATTGTCGACGAAATACATCAGACCTCAGCGGAGCTCGAGCTTTGCCTCGCACTCGGCAAGCGTGTTGGATGTCGGTTTATCTGGTTGTCGGCGACAGTTGATCCAACGTTCTACGCGCAGTATCTCGAAGCCGCCGCAGTGCTCAAGAGTTATGCATTCGATCCCGCGCGCGCTGCTGACGTGAGAGTCGTGCGAAAGGATCCGCAGGAATTTCTCGACGATCGATTTCTCCTCAAAGTCGTACGAGAGAAGCGAGGGGTGGGGATGTTTCTGCCGACGCGCGCGGGTGTCGAGGAGGCAGCGGAATCGGTTGCATCGCAATTTCCGCGAATCAACACCGCGTATTACCACGGCGGCGAGCCGATCAGGATCATTCGTCCATTCCTCGAAGGTGGAGAGCGGAAGCCTTACTTCCTGGCGATGACTGCAGCGGGACAAAGCGCGCTCAACGTCAAAGGGCTCGACACGGTCATCATCGACGACACGCGGTTCGGTAACATCATCGAGCGCGGGAAGAACGTTCTCACTCGCATGCACCTAGGTGCGAATGAAATCCTGCAGATGG
>JBKPNY010000273.1:0-10610 GCA_046732835.1 Gemmatimonadota bacterium | reverse complement strand
GGTCAGTGCGAGAGGATCCAGAAGGTCTGAACTGAATCGCCGGTATTGCCGACGACTAGTAATCTGCCCGCGGCGGTCTTCACCAATGTCATGCCGGAAACATCCTTTGGAGCGAGGAAGCCCGATTCGCGCGGCGAGACTGGAGTGAATCCTCCCTTTCCGTTTCCCCGCAGCCACAATCCGTTACCAGCATCAGCTCGCGGGGTGTTGGCTTCGGCCTGATACAGATTCCCCGCGACGATGAGGTCCAGGCTCCCATCGCGGTCGGCATCCGTAGCGATGATGGATTTGATCGGCGAAATCTGTGCGGCGTTTGGCAGCGGCACTGCGGAGAATTTTCCTCCGCCCTCGTTGTGGAGATACGTGCTCGCGAACGTATCGACCTCGTAGTGCAGAGCGTGCTCGAGCTGTGAACGGCTGAACAGCTTCGTAATCGGCGCCTGAGCGAACGAACCGTACGTTGGATACTTGAGAGCAAGCGTGTAGATCTCGCGGCCCAGGGGCGCCATTCCGCCGTAAGAAAACTCATTCCCGTTTGCCTTGTCGGTAAACACGATGTCGGTGGTCCGATTACCGGTGAAGTCTCCTGCGTAAACGCCAAACGTGTGACTGGCCGACGTCTGGTACGTGTAGTTGAGGCCGAGGTTGCCGGCGACTATGTCGGGTTTCCCATCCTTATCGAAATCCCCGGTGGCAAGGCTGAACCACCATCCGCGCATCGGCGGAAGCCCAGTGGACTTCGTAACATTGCGGAAGCGGCTGCCTTCATTGCGATAGAAATCGACGGACATCCATTCGCCCGCTGTGACGAGATCGATTAGTCCGTCTCCGTCGAAGTCGATCCAGACGGCATCTTTGATCATTCCACCGGGCGTTACGAGCTCGGGTGCGAGCTGCGCCGTCACATCGGTGAAATGACCGTTGCCATCGTTGCGAAGGAGATAGCTTCGCGTGGGTGACGGATAGCTTCGCGGCGTGAAAGCCCCGCCGACAAAAAGATCAGGTTTACCGTCACCATTGAAATCAGCGGCGCGCACCGCGCTCGTGCTGACAAGCATATGCGGCAGTGCAGTGGTATCCCGAATGAAGTTTCCGTTGCCACGATTGATGTAAAGACGATCCTGCAGCAGTGACGATGTTGGTGCGAGTGGGTATCCGCCGCTTGCGACATACAGGTCCAGCTGTCCATCGCCATTGGCATCGAAGAAGAGTGCGCCCCAGTCATCGTATGCTTTGTCTGCCTCCAGAGACTGTTGCTGTTTTGATTCGGCGAACGTTCCGTCTTTCTTCTGCATAAGAATCTTTCCGGCATTGCCCGGCGACCCGGCGACGAAAATGTCATCGAGACCGTCGTGATCGAGATCTTCCGCGGCGATCACTGGACCGTGCGCTGAGACTGCGTAAGGAAGGAGTGATTGAACGCCGTAATCATCCGGAGAATGCTGTGGCGGAGCATAACGAAGGACGTTACCCGCTTCAACGAAAATGGGATTCGAGGCGGGCCGTGACGGCCCTGTCGCTCTCGCGTCGCTTTGTTTTACGACAACACTGGTATCGACTCCAAGGTTCGTGAGCAGCTGGTATTTTCCGTCCGGCCAGAGCACTTCGAGACTGTCCACACGTTTCGCTGCGCCGAGCCCGAAGTGCGCTCGCTCATCGACGGTGGACATGTAGCCGCGATAAGGCGAATTGTAGATGTGCTGCTTATTGCCCCTTGTCGTGAGAATCACTCTTGCACCAGTGCCGCGAACATTAGGCGCGTTTCCAACAAGTTTTACCGAGAGATAATGATGTAAATCGTCGGCCGCCTGAACGTTCTGATATATGAACGCAGGAGCGTCGATATTGCTTACAACGATGTCCAGTTTCCCATCGTTATCGAGATCCGCGTAAGCTGCTCCGTATGAGAAGCTCGGTCTTTCGATTCCCCACGTCGACGTTTCATTGGTGAAGCTGAGGTCGCCGTTATTTCTGAAGACGTAGTTCGAGACGTCGTAGGAAGGGAGATCCTTGAGCAGTCTCAGCGCTTCTGCCTTGTTACCGCGCCTTTGCGCCGAAGATGCAGCGGGCAGGTAGTCGAGATCGTTCACCGCTTTCGGATACCCGTTGCCGATAAAAATGTCCTTGTATCCATCGTTGTCGAAGTCGGCGAAAAGCGGGCTCCAGCTCCAATCGGTTGCGGCGACGCCAGCAACAGCAGCGACATCACTGAATACGACGTCGCCGTTCGTTGTAACTCCGTTGCTCAGCTGCAAAGAGTTCGCGCCATAATCGTCGAGCAAGCCCCGGCTGCGCGACTGGAGAAAACTTCCCGCTGAATTAAGACCGCTCATCCTTTTCCTGCGGCTCAAGTCATGAGGGAGCATCTCCGCCTGGATAACGTCCTCCCACCCATCATTGTTGAAGTCAGCGATATCGACGCCCATTCCCGCGTAGCTCGCGTGCTTGAACCATGCAGCACGCTTGTTCGAAAACGTGCCGTCCTGATTGTTGACGTAGACTACATCGTTAGGCGCGACATCGTTCGAGACATATATGTCGGGCCAGCCATCTCCGTTCAAATCGGAAACGGCGACACCAAGACCGAATCCCGAATCGCTGCTTACGCCGCTTTGGCTCGAGACGTTCGTGAATTTTCCCTTGCAGTCATTGCGATACAGCTCGTTGTGACTCCCTGGCGTCCCGGCTCTCATTCCGGATGCGGGCGAAGCGATGTCTGCTCGGGAAAAATCCTTTGGCGAATTATTCAGCAGGAATAAATCGAGACATCCATCGCGATTGAAATCAACGAACACTGAATGCGTCGTGAATCCGGTGTCTGCAACGGCGTACTGAGCCGCGCGCTCGGTAAATGTCCGATTGCCGTTGTTGATGAAGAGAAGATTTCCGCGCTGTGCCGCTGTGGACCATCCAGGTCCGGAAACGGAGACGTAGATGTCGAGGAAGCCATCATTGTTGATGTCGACCATCGTAGCGCCGGTGGCCCATTGCCTGGTTGCAACACCAGCCTTCGATGTGATGTCCTCGAAGCGCATGTGGCCTTTGTTCAGGTACAGGCGGCTGGACACCAGGTTGCCGGAGAAAAAGAGATCGGGGAGGCCATCGTTGTCGATGTCGCCGACTGCTACGCCCGCACCGTTGTAGACGTACACGTCGGTCTGTACGTTCAGCGAGTCACTGGTGGTGATGGTGTTGGCGAACGTGACGCCGGTTTCATTCGGGCCGAGCAGCTTGAACAGCGCGTGATCGCGTTGCCTGTCGGCACAGGCAGAAAGGGAGACAAGAACTCCAAGAATGGTGAGGCTCCGCGCTTTCATTCGGCTGATCTGGCTTCGAAAGGTGTGGGTTCGACGAGTCAGCGGATTCTGTTGCCTGACGTTGCCGGCATTCGGTTCTCGAGCAGCAGAATCGGATCTTTCGCGGCTTCCGACACGGGTCCCGGAGATCTCTGCTGAAGCTTCCCAATGCTTGCCAGATCCATGGCGCCAACAATGATATCGGGCCGACCGTCTTTGTTGAGGTCAGCCGTCGCCGTCAGGTTCCACGAACTGCTGGCGGCAACCGAAAAGGCGTAAGGCCGGAATTGATACAGTCCGACGTTTCTAAAAAACATGATGCCCCGCTCAGGATTTTTGCCAGCATCAGCGAAGTTGCTGGTCGTCAGAAAATCGAGTTTGCCGTCTCCGTCGAAATCCGCGACCTCTGCCCTGGCCGCTCCGTATACCGGAAAAAAGAACTGCTGGTGAAAATGGTTCTTGCCATCATTCTCCAGAATCCTGATTCCGTGATAGGGCTTGAGCACACGGGAGAAGTCAAAATTGTCGCCGTTCACATACACGATGTCCATGTGGCCGTCGCCGTTGAAATCGTGCAGTGAGAAATACATGGAGCCATAGACGGGTGGGAAGCGGGCCAGTATCTGCTGCCGTGAGAAATTTCCTTTTCCGTCATTCTCGAACAACACGATCCGCTCGTCTGCCTGCGCGAACAAAGCCACGATGTCCGGAGACCCGTCCCCGGTCATATCGCGTATCTCGAACCGTATCGCGCCAGGCGCAGGATCGATTACATGGCGCTCATACCGGGACCCATTGTACTTGTAAAGCGCAAGTCGCCCGCGGTTGTCGCCATATTCGCAGATGACAAATTCATTCACGCCGTCCTTGTCGAAGTCGAATTGGCGGACGAACACCGGCCTGAAGAGCGAGTCAATCAATATCCGGGGTGACCGAAGTGAATCAGTGCCTGGAAAATCATATTGCACTAGCGTGCCTGCGGGCTCGTCATTGGGGTTCAGGATGCCTGATTCCAGCAGGAGAATGCTGTTTCGTTCGACAATCAGGTCTGTTGGAGGGCTGTTCAACGTGAGCGACGATATCAGCTGGCGGCCCCAGTCAAATATCCGAAGCCTGTTGAACCCGGCTTCACCAACAAATATCCGTTCATCGGTCTGATCAATCTTGAGAAGCGTTATGATCCCGCTGCTCTCGAGTCCCGGAACGAACGCCCCTGCCTTGAAGAAAGATGGATCGATGTCAGGTTGAGCAGACAAGGACTGGGAGGGCAATGCGGCGGGAGCAGCCTCGTGGTAGTAGCTGACGATTTTCGCCCATTCTTCCTGCGAAACCGCGTTGGTGAGAACCACCATATTCGGATTTCGGAGTGCATCACTAAACGACGCTGCCGTGCGAATGCCCAGTCGTGGCGCCATCTGCGGTAAGACACTTGTGAGCCACGTTTCTTTGTCCAGCAGCTGAGGCTCCGGATAAGCGTGGCAGGTGGCGCAGTACCTACTGGCCAGTTTTTCGCCCTCGGACTTATGCGGTCGGTTGCAATTCGCCAGGATCAGGCACGCAGTGGCGAGAACGCCTGGCAGAAAGAAAGTCCTACTTCGGCGTTTCATTGGCGTGCGTCTCCTTGTCATGTTATCCACCGCGATCAGGATCCGGCGGCGCCATCATACCTCCAGGCACACCTTCCATCAAGCGATTGCGATGAGACATCTTTGCGCATGAGCCGACACCTTCCAATTTCCCGCGTCATCAACCTTATCGCGCCGGAGTCGCAGCGACTGTGGTTCATTGATGAACCCGAAGCTCGCAAGCGACTGCTGGCAGATGACGTTGAATCAGTGCTCGACATTGCTGGCTCCTTCGCGATTGTTGCGCAGGACGGCGAGAGAGTTCTTCTCGCGCGAAGTCTCGACCGTCCGATGCGATACTTCCTCGCGAAGGCGGTTGACGGACCGGTGCTCATTGTTGCCGACCGAATCGACCAGATCAAGCAGGAGCTCGAGAGGCACGGATGGGCCGACCAGTTTCATCCCAGCTACACACGGATGGTACCGGCTCATCATGTAACCACGCTCAGGCTGGTCGGATGTCCCGATCCGAATCCGATTCATCAGCGCTTTTTTGCCCCTCCGAGAGGTACGCTGCGAGCCGATCTGGATCTCATCGGGCGCAACTATATAGAAGCGGTTTATTCTGAGCTTGGACGCTGGCTCGCGTTGCAGAATCCGGCAGCGCCGATCGGTGTTTCGTTTTCAGGCGGAATCGACAGCGGGGCAATACTTCTGTGTCTCTACAGATTGCTGTTGAATGAAGGTCACTCACCCGCTCGTTTGAAGGCGTTCACACTGTCAATAGACGGTGAGGGGCAGGATGCGCTTCAAGCAGCCGAATTCCTTCGCGCGAGCGACCTCGAGATGTTCGGCGAGATCATAGATGTTTCATCAGACGCGCTCGATCCGCTTTTCGCCGTTCGAGTGATCGAAGATTACAAGCCGCTGGATGTGGAGTGCGCGACGGTGAACCTGGCGCTGCTGGCGGGAATTCGGGAGAGGTATCCCGACTGGCGTCTCCTGGTTGATGGCGATGGAGGCGACGAAAACCTCAAGGATTATCCGATCGAGGAGAACAGCGAGCTCACGATTCGAAGTGTCGTGAACAATCGCATGCTCTATCAGGAGGGATGGGGTGTCGAATCGATCAAGCATTCCCTCACGTATTCGGGCGGTTACAGTCGTGCATGCGTCCGTACTCACGCCTGCGCGCGCGAATACGCCTTTGACGGTTTCAGCCCGTACACTCGGCCGTCAGTCATCGCTGTCGCCGAGGCCATACCGTTTGCAGAGCTGACCGAGGGATCGCACGAGCGGTTGTATGCGTTGAAAGGAGAAATTGTCGCACGCGGAATTCGTTCGGTTCTCGATCTGGAAATGCCCATTTTTCCAAAGCGTCGCTTTCAGCATGGTGCGGCGTCGGCAGATGACGCGTCGAGACTGTTTCCACAGACTGAAGCTCGATATCGCAGGCATTTCGAATCGTTGTACGCTCACAACGCGTGACCCTGCCCACAGTCGACGAGCGGATTCGAAGTCTTCGCCCGTCAAAGAATTACGTCGATCCTTTTCGGGCTCACGGATCACTGCTCGAAACTGAGCGGAGACCCGATGGCCGCGTCGAGCGCGCTCTAACGGTCTTCCTTGCCGGGGCGGAGTGTCCGTTTACTTGCTCGTTCTGCGATCTGTGGAAGTTTACGATCGACGGCCCAACTCCTCACGGTGCACTTACAGCGCAAGTTGAAGATGCCATCGCCGGATTAAGGGCAGACCGGCTGAAACTTTACAACGCGAGCAATTTCTTCGATACGCGCGCAGTCCCTTCGGACGATCTTGCCGGAATCGCAAAACTTGCCGGATCGTTCGCATCGCTCACAGTGGAGTCGCACGCGAATACGATTGGTCCGCGAACCGTAGAGTTTTCACGTGCGCTTCCGGGCAGGCTCGAAGTCGCTGTCGGTCTCGAGACAACTCATCCCACTGCCGCAACAAAGCTGAACAAGAAGCTCGACCTCGCTCGTTTTGACAGAGCTGCCGACTATCTTCGCGAAAACGGAATCGACCTTCGAGTGTTTGTTCTGCTCGGTGTACCGCATGTTCCATCGAGCGAGTCGGTTGAGTGGACTGTGCGGACGGTTCAATACGCAGTAGGTCGCGGAGCCTCGGTGGTGTCCGTGATTCCCGTTCGGGGCGGGAATGGAGAGATGGAACGGCTCGAGAGCATTGGTGAGTTTGTGCCGCCGACGCTGGCTCAGCTCGAGGATGCACTGGACGCATGTCGAGGATTTACCGGAGCAGTTGTTACTGGTGACTTGTGGGATGTCGAGCACCTGTCTGCATGCGATGCGTGCAGCGCACAACGCATCACTCGCCTGGAGCGGCAGAATCATACGGGCATTGTCGAGGAGCGCATCGCCTGCAGCAAGTGTGCGGCGTGAAGCACTCGTGTGAAGTTGCAATTGTCGGAAGCGGATTTGCCGGATCTCTTCTCGCTCGTATCCTCGCTGTTCAAGGTTACGATGTAGTCCTTCTCGAGCGCGGCAATCATCCGCGATTTGCAATCGGTGAGTCGACTACTCCTCTCGCAAACCTTTCGCTGGAGCGAATCGCGAAGCGGTACGGCCTCGACGACTGCTATCAACTCGCAGCTCACGGGCGATGGATGAGCGCATATCCGGAGCTGCGCAGAGGATTGAAGCGCGGTTTCACGTTTCTTCGCCATCATCCGAACGAGTCGTTCGCTGATCGCGGCCTCGAGTCTGAGCGACTACTCGTTGCAGCGAGCCCGCACGATTCGCTTTCCGATTCGCACTGGATGCGCGCCGATGTGGACCATCATTTCGTTCGTGAGGCAATCGCTCGGGGAGTCAAGTACTACGACCACGTGGACGTAACGAACGCGGATTTGCTGGCCGACTCCGTACGGATTAGCGGAGCAGAGAAGGGAGCTCCATTCGAGCTGGAAGCAAAGTTTGTGGTCGACGCTTCGGGTCCCGGCGGTTTTCTCGCGAAGCAGCTGTCGATTCCATCGGCACTCGATGCAGCGGAGACTCGCTCTTCGCTTGTGTTCAGTCATTTCGAAGGTGTGCGGCTGCTGAACGATCTGTTGCCGGAGTTGCCGGAAGCCCCGTATCCACAGGATTGGGCGGCGGTTCATCACATCGTCGACGAGGGCTGGATGTATTCGCTTCGCTTCGACGATGGAATCACAAGTGCAGGCTTTCTATTGACGCCTCGTGGTGTGGCGTCGCTGCAACAGGGTGATCCCGCATCGATGTGGCGCGAGCTGCTCGGGCGATATCCGACTATCGCCGATGCGTTCGCGGACGCAGAGCCAGTGATGCCGATTGCGTTTCGTTCGTCGATCCAACACCGGCTTACACGCGCCGCTGGTGAACGATGGGCGCTGATGCCGCACGCATACGCATTTGTCGATGCACTCTTCTCAACAGGCATTGCCTGGAGTCTCCGCGCAGTCGAGCGACTGGCGCTCGAATTTGAGAATGGTATTCCCGGTCGTGAATCTCTCACGCGATATGACTCCATGCTCGATGCCGAAGCTGCGCAGATCGATCTCATCGTAGCCGGTGCGTACGAAGCAATGGTGCATTTCGATTTGTTCGCAGCGCAGGCGATGCTTTACTTCGCGACTGTTTCCTTCGCTGAAGTGAATCAGAGACTCAAGCCCGACGACTCCGTTGCATGGAGAGGATTTCTCGGCGTTGGCGATCCGGTGATGCAGCCGCTCGCACATCGAAGTCTGCAACGACTCCGGAGTATCACACGGGGAACAGGAGCGCAGGGATCATCGAGTGATCGAGAGTCATTTGCTGAATGGATCAAGCAGTCGATCTCATCGCGCAACATCGCCGGACTCGCCGAACCTGAAAAGCACAACCTGTATCCGGTCGATTTCGACGCGCTCGTCGAGCGACATGCTTTGCTGGAAATGAGTCGTGACGAACTCGTCGAGCGCTTGCCCTTGCTGCGTGGTCAGAGCTGACAGTTGCGAAACCCGGACGGTTTTCGGAGGCGAGTTATGAGTGACCGGTCACGGGTTATGGGTTGCGAGTTCTTCAACCCGAAACTCAAGACTCCTTACTGGAACTCACTACCCGCCTCTGTAAAGCGTCTGGGTTTCCAACAACGACAAGATTCTTGCGAAGACCGCAGGTCAATTCCTACATTAGCCGACCACCAGACCCTGCCCAGGAAGAACAAATGACTGCTTCCTCCGCTGGTTTACAATTCAGCAGCCCCGGCCTCTCGAATCTCAGCGCGAGCCTCAACACGCGCTGGCACAAGGCTGCCTTGTACACGTTCATGGTGGTCGTGCTGTTTCACTGGCTCGAGCACATCGTGCAGGCATATCAGGCTTTCGTCCTGCACTGGCCGCGGCCGATGTCGATGGGAATACTCGGCATGTATTACCCGTGGCTCATGAAAACTGAGACACTGCATTACGGCTTCGCGCTTGTAATGCTGATTGGCCTGTGGGTTCTGAGAAAAGGATTTACGGGAACGTCATACAAGTGGTGGATGGTTTCGTTCTGGATTCAGTTCTGGCATCACTTCGAGCATTTCATCCTGTTTTATCAGGCGCAGACACATCGCTACTGGTTTGGTGGAAACGTTCCAACCAGTGTCGGTCAAATCTGGATTCCGCGAATCGAGCTGCACCTTATCTACAACGCGCTCGTATTCATCCCGATGGTTATCGCGATGTACTATCACGTGTATCCACCGGCACGCGACGCGGTGCAGACGATGTGCACGTGCGCGAAGCACCGGGCCGAATTCAAATCGGCGGCCTGAGAACATAGTGGACGATCCCCACGCAATCCTGCGCGACCGCGTGCTCGCAAGCGTTCTCGAGGGCCGCGGTGAGAGCGATCCTGCGATACGCTCGGCTGCTGCTGATGGAGAGGGCGTTCCTCCGGAGCTCCAATCACTCGTAGAAAAGATTCACCGGCATGCATACAAAGTGACCGATGAAGACATTGCCCGGCTGCAGGGCAGGTACAGTGACGACCAGCTGTTTGAAATAGTTGTCAGCACCGCACTTGGCGCATCACGGAAGCGCCTTCTCGCTGGACTCGAGGCACTGGAGGAAGCTTGAGGCTCAAGAAAGTTCACAGCGGTCACGCATTTGGTGACAAGGCAATGCTGGCGATGATGCAGGCGCTGGCCGGGCACGCGCCGGGCGTTGTGCGTACGCTTCGCTATCGGAAGGAATACTTCGGACGTCCGTACACGGAGCTCACGCAGCAGGTGATGCGCGGACCATCCCTATGGTCTTTCGGCGAGCGCGAGATATTCGCCGCTTTCGTGTCGAGACTCAATCAATGCGTCTTTTGAACTGAGTCACACTCCGCGGTCGCGGAGAGAGCGCTCGGCGAAGGAACGATGGGGCCGATTCTGGACGATTATCGCACTGCTGCGATAGATGAGAAGCTGCGTGCAATGCTCGGGCTGCTTGTCACGCTCACTCTTCATCCTGATGAGCTGAACGCAGCTGCAATTCGGCCTGTGTTAGATGCGGGAGTGTCGAAGGATGCAATACGCGATGCGTTCTATGTAGCCTTTCTCTTCAATACGTACGATAGGCTTGCGGATACACTCGGTTGGGAGTTGCCGCAGAAATCCTATTATCCGAAAGCTGGGAAGAGACTTTTGGAGAAAGGCTATAAGTAAAATCGAACCCGGCGAGTGGCGAGAAATGAGTTACCAGTACCGAGTGCTGAGTTCTGGAAACTCATTTCTCGAC
>JBKPNY010000272.1:0-9520 GCA_046732835.1 Gemmatimonadota bacterium | reverse complement strand
CTCATATTCAACCGCGTGCTCGGCGTTGGATTGAAAAAAGCTGCATCGAAGGACCTTATCGAATCCCTGGCCGCAAGATATCGAGATACTGGAATTCACAATTATGGAATCCAGCTTTCGCCCGAAGCGCAGGACGCTTCGCTCACGCAATGGCTTTCTGCATGCGATCTGCATGTCAGGGACAACTGGACCAAAGTCTATCGTGAGCACGAGCTTGCAGTTCCGGTTCCAACCGACCTTCGCATCCAGCGAATCGGCCAATCTGATTCGACGACTTTCGGTCGGATTGCATGCGAAGGGTTCAGTATGCCGCCTGTACTGGGGCCGACCATGTCGGGGACCGTCGGATTGCCGGGGTGGCATCACTACATAGCATGGGATGGCTCTACGCCAGCCGGAGTTGCAGCACTTCGCGTTGAGGATGAAATCGGGTGGCTGGGGGTTGGAGCTGTGCTTCCTTCATTTCGGCGACGAGGAGGACAGGGAGCATTGATGACACAGCGCATCAACGATGGCCGGGATCTCGGCTGCAGATGGTTCATCACCGAGACAGGGCAGGACCAACCAGACAAACCAAATCCTTCGTTTCACAACATGATGCGCACAGGATTTAAGGTCGCGTACGAACGACCCAATTTCATGCCACCCAAAACAACAGGGATGAGTCGATGAGAATCTACGTGCTGACGACGGGAGTAATCTTCGCATTGCTTGCAGTCGCGCATCTCTTTCGAATGATTGGAGAAGCGCATCATCTCGCAACAGATCCCTGGTTCCTGATCATCACAGTGATTGCCGCGCTGCTCAGCGTGTGGGCATTCACGGTGGCGAGGCGAATACCGAAGGAGTGACCGCACTAGCATTCGTACTCGTACTCTCATCCGCAGCGCTTCACGCAGTCTGGAATTTCCTGGTGAAGCGCTCCGGCGCATCGGGCCCCGTGTTCGTCTGGCTCTTCACGCTTCCGTCCACGCTCCTTCTTGCGCCTGTCGCAATCTGGTTAATCGTTGCGCGCCATCAGGCATTCACCGGTACCGCCATCGCGTTTCTACTCGGCAGCGCAGTTGTGCACACCGTGTACTTTCTCCTTTTGTCGCGAGGATATCGCGCTGGAGATCTATCAGTCGTATATCCGATAGCCCGTGGAACCGGGCCACTCATTGCGGGAATCATTGCGATTATCGCGCTGAGAGAACGACCTACTATCGGCTCGATCGCTGGTGCGCTCTGCATCGCGGGCGGTGCAGTCATCCTTGGACGAGATCAGCGAGCAGGGCAATCGCGACCTGGCTCGAGTAGGGTATGGGCTGTCGAATATGGGCTGATCATTGGTGTGATGATCGGTATCTACACGGTAGTGGACAAATTCATTGTTGGACCGCTCGCAATTAATCCGCTCATACTCGAGTGGGTGGCGACGACTCTCATTGGCGCGTTTGTCAGCCCCGCCGCGCTGCGCAATCTTCCACTCGCGCGCGACATGTGGCGAAAGCACAAGGGTGTGGCAATCAGTGGTGCGCTTCTCAGCTCGCTATCATACGTACTATTCCTGACCGCGCTTTCCTTCTCAGCAGTGAGCCGAGTCGCACCACTCAGGGAAACGAGCATTCTCATCGGCGCCCTGCTCGGCACACGGTTACTCGGGGAAGGCAAAACGCGAAAGCGACTCGCTGCCGCCGGGGCGATCAGCGCCGGAGTAATTCTGGTCTCGCTGGGTTAGCGCTCTTGACGCGGGGACTTTGCCGCGCAGAATAAAAGGCCCTACATAAAACCAGGAGATGCGATGCGCAGCAGGCTTTCTCTCGCTCTTGTCTTCGCGGTAACCGCGTGCTCGACAACTTCGAGCTCGGCCGATTCGACAAAAACGGCAGGTGCGGACTCATCCGGCGCGGCAATGGCTTCGAACGATGATGCGGCGAGGGATGCAATCGGCAAGATCAGGTCAGGGTGGAAGGACGCCGCAGACAAGAAAGATTCCGCTGCGATTGCGGCGTACTACGAGGACGATGCGGTGATGGCGACTTCAGAAGGCCCGCTTGCGTCAGGCAAGGATGCAATCCAGAAAGCACTTGGCCGGGAGGTCAACCTCACGAAGCTCCACAGCATCGACTCGAAGCAGCTCGTAGTGATGGGCGACAACGCGTATGACTACGGCACTTTCGATGAGGAATCGCCTGATGCAACCGGGAAGAACGTAAAGCGAACCGGCTATTATGTTGTGACCCTGCACAGGCAGGCCGACGGCTCATGGAAGATCAATCATCACGTAGCGACTGTACCACTGAAGATGTAGCTCAGCCCTTACCGATGCGCTCGCCAGTTTCCTTGTCGAAGAAGTGAGATTTCGCGAGATCAAAAGCGAGCGTAATCGGTGAGCCGGGATCAGGGAATGGTCGCGGTGCAACTCGCGCTGTAAGACTGTATTTGCCGACAGTCGCGTAGACGAACGCTTCGTTGCCCAGTGCCTCGACGAGCTCGAGACGTGCAGGGGCAGTGATCGGCGGATGGACAACCGTCGACTCACCAGTGAAAAGTGGCGGACCGGATTCAGGTGCAACCGAGACATCCTCGGGACGAATGCCGAGCGTGACTGCCTTACCCTCAAATCCCTGCATCCGGTCGATCAAGCTCTGCGGGAGATCAACAGAGAACGAATTCTGGTCGGCAACGAACTGAACACGATCGCCATTCACTAACGCCCCGTCGACGAAGTTCATCGACGGACTTCCGATGAATCCCGCAACGAACCTGTTCCTGGGATGGTCGTACAGATTCATCGGAGTATCGATCTGCATCACATGACCTTTGCTCATCACGACAATGCGATCGCCCAGTGTCATCGCTTCGACCTGATCGTGCGTAACGTAGATCATTGTTGCGTCGAGGTCGTTGTGCATCTTGGCGATCTCACGCCTCATCTGCACGCGCAGCTGTGCGTCGAGATTCGACAGTGGCTCATCGAACAGGAAGACTTTTGGCTCACGCACAATCGCACGGCCAAGCGCAACACGCTGTCGCTGTCCACCCGACAGCGCTTTTGGACGTCGCTGCAGGTATTCAGTAATCCCCAGAATGTCTGCTGCTTTTGCGACACGCGACTCGATCTCGGCGTCAGAAGTTTTCCTGAGCTTCAGTGCGAACGCGAGATTGTCTCGCACAGTCATGTGCGGGTAGAGCGCGTAATTCTGAAATACCATCGCGATATCGCGATTCTTGGGCGGCACATCGTTTACCACTCGACCGTCGATTGAAAGCGTGCCGGCAGTGATCGACTCGAGTCCGGCGATCATCCTGAGAGTTGTGCTCTTGCCGCAACCTGAAGGTCCGACCAGCACGATGAACTCTCCGTCAGCGACATCGAGGTCCACACCGTGGACAGCGACGTGATCGGCAGCTCCATGATAAATTTTGCGAATGCCTTCAAGCTTTACGCTCGCCATCGCACCTGGGCCTCGGTATGAGTGATTTCGAATTCCCGAAAGGTTTTCTGTGGGGTGCTGCAACGGCGGCCTACCAGGTTGAGGGATCTCCGCTCGCTGATGGCGCGGGCCCGAGCATATGGCACCGGTTTTCGCACACGCCGGGCAACACTGCAAACGGCGAGACCGGAGACGTCGCGGCTGACCACTACTATAGATATGCGTCTGACATAGCTCTGATGAAGGAGCTTGGGCTCCAGTCGTATCGTTTCAGCATCGCCTGGCCCCGAATCTTTCCAGAGGGCAAAGGCCGAATCAACCAGGCGGGAGTCGATTTCTACTCGCGCCTGATAGACATGCTTCTGGCACACGATGTCGCTCCCAACGCCACGCTCTATCACTGGGATCTTCCCGCTGCGCTGCATGATCTTGGCGGATGGCTCAACCCGGACATCGCGGACTGGTTTGGCGACTATGCGTCGGCGATGTTCGACAAGTTTGGCGATCGGGTGCCGATGTGGTCGACCTTGAACGAGCCGGCCATTGTGATGGACCTCGGCTACGTGCAGGGATTTCTCGCTCCGGGTCATCGCGACATTTATGAGGGAGCGATAGTTACGCACAATCTTCTGCGAGCGCATGCGCGCGGTGTGCAAGCTTATCGAGGGCAGAATCGCTCCGGCATGGTCGGAATCGCGGTGAGTCTCGAGCCGCGATATGAAGCCTCCGATTCTGCGGAAGACAAAGCTGCAGCTCGTCGAATGCACGCGTGGAGCAACAGTCAGTTTCTCGATCCCATCTTCCTCGGCAAATATCCAGACGAGCTCGAGGAAATCTTTCGCGATGCGTGGACGTCGCCGCCCGAAGAGGACATGAAGCTGATCAGCCAGCCAATCGATTTCCTCGGAGTGAACTACTACACGCGCTCTGTCGTCAAGCACGATGAAACGAAACCGATCTTCCACATCTCTCGAATCGAGCAGGCCGGACCACACACCGAGATGGGGTGGGAAATCATTCCGTCCGCGTTCACTCGCATCCTCACGTGGATCAAGTCGCGATATGGAAACATCCCCGTCTACATCACGGAAAACGGATCTGCGTGGCCCGATCCACCTACTGCTGTCGATGGACGCATCGAGGATCCTCAGCGAATCGACTATCTCGTCAGTCATCTCAAAGCTGTTCACGACGCTATAGCGCAGGGAGCAAATCTGCGCGGCTACTACGCATGGTCGCTGCTGGACAATTACGAATGGTCTCACGGATACGCCAAGCGGTTCGGAATTGTGCACGTGGATTACGAAACTCAGAAGCGAACCATCAAGGACAGCGGAAGGTTCTACTCCAGGGTCATCGCGTCGAACGGCGCTTGGCTGGGCTGATATCATTTGAGCGGAATCGTAAGTGTCGCCGGAAGTGACGTGGCTTTCGCTTCACGACCCACCGGCGGCTTGATGATGATTCCTCCCTGCGGAATACGGATACCGCTCTCGATCTTGACTTGAGTTCCGCCCGGTACCGCGCGCATCGAGTAAGTCAGACGGCCGTAGTGCGTGGACAGATTTCGAATGCCAACACCATTGTCTTCGCGAAGCCATTGCGACTTGATGCCTGCACCGATCACGAGCGTTGAGTCGTTGTCATTCTCGTATGCAAACATGTCCAGCATCGAGCGAATGAAATCTGATCCCACCCACGTGTGCGGCATGTCGCCGATGAACTGAACCGAATCCGGTTTCTCCATCACGACTTCGGCCCACTGGTGCCATTCCTTGGGGCGCTGATGCGTGAAGAACCAGTCAGCTATCTCATGAGCCCTTTGTCGCTGGCCGAGCTGAATGAAGGTGCCGACAGTTCGCCATTCATATGGAGTGTATGCACCCCAGGGTTTGCCACTGTCGCGACGCTTTACGAAGTTTGCGTAGTACTTGTCAAAAGTCTGTCTGAATTTCGGATCGAGTGCAGTGCCAAGCTCGCCACCCGGATTTATGCCGACAGTCGTCGAAGTGGCATCGAAGTCACCGAGCTCTGCAGCACCCGGGATGTAATCGATGTGATGATTCTTTATTGCAAGATCGATCGACGCGTGCAGATCCTTGTTGAAGATGTCCCGCACCTCGGCGTAGTGAACAGCTTCCTGTTTACCAAGCGTGTTTGCGATGAACGCTGCATCCTTGAATCCACGAAGCGCGAAGAAATCGTCCCAGTACGAATGCATTGGCTTCGCTGAGTAGCCTTCGTGACTGATCGATTGAGGCATTAGTCCCCAGAAGACCTGCTTGTCCGGGGTCTTGTACTCAGCTGTCTGGCGCGAGAGACGCAGCGAATCCTGGTAGGCGAACGCCTTTGCGACCTGAGGCCACATCTTCTCCAGCATCGCGCGATCACCAGTGTGCCTGTAATACTCGGCAACCAGATAAATGAATTCGCCGTGGCTGTCGTTTTCGGGAACCGGATCTGATCCGCGCGCATCGACGCAGCATGGAATCTTGCCGTTCTCGAATTGATATGGGGCGAACCACTCGAGGAATTCTTTTACTTCCTTTGCATGGCCAAGACGGAGAAGGGCAGCGGATGTGAGTGAGCCATCGCGAATCCAGGAACGCTCATAGGAACGTGAGCCCGGTTGGATTGCGGGTCCGTCCCGATTGATCAGGATGTAGGCGAGATTGGATTTGATCGACTGACCGATTCGAGCAGCAGAGCGGGGAAGCTGCAGCTGAATGCCGTCGAGCTCGCCCCGCCACGTGGAGGTGATCGATGCAAGCTGATCAGCCGCCCATTTCGCAGTGCATCCTTCGCGCATGCAGGAAGGAGCGTCCTCATGAAGTGGGACAGCGAGATAGATCACGGTATCCGCGTTGGGGCGGAGCGTGAGATCATATGCGAGCGCACCGGATGCCATGCCGAGCGAGTCTGTCGATTTCGTTTCGGATGGAACTTTGCCACTGCGAAGGACTTCGATCATCTCGCCCTGCCTGAATGACATCGCGCCAAATGAAACTGGACGCGATACCGGTATTACGATACGATCTGCATTGACGTGCACTGCGTTTCCATCGAACTCGATGTTGTTGATTGGCGCAAATCCACCGGGCGTATTGAGAAACTGCCATGGAGGATTTACCTGAAATGGCCGGAGCGTGAGATAGAGAGTCGCCTTGCGTGCCGTCGATGAAACGTTGCGCAGCTGGTATCGACCGAAGAGCACCGACGAGCCAGGCGATCCTGCCGCATAAGAAGTAATAGTCAGCTCGAATGGTGACGCGGTCCACACCACTGACGGGATCGGCAAATATTCCTCAGCATCGACAGCTCGTGTCGAGACATTTGCCCAGCTGATGAAGCGATCGCCGGATTTGATGAATGGCTCAATCGAGAATTGTGCTTTACCTGTCTCGAGGCGTCCCTGCGTATCGAACAGTCCTTCGCGGGTGTCACCGTTCACACCAACTACGGTCCAGTAGGATTGTCGGTTCGTGAGAAACCGAGGGTAACTGCCAATCGGAGCGTCACGTGAGATTGCTTTAAGGAAATCATTCTTCGATGACGACCACGCGAGCGGCTCGACTGTGATTTCCCTGAGGCCAATACTGGATGACGGGCTGAAATTGAGTCGCAGGTACCGAGCGTCGGATTCCGGCAGATACAGGTAATCGCGAACTGCATTGCTGGGTCCCTGGGTATAGACGGTGTTGTATGTCAGCCCGTCGGTCGAAGCCGTTACCGTATAAGAGTAGGGTCGTGCATTCTTTTCCCAGTCAATGACGAGACCGCCAAATTCCCGGCGAGTCTTGAAGTCGATCTCGAGCAGTCGCGGGCTTTTACTCGCTGGTGATCGCCATGCGGTCGTGCGGTCACGGTCCATCGACATCGATGCCGGGTGGCCGGAAATACCGTCAGCCGTTATGCGCGGAGTGAGAACGTAGGGCCCGGTCGGATCGAGAGGTGTGAGCTTCAGATCGTCGAGCCACACTGATCCTTTTCCACCTGTGCCAGCAGTTATGGCGAACTCGATCGCTGCTACATCCTTTAGATCGCCGCCACCGATTGGTCCCCATGCAAACGAGATGTGTCGCTTCTTGCGCGTGACTGTTTTCCATTCTGCAGGGAAAACGTAGCCCGTCTGATTTGACCACCAGACGTTGTCACCGGTTGGATCGATAAGCTTGAACTCTAGCGTGTTGGTTGGAGCAGGTCCGCGGATGTTGAACGTGAACTCGTAATTAGCGGGAACCCGAACCTTTATGTCCTTGTGAATTACTGCGTAGCCACCATGACCATGGAAATCGAAATCCAGCCTCATCGATTTCCCATGAAGCCCCTGATCCTCGTGAACCTCGAGTGAGACTCCATCGGAAGGAGTTGTCTTCCACCCAGTGGTAGACTCGAAATCATCCAGAACAATTGAAGGCGCAGCCTGAAGTGCCACAACGATTGCGAGAAGCGAAGGGCCAATCATCCCTTCACGCTCCCCGCCATAACGCCCTGTATGTAGTAACGCTGCAGGAAGAGAAACACGAGCATTACTGGAATCACGGTGATAACCGAACCCGCCATCATCAGCTCGGTATCCTGCACATGCTCACCTGACAGATTCGCCAGAGCAACAGGCAGCGTGTAGTGCGACTCATCGCTCAGCACTATCAACGGCCACATGAAGTCGTTCCACGTGGCGAGGAAAGTCCAGATTGCCAGGGTTGCCAGAATCGGCAGGATTCCAGGAACCACGATCGACCAGAAGATTCTTCCCTCTGATGCGCCGTCTACACGAGCTGCGTCGAGCATCTCATCAGGAATCGACAGCGCATACTGTCGCACGAGGAAAATTCCAAAGATGCTTGCAAGACCGGGGATGATCACGCCCCAATACGTGTTGATCAAATGCATGTTCTTGAGAAGCAGGAACAGCGGCAGCATCGAAACTTGCACCGGCAACACCAGGCCGGCAGAAAGGAACCGGAAAGTCCTGTCTCGCCCACGGAATCTGAGCTTGGCGAACGCGTATCCAGCCGCGGAGTTGACCGCCAGTGACGCGGCCGTCACGACTATAGATATGAGGGCGCTGTTGAAGAGGTACCGGCCAAGGCTCAACCGGGTGAACAAATCGTGGTAGTGAGAAAGCGTCGGCGCAGTTGGAAGCAGGTGCGGCGGGAATGTGCTCGCTTCGCCCGTCGGCATGAATGACGCCGAGAGCATCCACAGCATCGGAGTCAACGCCATCAGCGCACCAATGATCAGGAGCGCATACAGCGCAAATCGCGTCAATCGTTCACGGCGCGCAATCGATGGAAGCGGATCGTACGGTTGACTCATGTCTGATCCTTCTGCAGACGGAACTGCACGAGTGTCGCGAGAAGAATGACAATGAACAGCACGAACGCGATCGCGGCCGCGTATCCCATTCGCCACCACCTGAATCCTTCCTCGTACATGAGCAGCACAACGCTCGTCGTGCTCCTCAACGGCCCACCCGCCGTCATCACATAAGGCTCGGCGAACAGCTGGAAGTATCCGATCATCGTGATGACGCTCACGAACACAAGCGTAGGTGCAAGCATTGGCAGAGTGATACTGAAGAAGCGACGCCACGCGCTGGCACCATCGATCTCCGCAGCATCGTAAAGATCTTCAGGTATCGCCTGAAGTCCGGCGATGAAGATGAGCATGTTGTAGCCGAAACCTTTCCACACCGCCATCAGGATGATCGCGGGCATTGCCCAATGTGGATCGCCGAGCCAGTCGATTGGTCCGATTCCGATGGTGCCTAGTGCGTAATTGAAGAGACCGTACCGTGTGTGGTACAGGTATTTCCAGACAATTGCGACAGCTACAAGCGTCGTAACGAATGGCGTGAAGTAGATCGTGCGAAACACGCTCTTGAAGCGGACGAGCTTGGAGCTAAGGAGAAGCGCTGCACCCAGTGACACAGCGATAGTCAGAGGACCACCTACGACTGCGAAATAGAAAGTGTTCTTGAGGGCTGCCCAGAAATCCGGTGTCTTTAGAAGACGCGCGTAGTTGTCGAATCCAACGAAGCGCGTGTTGCCGGGATCGGCTATACCGTAGAGATCGAAGTCGGTGACGCTAAGCAGCAG
>JBKPNY010000271.1:0-6601 GCA_046732835.1 Gemmatimonadota bacterium | reverse complement strand
TTCACGTTCAAGAACCCCAATGCGACAGGCGGGTGCGGCTGCGGTAGCTCTTTCACGGCGTAAGTTGCACGCTGACCTGACACCTTCATCGAGGGTGGTGGAATGAGGAATTTCACCGCCCTCGATTTTTTTGTGCTCGTGCTTTACCTCGCGGGCACCACAGCGCTGGGATTGTGGATCGGACGCAGGCAGAAGAGCGCGAACGACTACTTCATCGCTGAGAGGTCGATTCCGTGGTGGGCGGTGATGTTCTCAGTCGTCGCAAGTGAGACGAGTGCGCTCACCTTCATCAGCATTCCCGGACTTGCCTACGTTACCAATCTCGGGTTTCTGCAGGTTGTAGCCGGATATATTCTCGGCCGGATTGTAGTCGCGACGGTTCTGCTTCCCCGTTACTACAAGGGCGATCTCGTCACTGCGTACGCTCTTCTCGAGAAAAGATTCGGGCTTGGAACACGACGCTTCACGTCGATTGTGTTCATGGTGACAAGAGCGGTGGCCGATTCAGTACGTGTTTTTGCAACTGCAATTCCGGTCGCGCTCATTCTGGAAGGAACAGTTCCATCGAATTACGTGAAGCCGCTGGCAATTCTCATTCTCGGGGTGTTGACGATCATCTACACGTACAAGGGTGGAATGAAAGCGGTTGTGTGGACCGAGCTCCTTCAGGCAAGTGTCTACATACTCGGCGGAATCTCAGCAGTCGTGCTGCTCGGCGGACTTGCCGGAGGATGGGGACACATCGTCGATGTTGCCTCGCTCGCAGGAAAGCTCAAGGTTCTCGACTTCGATTTGACTCTCAGCAAGCCGCACACGGTGTGGGCTGGTTTGATCGGAGGAGCATTCCTCTCGATGGCATCACACGGTGCCGACCAGCTCATCGTCCAGCGGCTGCTCACAGCGAGGAGCCTGCGCGATGCACAGAAGGCAATCATCGGAAGCGGATTTGTTGTGTTTGCGCAGTTCACGCTGTTCCTGTTCGTCGGCATTGGCTTGTTCGTGCTGTATGGCGGGAAACCGTTCGCGACTCCGGATTCGATTTTCCCGACTTTCATTCTCGAGCACATGCCACCCGGCCTGGTGGGACTCATACTCGCTGCAATTCTTGCGGCGACGATGAGCACGCACTCCGGCGCGATTAATTCTCTCGCTGCAGCGACAACTCACGACATCTATCTGCCGCTCACCGGCAGAAGCGCGAATGACGATGCAACGCTGCGCTTTGGAAAGCTCAGTGCGCTGGTCTGGGGAATTGTTCTTACAGGCGGCGCACTTCTCTACAAGGAACAAGGGACTCCCGTTGTTGTCGTTGCGCTCTCGATCGCGTCGTTTACATACGGTGCACTTCTCGGAGGCTTTTTCCTGGGAATCCTGTGGCCACGGGCGATCCAGCGAGATGCCATACTTGGAATGTCGATCGCGATTGTGGTCATGGCGTTCATCGTTTTCGCCAGGCAGCTGATCCCGGTGTTGCCGTCGATGACGACCACGCTCACAAAACTCGGCAAAATTGCGTGGCCATGGTACGTGCTCATTGGGACTTCGATTACGATGCTCGTCGGAATCGTCTCATCGTACACGCACGGCGACAGGGCAAGACATCCGGATGACTGATTTTATTGCGGGCATAGACGGCGGTGGATCGAAGACACGGGTAATCCTCGCCGATCTGGATGGCAATCACGTCGCAGATGTAGTTGGAGGCGGATCAGCGATGGCGCCGGGACGCGGCGATCATTCAGCAGAAGTGATTGCGAGTCTCGTACGAATTGCGATGAACGAGGCGGGAATCAATGAGGGTCGCCCGCGAGTTCTGGTTGCAGGTGTGGCGGGAGTTGGCCGACTGATGGAGAACCGCGCTCTTACGGCTGCGCTCGAGGATCTCGAGATTGCCGACGAGGTTGTGGTTCAGGGCGATGGCGAGATCGCACTCACAGACGCATTTGGATCAGGTGCGGGAATCATTCTGATCTCCGGCACGGGGTCGATTGCTTACGGACGCAGTCCTGCGCGTGTTCTCGCACGCTGCGGAGGCTGGGGGCCAGCGTTTGGTGATGAAGGAAGCGGAGCATGGATTGGACGCAAGTCACTGGCAATTGTTGCATCTGCAGCAGATGGTCGCGAGCCCGAAACCGCGTTGACGAGCGCCATCTTCACAGCTGCGCAGGTGAACGAGGCACAGGAGCTCATTCCCTGGGCAATCGCAGCGACGCCGCGCGAGCTTGCAGCACTCGCACCGGTTGTGTTCAACGCTGCTTCGGCAGGAGATGCGCGAGCAAATGCGCTCGTCGGTCTGGCGGTCGAAGAGCTTGTTCTTCACATCCGCGCGCTCGCATTGAAGCTGTTCGGCGATGATCGCGCTGCGATTCCCCTCGCATTTTCGGGCGGACTGCTGCACAAAGGCTCCTTCATTAGAAAGAAGCTCGAGCAGAGACTTAAGTCAGCAGTTCCCGGCGCTCAGGTCAGGGCCGCAGAAATACTCGCCGCGCGCGGCGCCGTGAAAGAGGCCTTGATGCGGATGAGTCCCGCCGCGTTCTAAACCTGCGGCGCGGGCCAGTTTGGCGACTCGTCGAGCTTCCGCCGGTCAAGGCCTTCGGTAGCGGGCACCATCGACGCGTTCCACACGCCTTCAGCTTTCGCAACCCATGCGGTAGCGCTCAAGTCGCCGCAGACATTCACGGTGGTTCTCGACATGTCGAGAATGCGATCCACGCCGAGGACGATTGCAATTCCCTCGGCGGGAACTCCGAACATCACGAGCACGCCGACGAGAAGCGGAATGGAGCCTCCGGGAACTCCCGCAGCACCAACAGCTGTGAGCACTGACATGACCATCACGGCAATCATCTTTCCAAGTCCGAGGTGCACTCCGAACGCCTGAGCGAGGGTGAGGACCGTGATTCCCTCGAAGAGCGCCGTGCCGTTCATGCACATTGTGCTTCCAAGCGGAAGCACAAACCCCGCAATCTGACTGGGGATTCCGAGATTGCCCTCGGCCGTCGCGAGTGCTGTCGGAAGTGTCGCACTGCTGGAGCTGGTCGAAAAGGCAGTGACCAGCGCTGACTTCACGCGAGAGAAGAATTTCCACGGAGAGATTCCCACGAGGAAGCGAAGTATCGCCGAGAGATTGATGAATACGTGCAGCAGCAGCGAGCCGATCACAGCGGCTACATACCACCCGAGCAATCGCAGCACGTCGAATCCGAATCGGGATGTAACACCGAATATCAGCGCAGCCACACCGTATGGCGCAATGCGCATGGCGATCTCGACGATCTTGATGACGATGTCGTTCAGCGCCTCGAGAAAAGCGAGCATGGGCTTCGCGCGCTCGGCAGTGATCATCGTGAGAGCTGCGCCGAAGATCATCCCGAAGAAAATGATGCCGAGCATGTCGAGGTCCGCCGCAGACTTGACCGGGTTGCGCGGAACGATGTTGACGACTGTCTGAATACCAAAATCGGATGTAGATGCCGCCTCGACCTTCGACGACGCGTCGGTCGAATACGTATGCATCAGCTCGGCACGAGTGGCTTCGGGAATTCTTTCGCCCGGGCGCACCACCGAGACCACAATGAGGCCAAGAGTGGCCGCAAGCGCAGTCGATACGAGGAAGTAGCCAATTGCCTTGGCGCCAACACGGCCGACCCGCTTGAGATCGCCAAGCCCTGCGACTCCAAGCGAGATGGACGCGAACACAAGCGGAATGACGATCATGAACAGCATCCGCAGGAAAATCTGCCCAACGGGGCCCGCGAGATACTTGTTGACGCCCGTGACGAATGGCGAATCTCCGCCCAGCAAAGTGTTCGCGCTGATGCCAAGGACTGCACCAATGAGAAGACCCAGCAGAATCTTCGTATGGAGCTTCATTCCCTTCCCTGTATTACCGATCGATTCGCTCAAGCGTCACTCCGTTCCGGTTCCGCGAGGCGGGAGACCCCTGCGGAGGGTTGAATTCCTGAAGCCGTACATGAGGTAGATGACGATTCCAATCACTAGCCAGATCGCAAATCGTTCCCACGCTCTGCCCGGAAGACCCAGCATGGTATAGAAACACGCAAGTGCGCCCAGCACCGTGACAGGCCACACGAACTTCACCCTGAACGGACGCGGACGCTCTGGTTCCTTGTATCGAAGGACAAGTACGCCGATGCACACGATCGCGAAAGCGGAAAGTGTTCCGATGTTCGTCAGATCGTAGATCTCGTTCTCGTCGGCGAGCAGCGCACCAAGCGCTACCACGATTCCCGTAACGAGTGTCGTGATGTGAGGCACTCGCGTTCTGGGGTGAACCTTCGAAGCCCATCTTGGCAGCAGACCATCGCGTCCCATCGCAAAGAAAATTCGCGGCTGGCCGTACTGAAATACGAGCAGAACCGCGGAAAGCGATACAACGGCACCAAGCGACACAATCCAGCTTGCAGTCGAGAACCCCGCGAGAGTGAGCGCCTTCGCGAGCGGATCAGCGGCCTTCAGCTCCTGATATGGAACCATACCGGTCGCAACTGCACCGACGATAACGTAGATCAGCGTACATATCGCGAGCCCGCCGAGAATTCCTATTGGAAGATTGCGCTGCGGATTCTTTGTCTCTTCTGCTGCAGTCGAGATCGCATCGAAACCGATGTACGCGAAGAACACGATCGCCGCGCCCTGATGAATGCCGCGCCAGCCATTCGGTGCAAAGGGGACGTAGTTCGATGTGTCGATGTGCATCGCTCCGACAACAACGAACAGTCCAAGCACCAGCAGCTTCACGACGACCATGATGTTGTTGGCGCGCGCGCTTTCCTTCACACCGCGCATCAGAAGCCACGTGATGGCCATCACGATAGCGAACGCGGGAATGTTGAGGAGAATCGGAATCCCCGCAAAACGCGGCGCAGTCTGCAGCAATCCGTGCACTGCGGGATCCGAGCTGAGAAGAGCTGCTCGATATCCATGAGTCAGAAAATCCGGCAGATGGATGTTGAATGCCGTGAGCAGCGACGTGAAGTATCCTCCCCACGCAACTGCGACGGCAACGTTTCCAACTGCGTACTCGAGAATCAGATCCCAGCCGATGATCCACGCGATAAGCTCGCCCAGTGTGGCGTAGGAATACGCATAGGCGCTTCCCGCCTGCGGGATCATCGCAGCGAGCTCGGCGTAGCAGAGAGCCGCGAGGCCGCAAACTACGCCGAGGAGAAGAAACGAAATGACCAGCGCCGGGCCGGCGCCGTATCGGACGACTACACCGGAAGGAAGAATCTCCCCCGCTGCGGCCGTACCGATCGAGGAAAAAATGCCCGCGCCGATGACAGCGCCGATCGCGAGCATTATCAAATCACCTGCACCCAGCGCCCGCTTGAGCGAGTTAGGATGCCCTTCTTCAGCCAGGAGTTCGGCTATCGGTTTCCGGGCGAAAAGTCCCATTGCTGATCAGGCCTTCTGTTCGATACGCATCCCGTAGAACGATCTGTGAACGAAGAACATCGACACGAGCAGAAACGCTCCGGCAAGAACGTGACTAAGCACGGGCCCGCGCTGCTCAGTGAGCGAAACTGCAAGCTCGACTGCGAGAAGCCCGAACAGCGTGGTGAACTTGATGATCGGGTTCAGGGCGACTGACGACGTGTCCTTGAACGGATCGCCGACGGTGTCTCCAACAACTGTCGCAGCGTGAAGATCGGTTCCTTTCTGCTTGAGCTCGACTTCGACGATTTTCTTCGCGTTGTCCCACGCTCCGCCGGCGTTCGCCATGAAGATGGCCTGGTAGAGACCAAAGAGCGCGATCGAGATTAGATAGCCGATGAAGAAGTACGGCTCGACGAATGCGAATGCGAGCGTCGAGAAGAATACCGTGAGGAAGATGTTGAACATTCCCTTCTGCGCGTACTTGGTGCAGATCTCCACGACCTTCTTGGAATCTTCCATCGATGCACGCTCGGTGGACTCGAGGTTCATGTTCGCCTTGATGAACTCCACTGCGCGATACGCACCGGTGGTCACCGCCTGAGTCGACGCACCGACAAACCAGTGAATCACTGCGCCACCGGTTATCAAGCCAAGGAGGAACGGTGGATGGAGAAGCGAGAGATTCGGCAGGAACTCAGGCTGCAATCCATGAGTGAGTGATACGATGATCGAAAAGATCAGTGTCGTGGCTCCAACGACAGCGGTTCCAATGAGAACCGGCTTCGCAGTTGCCTTGAACGTGTTGCCTGCGCCGTCATTCTCCTCGAGAAGATGCTTGGCTCTCTCGAACGTCGGCGTGAACGCGTAGTCGCGCTGAATTTCCTGGGCAATTCCGGGAATCTGCTCGATGGTTGAAAGTTCGAATACCGACTGAGCGTTGTCAGTCACCGGACCGTACGAATCGACCGCGATGGTCACAGGGCCCATTCCAAGGAACCCGAACGCAACAAGGCCGAACGCGAAAACCGCCGGGGCAATCATCAATGTTCCGAGGCCCAGCGTACTTACGGCGTATGCGATCGCCATGAGCAGCATGATGACGATGCCGAGCCAGTAAGCGCTGAAGTTTCCGGCAACAAGCCCGGAGAGAATGTTGAGCGAAGGTCCGCCCTCGCGTGAGGAAGTGACGACTTCCTTGACG
>JBKPNY010000270.1:0-1214 GCA_046732835.1 Gemmatimonadota bacterium | reverse complement strand
GGTTGCAACTCACGCAAGGCCGCCAGCATGTAGTGAGTGCCGTTGATGTTCGTGTTCATTGTTGAAAAGCCGTCGGCAAACGACTCCGCAACAAAGCTCTGCGCCGCCAGGTGATAACACTCATCAAACTCGTGCTTACTGCAAATTTGGAAAATCGAGGGGTAACTCTCGAGGCTCGCCGGATGCAGCTTGATACGTTCGAGAATATGATCGAGACGCGTGAAGCGGCGTGAAGGGTCTTCGAGCGCCACGCGTCGCACCAGCCCATGCACCTCGTATCCCCGTTCCAGCAGATACTCGGCCAGGTAGCTGCCATCCTGGCCGGTGATACCGGTAATCAGCGCTCTCTTCATAATGAAAAATCCGGGTACTCTCGATCTCGCTGTAGGACTATACGCTCCTTGACGTCAGGCCATTCAATCTTAAATGCCGGATCGTTCCAGCGAAATCCGCGGCCGCTGGCAGGTTCATACACCTGCGACACCATGTAGAAAACCTCGGTGTCGTCAGTCAATGTTTGAAACCCGTGAGCACAATCGCCAGGTAGGTATAGCATGGAACGATTCTCGGCACTTAACTCCACACCCAGCCATTCTCTGTAAGTTGGCGAGCTGGGCCGCAGGTCGACCGCGACGTCAAACACGACGCCGCGCGTACAACGCACCAGCTTGGCCTGGCCGAAGGGTGCAGCCTGGTAATGCATGCCTCGCAGGGTGCCGCGCGTGCGGCTGTAAGAAATGTTGGTTTCGACGAAGTTGCTTGCCAAACCTCGTGCGGCAAATTCGCGCGCCGAAAAACTGGGAGCAAAAAATCCTCGCTCATCCTCGAACCGTTTCGGCTGGAGCAGGTAGATACCTTTGATCCGCGTCTCGCTAAAAATCATAAGTGAATTGTTATTACTTAGCCCAGGGTGAAACGAAAAGCCATTTTAGACTGCGCAAGGTCCAGGCCCGGCGCGGGTTCAGCCGCAGCGCCTCCGCCATATATTTAGCGGCCGATTGCGGTCTCACGTGTTTCAGATCGTGGCGCGCTTCGGAGATCAGCGACATCGTTAACATGTCGAGACAACGTTGCCGGACTGCTTCACGCTCGGCAGGCGAACCCAGTGCGCGCGGCAGTTGTAAACCCTTGGCTTGCGCGCGCGCTGCAGCCCGGCACATTTCTATTCGGTTGGACGAAGTTTGTCCTGACTTGCGCGTAAACATCCGGTAGAT
>JBKPNY010000269.1:0-8459 GCA_046732835.1 Gemmatimonadota bacterium | reverse complement strand
TTTCTGCGGCAGAATCGGATACGGATTCGCCGAGCTTGGCAGCAGCCGATCGGGGACGAGTGGAATCTCGATTGGAGTCGGATTGCCGATGGCCTCCGTGAGAAGTCCGATCATGTTGTGGAAGTAGACCGTCGTGCGACGTCCGCCGGTCCACCACGGTGAGTAGCTCGAGCCACTGCGCATGGTAGAGCCAGGTTTTCCTTCCTGAATGAAACGGCTGTGAATCGCAGCCCCGACAAGATCGATTCCGACAGGAATCAGCGGATCGAAGTTGTAGTTGAACGGATCACGAAATGGCGGAGCGAAGATCACCGTTCCAGCAGGGCCTGTCTGGTGGTGATTGTAGACAATCTGCGGATACCACGCGCGATACAGAATGCTGTCGACTGCCTGCGTTTCAGGCTGCGACGCCATGTACGAATCGCGATTGTTGTCGTGACCCGCGTACTTCTGATAAAGAACTGGAATACCACTCGTCGATCGATTCTTCGCGACCGAATCGCGCATGTACCAGTTGGAGACGAGGTCCATTCCATCTGGATTCACGAGCGTTGCAAGCAGAATGTCGTCGCGAAGAAACCGCATCGTTTCCGGATCGGTCTTGCTCACCATTTCGTACACGTACTGGATGAGCTGCTGTGCGCCGAGGACTTCGGTTGCGTGCAGACCGCCATCGATCCACACAACTGCCTTGCCCTCTTTAGCGAGCGCGCGCGCCTGCTGCTCGCTCAATCCTTCGGCATGCGCGAGCTTCGACGCAATCTCCTGATATCGAGCGAGGTTCCGGAAGTTCTCCGGCGCCGTAATGATCGCCATCATCATCGGCCGGCCTTCAGCGGACGTTCCGATTCGAACGACTCGCATTCTGTCCGATTCACGGTCGAGCTTATCCCAGTACTTCAGCAGCTGCTGATAGTTCGCCAGGAAATAATCGTCGCCGATGTTGTGGCCGAATTCCTTGAGAGGTGAGGTAATCCTGGATTGTGCGTGGAGCTGGGAGAGAGGCAGGAGGAGTGCAGCAATTAACGCTCTTCGCAGGCGATTCATGAGTCTCGATGAATTGTGAGTAACAGGTGCGAGGGAAGAAAATTACGCTTGTGCTTTGTCTGATGACACCGCACCGCGCGCAGCGATGTAAACGCCGCTGAGTACAACTGCTCCGCCCGCAAGGGTGAGCGCGGGCGGAATCTGCCTGATACCCGGGAGCAGCGCTCCGAGCAACGTTGCGCCGACGGGCTCGCCAAGCGTGACGAGGTTTACGACGTACGCGGGCATGTATTTGAGCGCCCAGTTCATTCCGGTATGGCCGAGAAGCATCGGTCCAATCGCGAGCGCGATGAAAATCGCTATCTCTCGCGGAGGCTGTGGACTCATCGGCACATGAGTCACGCGTGTTGCGAGAAGAAGCGTCAGCGCACACGCAGAATACGCAAGTCCTACATAGGACCAGAGTCCGTATCGATGTCGAAGATGGCGCCCGATGCTGTAGTAGATAGCGCCGCTGACAGCAGCTGAGAGCGCAAAAAGATCTCCGAGCACAACGCTGTACCGTGTCTCGTCCGCCTCGGCCCACGCAGGTGCGGCAATTATCAGTGCTCCAATGATCGCGATCGAAATACCGAGCAATTGCTTTCGCGTTGGAACTTCGCGCAGGAACACTGCGGAGATCGCAACGATGAACGCAGGCTGCATGTTCACCAGCGTGACTGACGCGGCGATCGTGGTCATGTGCAGTGACGCGTTCCACGCCCAGAAATGAAGCGCGAGGGCGATGCCCGCGCCCGCTGCGAATGAGGCTTCGCGAAGAGTCAGCCGTCGCCAGTCGCGCCATTCCCCAGTGAGAATGAGCGCTACGCCGACAATAATGAGGGAGAAAAGCAGTCGCCACGCTGCAACAACAAGCGGGTCCGCATTTGATAATCGGGTGAGCGGACCCGCGAAAGAAATTCCAAGCAGACTGAGACTTAGTACACCAGCGGGCGATGGCTTCACGCCCGGAAATCTACGGCTGCTGGACAGCCCCGTCCGAAACAGTGGTGAGCAGCTGACGATCGGTTATGCTTTTCGCGCGAAGAACCTTCCGCGAATAGCTGCTGCATCCAGGCGTATTCGTTCCGCGAACGCATCCGTTGTATCGCTGCAGCGCAACTCTAAGATTGGGCGCGTTCTTGATGGCATCGGCGAGAACACTCACGCCGTGGCAGATGTTGCCCTCGATGTTGTACAGGTCGTTCGTCTTGCAGCCCCAGCGTCCACGATGGAACGGCATCACCTGCATCAAGCCGCGAGCTCCGACAAAACTGCGCGCGCGCGGATTGAGATTGTCGGTCTCGACAAGCATCACTCCGACAAGAAGAGTCGGATCGATCTTCTTCTTGCGGCCTTCAGTAACTACGGCTCGAGCGATTCGATCCGCGACTTCACCATTTCTTGTGTAGTGGCGCAGCACCTGGCTGATCCTGAACGGATCTTCCGACGGCTTCGGCGCACTGATCACCGCGGCCGGCATTTCCAGAAGAGCGGAGGGCCGCGTGAATTCCGGATGCTGGTGCTGAATCGTGTAAACGGTACCGCCTGCCAGCAGGACGCTGAGCGCCATTGCCTGCACGGCAGAACCCAGCAGTTTTCGCAAGCGCGAGCGATAAAGGCCTGAAACCTGTTCGGGCGACTGAACGAGCTTGAGGCTCGTCAGTCCCGATGTCGGCTTCGAAAGACCGCCATCAGGCCGCCGGTACAAGGACTCCCCCTTTTCCGTCGGAAAAAGCGCGTCCGAGGCGATCCGCAAATCGCTCGAGCGCCAAAAAATCCTTCTCCCATACTTCGTATTCAGCCGCTGTCGTTGGCGACGGATGCAGCGTAGTTCCCGCCGACGGATCGCTGGCTTTTTTCAGCTGCTTCCGCTCGCGGACAAGCTCCGCCCCATGTGATGCCGCAAAGCTCCACATGCGCCGGCCAATCTGCGAATTCGTCAGCGGACAATCGGGATAGCGCGCCCGGATGTACCTGATGAAGTACTCGTTGTCTACGATCCGCTTGCCCAACAGCACCTCCCCCGTCTCCTTCTCAGGAACGGTTTCGAGAGTGATTCGCACCTCTGCGCCAAGTACCGCAGCTATCTGGCGCAACAGCTTGAGCGAGACGTTGTATTGCTCGTCATGCTCGATGTTGCGGATAGTCGACGGTGACACTGGGACAGGGAGCTGAGCGGCTACGTCCTCGCGCCTGAGACCTCTAAGCTCGCGGAGCTTTTCGAGGTCCCGGCCGATCCATTCAGCCATACCTATTCCATCAATCTGGTTAATGCAACAGGTATTACATTAACCCCATTGACCGCTTAGGGGAACCCTTTGAGACGAATGTTTACTCGACTGGCGGCGAGGAAAGTCCGGTCGGGAGAGGGACGGAGAGCATGGCCGACGCCGCCTGATCCGCGTACTTCATGACCTTGCCCGAATACGTATAGCAATTGGGCGTATTGGTCCCCCTCACGCACCCGTTATAGCGCTGCAGGGCGGCCTTCATTGAAGGTGAGCGCCTCACGAGGTCCGCCAGGATGCTTGTCCCGTAACAGATGTTGGAGTCGATGTCTGCAAGGTCCTTCGACGGGCACGCCTTCCACTTTCCCGCATGGAATGGCATCACCTGCATCAGCCCGCGTGCGCTCACGTTGGACCTGGCCTGGGGGTCGAGCTTGGCGTTTTCGGTGAGCAGCAAGCCCACAAGAAGCGCCGGGTCGAGATTGCGCTTCCCTCCCTCGCGTATGATCGCATTTGCGATCGTGTTCGCTCGAACCGTGTCTTTGGTGTATTTCCTCAGAACACTGGAGACCCGGAAGACCTGCTCAGTCAGTGGCGGCGGAGCAACGACTAACGAGGCGGGTAGCTTAAGCAGCTCGCCCGCCTTCACGTATTTCCCCTGCTGATGGTTCAGAGTCCACACCACGCCTGCTGCGAGCAATGCGCTCGCGCCAATTCCATGTGCGGCCGCAAGCAGTAGCTTCTGCCATCGCTTGCGAGGTTTACGCTCGTCGGCGCGCCGTCTCACGTTCGTGTAGACGCTGCCCGCCGATCGGCGCCGGTCGTTCGGAAATGCGAGGTCTTCGGTCTCCTGGCGAACGTCGCTTTCGGGCGTGTCCATGATGTTTAAATCTGCACCATGCATGCCGCTTGTGGGTATGGAGCTTGCCCCTGTCCCGCGCGCCAACAACTGGAAACGATGAAAGAATCAGAAGGCATATACCGCTGGTTTCGGTTCATAAAAAAAACGATAATCGGCCTCTTCATCGTGATCGTGGGCATTATGGTGTTCGGCTATGCGGTATTCATGCGTCACGTCGATGCTCGCGGCGCGTGGAAATCGGCCTCGCGTGAGCTTCAGGGCGGAATGCTTCATTATGGTGAGCATGTCGAAAAGTTCGCCAAGGCGTTCCAGCGCAGGCCTACCGACTATTATCGAGCCGCCAACGGTCTTCTGGTTGCCACCAACGATCGCGTGATCTTCGTTGGAATTGCGCCGAGCGATAAGCTCGAGAACGAGGATGCGCCCCAGACAGTTCTTACTTACGAGTTTCCGAACGACACGATGCTGTCGATGAAAGCGGAGCGTCTTTACTTCCTCACCGCTCACGGCGTTCGCATAAAACATCCCACTGCCGGAACGCAGATTTTTGCCGCATCACGAGGCGACGCGGAGGCTCTCGACAGTTTGATCGATCATGTAAACCGCAGGCTGGACGCCCAGCGGGTCGAAGCAATCCGCGAAAGAAGAATCCGCGCTGCAATCGCCGCGCTTATCGATGAGCCGATCTACTACACAGTGAAACGTGGCGACGCTATCTCCAGCATCGCCACGCGATTCGATACGAGTTCCGAATACATCAAGCAGTGGAATAATCTGCCGAGTGACAAGGTACGCATCGGGGACAAGCTGATCGTGAAGCCGAAAGGTCCGCGTCCGAAAATTCCACCAAAGCCCGCACCAAAACCGCGAGCTCCGCGAATTCCTGGTCCAAAAATCTGAATGCTGAATGCTGATTTCTGATCAGGTCAGCATTCAGCATTTGTCGTCATACCTGCAGTCTGTAGCCCGCCTTCCAGACAGTCAGGATGTGCTTTGGGCTGGAAGGATCATGCTCCAGCTTTCTTCGCAGCTCGGCGATGTGGATGTCCACAGTCCGCGTCATCACTTCAGCCTGATGACCCCAGACTTCCTTGAGCAGCTCCAGTCGCGATGCAACCGCACCGCGACGGCGAATCAACGCTAACAGCAGATCGAATTCCTTTGGTGTGAGCGCGACTTCGGTCTCCCCCTTATGAACTGATCTCGCCAGAGTGTTGATCGACACATCACCGAACTCCTCGACCGCTTCGCCATCCCGTCGATCACCACCTTTCGCGCGCCGGAGAATCGCCTGAACACGCGCTAGCAGCTCTGACAAGCTGAAAGGCTTGGTGACGTAATCGTCTGCACCGAGTCGAAAGCCGAAAACCTTGTCGGCCTCTTCACCGCGGGCCGTGAGGATGAGAACCGGCACGTCCTTCCCTTCCGCTCTCAGTTTCTTGAGAATGGTGTACCCGTCCATGCCGGGAAGCATGAGATCGAGCACGACGAGATCGGGATTTGTCGATCGGGCCATCTCGAACCCGCGAAGACCATCCTCCGCGGCTTCCACTTCGTATCCTTCCGATTCAAGACTCCGAGTCAATCCGAACGCGAGATTCGCGTTGTCTTCAACGACAAGAACTTTCGTCATCCACTCACCCCCGCTGATTGTCGTTGCGCGTAGATCGTGTGCTCGCCGGTCTTGAGACCGACGATTCGCGGAAATTCAATCACAAATCGCGCGCCACCTCCGGGTGCATCCTCTACCCAGGTGCGCCCGTCGTGAAGCCTCACGAGCTCGCGAACAATCGAGAGCCCGATCCCGCTTCCTCCTGCTGCTGATTCAGTGGCGCGCGAAAGCCTGACATAGGGATCCCAGATTTTCTCTCGCTCGCTCTTTGGAACGCCCGGACCCTTGTCCTCGATTCCGATGATGACTTTGTCTTCGGTCGAGGAGAGAGAAACCTTCACCGTCTGACCGAGCGGTCCGTATTTCACTGCGTTGTCGAGGAGATTGAGCACAATCTGCCGAAGTCCACGCGGATCGACTCGTGCAACCAGACCGGGCTCGATGCTCGCGTTGATCTTCGCGCGACGAACACGCGCGAGCGGGGCAAATGCATCGATCGCCGCCTGCATCTCACGATCCATTTCGAGCGGCTCGGCGATAACGGCACTCCTGCCGTGCTCGGACCGCGCGAAAGCGAGAACATTTTCGACGAGATAAGTGAGGCGCTGCGCTTCCTCGTCAATGATTCCGAACGATCTCTCTCGTTCAGCATCAGAGCGGAGCTGACCGTTTCTCAGAAGCTCTGCGAAGAGGCGGATCTGCGCGAGCGGCGTGCGAAGCTCGTGCGATACACCCGAGACGAAATCAACGCGAAGCTGCGCGAGCTGCTGCTGCCGGCGAAGCTGATAGATCGCCGCAACGACGAGACAAGCAGTGAGTGCGAACAGTCCCACGAGAATCGGCAGTCGCGATCGCGGCAGCCCTCCGACAACAAGCTGCGGAGCGAGATCGGGGCGAAGCGAAACAGAGAGCCGCATTTTGCTGAATCGTTCGTCGAGTGTGTCGACTACAGCGAAAGTCTCGGGAAATTTCTTCGAGCTCGATCGAAAGACATCCCCAGGCTGCACCGCGGAAACTCTCACGGCAATGACAGAATCTCTCGACGCGCCCTGCAGCAGCGATGGTGGAAGAAGAGGCGTTCTTACCAGGACCGAATCGATCAGAGGCTGAACGAATGAGCGCGCATCAGTTTCGAAACCGTAGCTGACGAGCGGTTTGCCTTCTGCGTCGCGTGAAATGACGAATACGACAACTCTCAGTCGGCCGTCGAGACTGTCGATCGTCGCGACGTAGGAATCGTTACCGACAATAACGCCCAGTCTGCTCGCCGGCTGTCGATCAGCTGAGCCGAATGCCTGAGTCCGAATTGGCGGGGCGCGGAATCTCGCCGGCGCTGTGAGGACAGTGTCTCTCACCCATCTAAGAACCCTGGGTGACGGCTGCTGGCCGGCAATTGCAATCGAGCTGTCGCGCCAGCTGAACCGGAAAAAAAACCGGGTGCCGTCGAGATACTTCGCCGGAGCCGGAGGTTGCAGCGAGGCTTCGCGGAACTCGTCTGGCGACGGCCATGTTTCCGGATGATCAGGCTGAACGCGAGTCAACGGTAAAATGAACGTCGAGATCATTGCGCCGAGCATTTCCTGCGACGCCTGCTGATTGAGCTGCCAGGCAGCGAATCGCGCATAGTCGGTAAGCGCGCGCTCTGCTGCGGCGCGATGCGACCGCTCGGCATCCAGTGCCTGCCAGCCGAGTACTCCGGTAATGACAAGAGCGAACGCAAGCAGCGCGACGAGAAGCAGCGATTGCGGCCGCCGTCGCGCGCTTATCGGCTTCATTCGTTTTGGGGCTTCACCTGCGATGGCGCTGCCGTCCACGCTGATCCTTGTCGGAAAGGTGGAATATACCGGAGTTGTAAGGACGGTCGGTCAGCAGTCAGTTCCCTCTTGGTAAGAAAGATGTAAGGAGAACCAACTCCAGACTCGAGATGCCGGGTGGAAGATCAAAGATCTTTGATCTCCCACCTGTCATCTCGAGTCTGGAGTTTAATGCTCTTCCCCTTCGTCGTCCCCCTCATCCCCGCCAAATCCACTGTCTTCGGGAATGTCTCCGATGCGTTCGACGTGAAGAACCCGCTTCATCGTACTTCCATTCGCGGTAATGGTGACGAGATAATCGCCCTCAGCAACAGCGCCGCCCGCTCGCTGCCCGCCGCCGAAACGGCCACCACCGCCACCGCCACCCTGACCCTGCTGTCCAGGAGGAGCCTCCGCGGGGCGAAGATTTATCTCACCCGACGCACCGGGCCCGCCAAATCCTCCGGGCCCGCGACCGCGTCCAGCGCCGGGCCGTCCACCGCTCTGCGCCTGCATTTTTTCGCGCAGTGCACGCATGCCTGCGGTGTCATTCCGCGCACGCATTGCATTCATCGAATCGCGCATGCTCCGCATCGCGGTGGTGTCCATCCCCGGGAGATTTCTTCCCGCACCGGTTGTATCGCCGCCGGCAGTGCGCAGTGAATCCTCGCGTTGACGTCTCACTCGCGCAGCATTGATGCTGTCGCGAATTCCCGCAGGACCAAGCGGGCGCGGCGATCCACGCAGATCCCATGTCACGCGATGCACACCCGCGCCTCCAGGACCCGTGAGGCGGCGAACTACATCGCCCTTCACATCGGTAATTACGATGCGCGTCGTGTCACGTCGCGAATCTCCGGCCGGAAGACGATACGTCAACGTCGCGCCATATGGCGGATTGTCGGCGACGTAGATCTTGTTTCCGGTCCACTGCT
>JBKPNY010000268.1:0-3058 GCA_046732835.1 Gemmatimonadota bacterium | reverse complement strand
ATTGGAGATCGCTGAGAATCCTACGCGCTGGATTGCGTTGATGACGCGTCCCGACGTCCTGCCGCGGCGAGTCGTGATGATGATCACGCCGTTGGAGGCACGCGATCCGTAGATCGCGGATGCCGATGCGCCCTTCAGGATCTCGATGTTCTCGATGTCGTTCGGGTTCAAGTCAGCGATTCTGTTGACCTGAGCATCCTGCGTCAACGCGGGATTGGATCCACCAGTAGAGCGTGTGACCGCATTCTGGTTAGACGGAATTGCAACGTTCGAGAGAACAACTCCGTCGACGACATACAGCGGTTCTGCTGAAGCGTTGATCGAAGTGATCCCGCGCATTCGTACTTGCACGCCCCCACCTGGTGCACCCGAGTTGGTGGAGATTGTCGCGCCGGCAACTTTGCCTTGCAGTGCATGCTCGAGACTTTGTGCCGAGACGCGCTGTACATCTTCCTGGCTTACTGTCGCGACTGCGTTTGCAAGATTTCTTCTTTCGACACCGGTTGCCTGCCCTGTCACCACGACTTCAGAAAGTCGCAGCGGATCGCGAACGAGAGTCGCGGTGATGTCGGATTGTCCTGCAGCGATGTTCACTGTTGCAGGCTGATATCCGATGCGTCGTACTGTGACGGTGACCGCGCCATCCGGTGCAGTGCGCAGCGTGAACTTTCCATTGGCCGCAGTCGTTGCGCCGTTGGTTGTTCCGCGAACCACCACGCGAACCCCTTCGATGGGTTGACCTGACTGTGCATCGGTAACTGTTCCGGTCACGGTGCGCGTTTGCGCGAAGGCGGGGAGGGACCACAGCAGTAATGCCGCGATCCACAGACATTTCTTTCTCATACACCCTCCTGTGGTTGATGAGGGAATGTCGTCAGCCCACTCATATGAGCGGTTTTTTCCCCTGTCAATGCCGAGAGGGAGGGATAACGGGATCCTTACATGCGTAACCGGATGTTCATGCTGTTGGGGACCCAGACGGTTATGAGAGGCGGGTTTTGAGTTGCCAGTATTGAGTGCTCCGTCTCGAGTTAAACCGGAAACCGGAAACCGCGAAACCGTCAACCCAAAACCCGCCTCTGTTAACCGTCTGGGTTCAGGTCGTCATCTGGGTCGATTCTGTTGATCACTCGCTTACGTAGCCCGCAGAGCATCTTCCGAATCCTTATAGTCTTTTCTGAGAGATCTTCGCATTCAGCTACTGTTAGGATTTCATAATCGTGGGCGAGTTTCAGTTGATATTCAGTCTCGCATGATGATTTGATACTGATGTCGAGGAATCGCGCAAACTCTTTCTGCGTTGCTGCGCCAGAGCCTTCGACAATATTGAACGCGATGGATTCTACAGCTTCGAGAAGCTGGCTTTTCAGGTTTGCGTAACCTGAGCGAGGAAAGCGGTTCGTTGCCCCGCGCACTTTGAGTATGTGCGCATGCGCCTCATGCCAGACGTTGAGTTTCTTATAATCCTGCATTCAACAAGATTCATCTCTCCCTCTGCGAAAGAGAGAATCGAAAACGCTCTTTCCTAATCAGGAAGCTGCAAAAAACCCAGACGGTGATCAGACGCGGGTTATGAGTTACCGGTTCCGGGTTGTGGGTTCCGGGTTTTAACTGGGAACAGGAAACTCAGAACTGGTCACTCAGCACCCGCCTCTCATAACCGTCTGGGTTAGCACTGAAGGAATTCGCTTGATATGCAAGACACTACCATAGGATAGGCCCTGCCCAATCAGTACATCGCGACGATTCCTTCACATGTCTGCGCTTTCATTCGCTTCAGCGCCTGGTTCCATCGCGGGTCGTTGTGAATGAAGTCGAATATCGGGAAGCACGGCACGCTTGCACTGAATAAGAGCGCGCCTCGCATGTCGATGACACGATTGATGTAGTAGAACGTCGAATCGGCATCACGGATCGCGGCGAAGTAGACCGCGCGCCGCGATCCATCCGGGTCGCCTCCCGGTTTTCTCAGCTCTTTGATGAGACTGTCGCGAAGGTGCTGCCTGCTCTTCTCATCTTTCAATCTCGCATAGGCCATCATCCGAAAGATCGCGACGTAAGGAGGATAGGGATCGCCCTTGATTGCGACAACTGAATCGAACTGACGTCTCCCGTAATGAAGAATCGCCTTGTTCAGTTTGTTGTATGGAAACGCGCTGTCGAGCTCGAAAGTTCTCGCCAGTTCGCCGGCCGCTTCATCTATGTACCCCAAATTGAAGAGCGTCCCTCCCAGATCCTGTCGAATGGTGGCCGATGAAGGTTCCAGCTGCGTCGCTTTTCTCAGCTCGGCGACAGACTCTTTGGCGCGCCCCGTCACCGTGTATACGTCGCCAAGCCATTGATGTGCGGTCGCGTTGTTCGGCTCGATCTCGATTGCACGCTTGAAAAGCCTGATCGATTCGTCCCACTCAAAGTTGTATTGAACCATGTTGCCGACGCCGAGGTACGCATCCGCGAGATTCGGGTCGAGCTGCATCGCGCGGCGGCCAAACCTCAATCCAATTGGAGTGATCGAATCGGCAGGAGCATCGGTGTATTGCGGGAGAACTGAAGCGGCCATTGCGTAGCCCGCAAACGCGCGCGCGAACTGCGGATCCTTCTTCGTGGCTTCCTCAAACCGGTCAAGCGCCTGATACAGGTAGTGTCCGCGTCGCTGCAGCAGGTATCGACCGCGCAGATACAGGTCGTATGCCTCGAGATTGCTCGTGCCTTGAGTGTTGCTCGCTGCGACTTTGTGCGACTCGCTGAGTTTGAGCTTGAGAGCCTCGACAATCGATTTCGTGATCGAGTCCTGCATCGCAAAGACGTCCTGAACTTTCTGCTCGAACGTATTGCTCCACATCAGCTTGCCGCTCGATGCATCAGTGAGCTGAGCCGTAAGCCTGAGCCTGTCTCCTGCGCGACGCACAGTTCCGCCGATTACTGCGCCAACATCGAGTGCCTTTCCAACGTCTATTGGATCTGCTCCGCGATACTTCGCCACACTGTTGCGTGATGCGAGCGTCAGCCCCGGGACGCGAGCAAGCTCAGTAGTGATCTCATCCGACATTCCTTCGGC
>JBKPNY010000267.1:0-1520 GCA_046732835.1 Gemmatimonadota bacterium | reverse complement strand
CGCAGCAGAAACTGTGCGGATCGTTCGCGAGTTCAAAGAGACGGGCAACGTTCCAAACGTAGTAAACCTCGCACGACAAACCCCGGCCACGCATCGCCTCGTCGTGCGTCACCTTGATCGGCCGGGAGTTCTGGCTGCCGTGCTCGATGCGATCAAGAGCGAACACATCAACGTGCAGGAGATGGAAAACATCGTGTTTGAAGGCGCGGAGGCTGCAGTGGCCCGAATTAATCTCGACAACGCGCCGTCGCGAGAGACGCTCGATCGTTTGCGCAGCGTGAATTCCGATATTCTTGAACTCGATTTGCTTGAACTGAAAAACTGACGTCAACAGGCGATCTGAATCGGAAATGAGCAGATGAACATTACGCTGATCACGGGCGCCTCCAGCGGTATTGGCGAAGTCTTTGCTCGCAAGCTCGCTGCGCGAGGCCGAAGCGTTCTGCTGGTCGCACGTTCAGAAGACAAACTCATCACCTTGTGCAACGAGCTCGGCCGGTCGAACAACGTTCGCGCGCAATATATCGCGCTTGATTTGAGTCAGCCTGAATCGGCGGCCCGTTTGTTTGAAGAAGTTGAGCAGCGCGGTCTCTCGGTGGAAATGCTGATCAATAACGCCGGATTCGGCTCGATGGGCGACTTTGCAAAACTCGATCTCGCTCGGGAGTTGAACATGATTGATTTGAACATCAAGTCTCTCGTCGAACTCACGCACCTGTTTTTGCAGCCGATGCTTGCGCGCAAGCAGGGAACGATCATTAACGTTGCCTCAACCGCGGCGTTTCAGCCGGTCCCGTTTATGGCAACCTACGCCGCCACCAAAGCTTTTGTGTTGTCGTTTTCGGAGGCGCTGTGGGAAGAGAATCGGAGCCGAGGAATCCAGGTTATGGCTTTGTGTCCCGGCGTCACGGAGACGAATTTCTTTGAAGCCGCACGCGGGCAAAAGCCTCCCGCGCGTGTAGCGCAAACGCCGGAAGAAGTAGTCGATACTGCGTTGCGTGGCCTGGCCCGTAATCGCAGCCACATTATTTCCGGTTGGACAAATTATTTCATGACGCAGAGCGAGCGACTCGTACCGCGGTCGCTCATCACGCGAGTTGCGGGACGGATGATGCGCTCGCAGCAGGGAAACAGTAAATAGTGAATAGTTAATAGTGAATAGTGAATAATTAATCGTGCACGCAGTCTTAACTTCACGATTGACCATTCACTATTCACTAGTTCTCAGGAGCATTGATGACGCAACGAATACATAACTTCAGCGCCGGTCCTGCCGTCTTGCCTGTCGCCGTACTGGAAGAAGCCCAGCGCGATATGTTGAGCCTGCCCGGGGTCGGCATGTCGCTAATGGAAATTAGCCATCGCTCAAAAACCTTCGATGAGATCTTCGCGCGCGCAGATTCCGGTTTGCGCGAGCTGCTGGGAATTCCCAACAACTACCACGTGCTGTTTCTACAGGGCGGCGCGAGTTTGCAGTTCTCGATGATTCCCATGAATCTTTTGCCCGCGGATGGCAGCGC
>JBKPNY010000266.1:0-3964 GCA_046732835.1 Gemmatimonadota bacterium | reverse complement strand
CAGGGGCAGATCAGGCTGCGAAATTTTGCGGGGTTTCCAAGCACCAGTGTATATGCCGGTACATCCTGAGCCACGACGCTGCCTGCTCCAATCATTGCCCACTCGCCTATGGTAACGCCGCAGCGAATAGTGGAGTTTGCTCCGATTGCAGCGCCCTTTCCAACATGCGTTGGCGTAATTGTCCAATCCAGCGGATCCTTAACCGTTCCGTCCGGATTTACTGCACGTGGACGAAGGTCGTTTGTGAAGCAGACGTGCGGGCCTACAAATACCCAGTCCTCGATCACCGCGCCATGATAAATCGAGGCGTTGTTCTGAAGCTTGACACGATTGCCGATTGAAACGTTCATGTCGACGTACACGCCTTTGCTTACGACGCAGTCGTTGCCGAGCACTGCGCCTTCACGAATCTGGGCAAAGTTCCAGACAGTTGTGCCGTCCCCCACGGTTGCCTCTTTGGAGACTTCCGCGGTAGGATGTATGAAAATCGCCATGTTGCTGAGTTATTACCGGGTGGAATGAGGAATCATCAAAACTAATCTCGGAAACGGAATAAGGACTAACTACGGGAACTGCGGAACTGCGGAACTGCGGAACTGCGGAACTGCTCTGAAGCACAGATGACGCAGATGGTCGCAGATGAGCGCAGATGGACTACGCAAAGGCTTTTTTCTTTTTTTGACCACGGACCGTAGATCCGCCTTTTAACCTAAAAAAGGTTTTCCGTAGTGCATCTGTGCTCATCTGCGTACATCTGTGTCATCTGTGCTTCAGAGCAGTTCCCCGTAGTTCCGTACTGCCCGTAGTTTATTGAATGCGCATATTGCTATTCGAGATCTGGAAGCATGGAGGCACTGCTGATTACGCGTCCCATCTTTCTAAAGCACTGACGGAATCTGCTGAGGAAAGGTCCGTGATCCTTGCAGGTCCAGCAGGTCTCGCTGGAATTAGCGAGGGCCTTACACTCCCTGAGCTCACCGGGGGTCAGAACAAATCGAAACCAGCTCGAGCGGCGAGATATGCTCTACAATGGGCTCGGCAGCAGCTTGCAATAATCAACGCCATCCGCAGGAACCGTCCGGATGTCGCACACTTTCTCGGTACAGCTGTAGCGAGCCGGGCCATCTATGCGATTTGCCGGCTGCTCGGAGTGAAGACTGTCGTCACCGTGCATGACCTACCTGTCAAGCACAGCGATACGCCGATTGGATTAAGTGTGATGAGCTCGGGCTTCGAGAATGCTGACAGAATTCTCGTCCATGGTGAGTGGACGCGCGACGCATTGGGCGAGCAGTACGGAGTGTCCGCAAAAAACAGAACGAGAATTATTCCGTTTGGCATACCCGAATTGCCCCGGGCAAAAATCTCACGCGATGAGAGCCGCGCGCGTCACGGCATTCCTTCGAATGCGCGCGTCGCGCTTTTCTTCGGGTCAGTGCGCGCGAATAAAGGGCTCGACATCCTGCTCAACGCATTTGCCAAAGTTTCGAACGATCGACTTTGGATCGTTGTCGCCGGCCGCTCCGCTGGGCGCAGCGAAGCATCAGTCGAGTCTTACGCCAACAATCTCGATGATGATGCGCGCAGGAGAATCGTGTGGATCACTCAATTCATTCCAGACGAAGAGATTCCGGAGATCTTCGGAATGTGCGATGTCCTCGTGCTTCCATATCGATCGTCTTTTGCGAGCCAGAGCGCAGTTCTCGGAATGGCCATCGCGGTGGGCATTCCAGTGATTTCCAGCCGGGTGGGAGAAATTGGTCCCACAGTCTCTCGATATCGGCTTGGCTCCGTCATTGAACCGGAATCGCCGGAAGCTTTATGCGCTGCGCTTCAGTCGGTTGCGAATGGGGAATTCAACGCTGACACCAGCCAGGCCGAAAAAGCGCAGAAGGATATGTCGTGGACTTCAGCAGCCACCGTGCACTGGCGCGAGTATCAGACGCTGGCGAACGGTGACTCGTCAGTCAGGTGACGCGGCGTAGTCGTACTCGTACCGGTAGTACGCGCCGTACTCGGGGACCTTGGTATCGGGATCATTGAGCACCGCACCAATCACTCTGGCACCGACATTCTTCAGCTGCTCCATCGACTGCTGAGCAGCGGGGATATCAGTCGAGCCCGCGCGAAGCACGAGAACCACACCGTCGACGAGAGTCGCAAGTACCGCAGCATCTGAAGCGGCAAGCAGCGGCGGCGTATCGATTACAAGAATGTCGAATGCTTCCGACAGCGACTGCAAAGCGCGACGCATTCCCTCTCCACCAATAAGCTCGGCGGGATTTGGCGGAAGCTTTCCCGACGGCAGAACGTAGAGACCCGTAACCTCGGTCGGTCGCGTAATCTCGTCTGCTTCAGCCTGCCCGAGAATCAATTCGGTGAGACCGGGCTCGCGTGCGACGTTGAACATCCTGTGCAGCCGCGCGCGCCGCAGATCCGCATCGACGAGAAGAACTCTCAATCCCTGCTGCGCGAGTGTAACGGCGGAGTTTGCTGCAGTGGTTGATTTTCCTTCCGAAGGTGCAGCGCTTGTGACAACGAGCGTGCGCAGCTCCTTCACAGCCTGCGAGTACATCAGGTTGGTGCGCAGCGTCCGGAATGCCTCGGCTCCGGATGATTGCGCGTCTGTAACAGTTACCAGGTCGCCATTCGATTTGACGTGCGGGCGGCCCTTCGATAAACCGGTGCGCGCAGTGAGCGCTCTCGCCATGCGGTTCGGCGGCGGCGGAGCGCCTCCGGCAATTCTCGGGATGACGGCAAGACCCGGAACCTTTAGAACGCGCTCGATGTCACTGCGCCGGCGAATGGAATCGTTGAGGTTATCGAGAACGATCGCCGCACCAACACCCAGCATCAAGCCAACGAGAATTCCGAGCAGGAGCTTGCGAGAGTTCCCGGTCGCTATCTGATAACCGGGTGATGACGCGAGATCCACAATCTCGACCTGTCCCGCCTCGACGGCTTCAGACATTTTCGCGCGCTGTAGTTCCTGCTGGAGCGAGGCAGCCATCTGCTGAATTGTCTGCACGTTCTGCTGCAGCTGCTCCTCTTCGCTCTCGCCTGCAGGCGCTGCTGCAATCTGCGAAGCGCCTGATGCACGGAGTCGGTCGAGCGCTGCAATACGCGCATTGATCGACTGAATCTGACTGCGCACCGCATCGAGAATCTGGGATGCCGTCTGCGGAATCATCGCGTTCACTGCAATGACGTCCGGATTTGAAGGCGCAGCACCTGATGACATGAGGGTGTCGCGGGCTTTCTCGAGAGACGCGAGCTGTCCCGCGAGCTGTGTCACAACGGGATTTTCTGCAATTCCCGGGGACGAGATGAGAGCCCTGATGTTCGAGCTTGTGGCACCCCCTGCCTCGGCTTGCGCGAGAAGTGACTGGTATGTCGAGCGTTCTGCATCGAGCTCGGCGCGACGCATATCGATATTGACCAGGCCCTGTTCCTGCGCGCCCGCTTTGTTGGCAGAGCTGAACACCTTTCGACTGCTGCGATAGCCGCTGTACGCGGCTGTTGCGCGCGAGAGTGAAGAATCAGTCGCGCGCAGCTGTCCCTCGAGGAAAATTCGTCGGCGACGAGACTGCTGCTGCGCGTTGGTCGCGTTCTGCACCTGGAATCCTTCGGCCATCGCATTCACAATGCGCTTGACCTCGTGCGGCTCGCTTCCGGTATACGACAAATCGATGATGTCGGTCTTGTCTCTTATCGACGCGGAGAATCCGCCGAGTGCGTGATCGATTGCCGCTTCACGCGAGATGACCTTGAACGCTGCTCTGGAAATCGCTGGTTTTTTCGAGACCGCAATCGTAACCCCTTCGAGCTCGACGGGCTGACCGTACGGTCCGCCAACATTTCCGCGAACCGATGAGACATTGAACTGCGTCGATCCAAAACTGACCATGAGTGAATCGGCAGTGGCGCTGTCTGCCACTTTCACCATGATGATTTCATCCACCCA
>JBKPNY010000265.1:0-1285 GCA_046732835.1 Gemmatimonadota bacterium | reverse complement strand
GACCGCGTCCGGCTGTGCTGGCGTCGCTGCTGGGCGTTATCTGCTTCAACTTTTTCTTCCTGCCGCCTGTCCACACGTTCAGTATTTCTGAACCCGAAAACTGGATCGCGCTGGGAGCATTTTTGGTAACGGCGTTCACTGTCGGGCAGCTGTCGGCTCGCGCGAAGCGACGCGCAGAAGAAGCGACGACTGCTCGGCGCGAGAGTGAGCGCCTCTACCAGGAGTTGCAGGAGAGCTTCGAACAAGCGAGCCAGGCCAAGGCAGTTAAGCAAAGCGAACGACTGAAATCTGCTTTACTCGATGCGGTGACACATGATTTGCGAACCCCGCTCACTTCAATCAAAGCATCCGTAACGACGCTGCTCGGTGATGAAGGTGCCATTAATGGGGGTGATTCACCAACACGTCTGGGTGAGGCGGGGCGGCGAGAAATGCTGGAAGTGATCGATGAGGAAGCAGATCGGCTTGATCGTTTCATCGAGAGTTTAATGGAACTCGCACGCATCGAAGCTGGTGAATTGCACTTGCGGCGACACTGGGGTTCGCTGGATGAAATTGTGAAAGCGGCGGTCAAGCGCGCTGAGCCGCGAACACGTTCGCATAGGATTGAACTGCGCTTTGAAGACAACCTCCCGCCGGTGAAGGTTGATGAGCCGTCGCTCGTCGAGGTGGTTTATGTGTTGCTTGATAACGCGGCCAAGTACTCGAGTCACGGATCTTTAATCACCGTTGACGTCGAGAAAGGTAGCGATAACGAAGTGCGCTTGATTGTTGAAGATGAGGGGCCGGGAATTCCGACTGAACTAAGAACGAAAGTTTTCGATAAGTTTTACAGGGCCACTCGCGGAGCGGCGGAGTTTCAGCCAAGCGGCACCGGCATGGGCTTGGCTATCGCCCACGGCATTGTTGAGGCGCATGAAGGCCGGATCTGGATCGAAGAAGGCCGCAGACACGGTGGCGCCCGGATCGTCATAACCTTTAACGGCTGAACCCGAAACACACGCGATCGAACGAATCAAATAAACGCGGATGAATCCGAAACAGCGCATCCTCTTGGTGGACGACGAACGGCAAATAACTCGTGTGTTAACGCGTGGCCTCACCGCTAAAGGTTACGACGTGCACGTTGCCGCTGACGGTGAGGCCGCCTTGCAAACGTTCAATGACTGGCAGCCGGATCTGGTTGTTACTGACCTCTCCATGCCAAACATGAACGGGCTCCAACTATGTCGCCGGCTGCGCGCGTTTTCTGAAGTCCCGATTATTGTTTTGTCCGTCAAAGGCC
>JBKPNY010000264.1:0-8798 GCA_046732835.1 Gemmatimonadota bacterium | reverse complement strand
TCTCGGACGAACCTTCTGACAGCGGTCCTTTTTATCACGGAACGAAAGCGGATCTGCAGGTTGGCGATTTGCTGACCGCCGGCGGCAGTTCTAATTACAAAACCGATCTCGTGATGAATCACATCTATTTTACAGCCCTGCCTAACGGGGCGGGACTCGCCGCAGCCTTAGCGAATGGTGAGGGGCCGGAACGTGTCTATGTCGTTGAACCGACCGGGAGTTTTGAAAACGACCCCAACGTTACAAACAAGAAATTCCCCGGCAATCCAACGCGTTCGTATCGCAGCCGGGCGCCTTTGAAGATCGTTGGCGAATTGGCAGACTGGGTGAGACAAACACCTGAACAGATCCAAGCATGGCGAGAAAAGTTGTCGAACAACAAAGGAGAGATTATTAATTAGTTTGATTTGTTCGCCCCGTTCGGGGCGAGATGTTTATAGAAAACGCGACCTTCTAAGAACGGCTTTCTCGCTCCGTCGGAGCGAAACATGATTGCCACCACGTACCAATGATAGGAAACACTGCGCTCCGCTGGAGCACGAGTTATTGAGTTAGAACCATTTCTATAAACATCGCGCTCCCCTGAAGCGAAAATCAAGAAGGCAGCGAAATGAAAAACTCATCAACCAAAAAACCGTGGGCTCTATCGGCGTGGTCGAAACCTCATGGTGCAGCAGCGATTGTTCTCATTTTTCTTTTTCATACAGCAACACTCGCTCAGTTTTATCCCAGGCCAGTTTACCCTCGCACTGCCGTGGCGGTGGACAAGAATGATCCTGACCTACGTGCCATTCTTACCGAGATTGAGACCGATGCCGAGAACGCCCGGCTGAAAGCAAAGATGCCCGGTATGTCGCTGGTGATTGTCTACGGTGACGACGTTCTGCTAGCCAAAGGCTTTGGTTACGCTGATCTCGAGAAAAAAATTCCCGCCGATCCACAAACGGTCTACCGCATAGGGTCTGTGACCAAGGCATTTACTGCCCTGATGCTCATGCAGTTGCGCGATGCCGGGAAACTGCAGCTTGACGATCCGATTGAAAAGTACCTTCCTGAATTCAAGATCAAATCGCCATTCCCAGACGCCCGACCGGCGACGTTCCGTCAGGTTGCTGCACACTATTCGGGACTGCCCCGGGAACCTCCCATGCTTCACGAGTACCAATTCACGGAAGACTTTCCTTCAGTCGAAGAACAATTGAAGAGTCTCAAAAATGTCGAGATGGTACTGCCCGCCATGAGCAGATTCCATTACTCTAACCTCGGTTACAACATCATGGGTCTGGCCCTGTCTCGAATCGCTAAACAACCCTATGACCAGTACGTCGCGAGTCAGATCCTCAGACCGCTCGGAATGAATGACAGCGGTTTTGCGCTAACTGACGAGATGAAGCGACACTTCGCGGTGGGCTACAAGTCCCCACAACCGGATGGAACTTACGAACGAGCGCCTTACCAGAAATATGGCCTCGCCTCCGGCATGCTCTATTCGAGCGTGGACGATCTGGCAAAGTTCTTGTCTTTGTTTTTCCGGGAAGGCCCGCGCGGCGGCAAGCAAGTCCTCGGGAGCAGCTCGCTACTGGAGATGTTGATTCCCGTAGCGGTAAGCACAGACATAAGAAGAAATGACCAGGGAAAGCCTATGTCGCTGTGGGTCGAGGGTTCCACTATCGGCTTCGGAGCTGGGCCATTTGGCGGCGAGCAAATCAATTACAAAGACGGCGGCACGGCGGGCTTTTCGTCCATCGTTTATATCAACTACCCGCGCCAGCTCGGGATGGCCCTTTTGACTAACACTCAAACTGAGCCTTTCTGGGTGGGGTACAACCTCCTCAAGAAATTAACCCCCGTGCTCGCAAAATCCGTGGAGCATGCACAGGATAAAATGCGGAATGAAATGCTGAAGGAGGCGCTGCCAAGGTGGCAAAAATATGCAGGGCGATATGTTATCACCGACTCGAGCGCGATTCCGACTTTGACGTTTAGCGAATTTGACATTGGCCTGGTCAAACAGACGTTGGTCGTGAGCGTCCCCAACCTTCGGCCAGGATCGAATGTCTACATGAAAGAAGCTCCGTTGGCGCTTTCCGGAGAAGGAAAAAACATCTTTTACATAGATGACGGAAGTTTCTTCGGCAATCGCGTGACCTTCGAGCCGAACAAGGACGGCGACATGCTGCTGAAGTGGCGAAACTACGTCTTCAAGCGACAGCCTTAGTGGCCGCGCTTATTTCTGCCTCTGTTTTCCATTCGCTTGAGGATCACTTAGGCGCTGAATCAAAACTCCAATCCAAAACTGCTGTCTTCAACCAGCGTTCTGTTTTTACCTTTGGTTTCCGCTGCAAGTGACGACCCTTTTATGCGTTCAGAGCATAAATAAAATGAAGGCGAGGTTATCATTCAGCATGCTCAGCCGAGCGACACTATTAACAGCCATCCTACTATCACCGACCTGCTTCCCGAATGGCTTCGCGGACGGAGGAGCTTTCCAATCGCGTCACTCTTCCGCCGTCCAGGCGGAGGAGTATGCGGCCTACTCCGCGTTCATCAATCAGAAGTACATTCCGTCCTACAGCACAGCCATGTATACGCTACAGGGAGACTTGGTCGAAGATGGCGAGCTGGACGAAAGCGGCATGGTAGTCATCGCTGCGAACATCCAACCAGAATTCGGGAACCAAGTCGGCGTCAGCCGTTCCCTGCTCGAGTCGTTCGCGGGCGCAAATAGCGAGGCGGAGACCACCTTCGACGATCTCGTAAGTAAAAGCGGGCCAGCCGTCCAGTTAAGGGATGCATTCAATCTCACGGTCCCTTACGAGGTCGCGAGCGATAAGAAGGGCCACGAACTGTATCGAATCAAGTGGGACCGGGATAAGTTTCGCAGTCGGTTCCCGCGCTCGAAAGGTTTACTGGCATTCTCGCGGATAGGGTTCGACGCTGCCGGAAGTAAGGCTTCGTTTTTGGTGGCTCAGCTTGACGTCAGCCGGCAAGACTACCCAACTGAGACCACTTACCTCGTGCTACTCAAAAAAGAGGCCAGGCAGTGGACGGTTAACAAAGTGTACCCACGGGAGAAAGAGTCGCTGGTCATCGATCTCGCGCGGTGCGAGAAGGCCAGCCGTCACATCCCGCTGGCGCTCGGCTCCGAAAGCTTTCAAGTCACTGGGCGTGACGGTGACGCATGCGTACTCGAGCAGGTGAGTGAGATCGAGCAAGGGTACAAACAAACACGCTGCCGCATTCCCATTGGATTGGGTAAACTGATTATCTTAGAGAGTAACGTTTTTGTTTTCTCGAGGGACCTGTCGAAGTATTGCGAAAAGCCTGTGTATGGGAGAGGCCAGCTTTCCTAACGTTTACGCACTTCGAACGCCAGCCTTGAGCGTGCTCTAGTTAATTCTGAGCCTGACCACGTTTGCAGTCTTGCCGTTGATCGAGAGCACAAGATCGACGTCTCCGGTTACACCGTTTGGAATTCGCGTCTCAACCTGATCGAGGCCTGGTAAGTCCGGTTCGGCAGCGGCATGAAACACCGGTGCATTGACGCCGCCGATGCTGATTACCACTGAGCCCGCCCCCGTCTGCCTGATTCCGGTACCATAAAGGGTTAGATAGTCGCCGTTATGAATTGAGTTCGCACTGCCATCTGAGTTTCCTACCGGCGAGTAGCGCAATCCGTCCGTAGTCACTTCCGCCAATGGCGCTCCGGTGCCCAGCGCGTTAGCGGTAAAGAGTCCGGGGGCTGCCAAAGCAATCATTACCTGGTCGCTCGAAAGTGTTCCGTCGCCCGAAAGGACGTCGATAACTGCGTTGCCGGGTCCAATGCCGGGCGGGACCAGGAAGTTTATCTGTCCTGACGAGACAAAAAAGAGGCTAGCCTGAACTCCGTTTACCCAGACCTTCGTTCCCAGCAACTCGGTAGGCAGTTGATTGGAAGGGGCTTGCATACTACCCGTCGCAAGATTACTACCAAGTATTACCGCTATCGATTCAGGCGCGATCAGAGCTGGATCGAAGCTCGCAGCTGAAATTATGTTCGCCGACTGAATCTGAGGGTTTGATGTAATCGTGAAGTTCGGAAGCGATATGTTAAAGAAGACATTACCGACCGATTCGACTTTCACCCGGGCAAACGAACTAACCGCATTGGGAACCCGAACCGTTGCCACACCGATATTGGGCGCATCGTCTGCGAGCGTGAATGGGAAAGTGTTGCCGCCATCTATCGAAAGCAAGATGCGCACGCTGTTACAGTTGATCGGCGAGCTTGAAGTGCCGGCCACATTCCATGTCACCGTCTGCATCGAGCCTGCCAGCCACTGGCTCGAGGCAGTGGGCTGGGTCACATTAAATGGACCGAACCCGGACCGAACATTTACTAGAGTCTGCGCAAAGTTAATACCGCCTCCGCCGGCGCGATTATCACGCACCGTAACGCGAAACTTCATGGTGCGGGTGGTACTCGGCAACGATTCACCGAACGTGGAAGTGCCGGACAAGATGTCGGATAGTTGTGGAAATGTCCGCGAACTTTTAGTCGTCGGGAAAAACGAGCGGAAGAGCGGCCGGCTTCCGTCATCGGTGTTAGGTGGTGACGGCGTTCCCAGATCAAACTCTTCCCAACAAAACGTGAGCGCATCGCCATCAGGATCACTACCCATCGCCGTTAGGGTGAAAGGAGTGTTTGCCGGAATAGTAAAGCTATCTCCGGCCTGGACTACAGGCGGGGTGTTCCCTGTGGGCGTCAGTACCGCAATCGCGCTCGCAGGACCGCTGGTCGTTAGAGCTACGATCTGCTCAAGGCTCCCTTCATGATAATAGGTCTCCTGCGTAGGGATAGCTTCGGCCCCACACAATCCTCCGTACCCCATGATTGTTGACCCGCTGCCCGGCTCGTAAGCGGTAGAAGGAATGCGCTCCGGCCCACACGGAGAGGTTGTCCCGTTGAAGCTGTGGGTCGCGCCGAACTGATGGCCAAGCTCGTGGGCCAGGGCGTGAGTGTGGTAGGGGTGACTCGGCGGTAAGGAATAAAAGAGCGTCGCCCCTTTTGCTTTTTGCCCGTTCACACCAACTCCGCCCACGAACGACACTGCTCCCGAAGCACCGTAACCGTTGCTGATCGTTTGGCCGTCGAATACATGACCAATGTCATAGTTGCCGGAGCCAATAATAGAATCCAGTTTTGCTTGATTCTCGTTCCCCATTTGGAATTGATTCGCGTGCGTGTAACCGTCCGTTGCTCCGGAGGTATAAATGATCGACGTTTGATTGGCGACAACGACCAGGCGAACCGCCACCTCACGCTCAAAGAAAGCGTCAAAATTATTGATGGCGGTAATTACGGCAGCTAATCCCCCGCTGACTGTTCCTCCGCCATAAATCTGCGTGTATTCACCGGTGACGCCGATGGCCACTCGAAAGGTACGCAGCGTCGAGCCATTGGGGAGGATCGCTGCAGTCGTTTGAGCAGCACTTTGAAGTTGTGGTTTGGGGGAATCCGGCGGCGCGTGATCAGCATCTGCTGTGAGGCAATTAAGAACCGCGCTTTCGCTTGGCAGATCCTGGCTGTAATACGAAACATAATCTCCTCGCTCGGCATCGGCAGGCTCGACGACCATCGTACTGTGGTTTGCAAGGACGATTGCGTGGAAGCCAAGCGGCGTCCAATCGAAACGAGTTGTGACAGAAGGATCATCCAGTCCTTGTCCGCGGTAAGTTCTGATTTCCGGGAACCGCAACGCTAAGGCAGGCTCCATAATCGATGATTCGACTATGCGGAACCTGGCAAACTGTCCGTCAGCCATCGGCAAAGTGAGAACCACGGGCGTGATGTCCGCAGTCTTGGAAAACTCCTTCGGAGCGTGAGCGAGTAACTTAGTGAGTCCTGTTTGGTTGAGATGCGAGGTCCGAGATAAGCGGGGCGAGATGCTTCCCTCGTTCGAGTTGTTCGGCACAACCTTTTGATCGACAAAAGCCCAAATACCATCCGTCGATACTTTACTATTTTGGGTTGAGTAGAACAGCAGCGAGAAGATTGCGGACGATTGACCGGCGACGGTCAGAGGCGCCGTAAGCGTCCACGCCAGTACTAGCGCCAAGGTAACTCGCAAATTGTGACTTGGGGTAATCAGACGTCCTTGTTCCTCAACTGCACTCCAGCTGCGGCGGTGGCACCGCGGGAGGGTTTCCGGTGCGGATTTTAGAATTGCATAAGCCTCCGCAGTGGTTCGATTGGGGAGTAACGGCCGAATAGGTTAGCACAAGGCTGCGAAACCTGCTGATGACGATCTGTCACCTGCGCCTAACTAACTTCAGAGCGCATCTTGGGAGGCATGAGTTACAAATGACCGGCGGTAACTTGCGGAAGAAGCAGCGTCACCTTTGAGTTATCTTGATACCACCTGCTGGTGACCATCAGTCACCTGCGTCAAACTAACTTCAGATCGCATCTTCAAAGCGTCAGTCGCAAGTGACTACTGGTCACTTGCAGAAGAAGCGTGGTCACCTGCGAGTTACCGGATCAGGGTTGCAACGATGATTGTTGAAGACGTTGACCCAGGGTTTCAGAGCAAACCTGGGCTGAAATTAGCGAACGCTTTCAGCGTTAAAAAGTTGTTACCTCCTCAGCAGTGGCCTCACATCACCATCAGGCTGGGCAAATACTTGCACTTCATCTTCGTAATGAATGTATCCGGTTCGTGGTGACCTGACGGTCCAGATCAAAATGTCGTTTCGTTCAAGGATTGTTACTAACTCCCACGCCCTTGCCAGGTGTTCGCGCGCGGTTGCTTTGAACCAGCAGATGGCTGATTCATAACGACGTTCACGCGGCAAGTGGTCAAAAGGAGATTTCAGCTGACGATCAAACCAGTCCCGCAATTCCATGAGCGCGTCGAACTCGTAATCCGGCAAGTCATGACGCCAGCGAAGTTCGGACGCAGCACAAAACAAGCCCGCCGCTACGTTCGAGCGCTCATCGATATCTCCGCTGACAAAACGAATGAACATAAGTTGACCTCGACGAGTTCTCTTTCGTCGAATCACAATCGAAGTACCTTTTGATTTGCGAATAATTGGCTGCGGGAGAAGGGGTCGAACCTTCATCTTCGAGTTCAAAGCCCGAGGTGTTGCCGGTTACACCATCCCGCAAAGGGAAGGATGAAGGATGACGGCGGAGGGATGAACATAGATTATTCTCCATCGTTCATCGTTCACCCTTCAGTCTTAGTTTTGGTTGACCCGACGGGGCTCAAACCCGCACCTCACGGCTTAAAAGGCCGCCGCTCTGTCACTCGAGCTCCGGGTCAACATAGTTCCGAGATTCGAGTTTCGAGTTTCGAATTCGTTAGGTAATGTCAGTAGGTTTCTAACTCGAAACTCGAAACTCGAAACTCGAAACCTCGATGGCTGGCTGTGGCGGAAGGATTCGAACCTTCGGTAACCGGATTAACAATCCGGCGCCTTACCAACTTGGCTACGCCACAAGAAAGGATGAAGGCGGAAGTATGAACGTGGAATTATGCTCCAGCATTCATAGTTCATCGTTCATCGCTCATCGTTCATTCCTCATCCTTCATCCTTGGTTTTGGCTGCGGCGACGAGAGTCGAACTCGCATCATCTCGTTTACAAGACGAGCGCTCTGTTAGCCAATTGAGCTACACCGCAGAATGTTGGAATGAATTTTTGGTGGAGCTAAGAGGAGTCGAACCTCTACGTCCTGCTTGCAAGGCAGGCATCATCAGCCGTTAGATCATAGCCCCGTAAGTTGGTCGCGGAGGCGGGATTCGAACCCGCACCCTCTCGTTTATGAGACGAATGCTCTTTCCAGTTTGAGCTACTCCGCAATCGACTGGTGAGCCCGGCAGGATTCGAACCTGCGACCTTCCGCTTAGAAGGCAGATGCTCTGGTTCCGCTGAGCTACAGGCCCGAGAAACGAAGGTGAGGGATGAAGGCTGAAGGATGAACTAGAAAACGGATATTGCATTTCATCCTTCATCCTTCCTATTCATCCTTCGTGTTGGTGCCCAAGGAAGGACTTAAACCTTCAACCTCTGGTTTGTAGGACCAGCGCTCCATCAATTGAGCTACTCGGGCGGAAATTTTCAGTTTCGAGTCTGAGGGTTTCGAGTTTCGAGTTCAAAGCTATGTCTAACTTGCAACCCAAAACTCGAAACCCGAAACTTATGCTGGTGGTCGGAGTTGGAATCGAACCAACCTTTCGGATTTTTCAGACCCGCGCTAATCCGTCTCAGCTATCCGACCAGACGGATTGCCGATTTCCGATTGCCGATTGACGATTTGCCTACGCGTTGATCGGCATTCGCCAATGTCTTAGAAGCGTTGTTCGCGATGCACCTTGCCCATGACTTCACTATCATCAGGAACTTCCATGAAGAGGTACTTGCGCCATTCGGCTCGCGCTTCTGCGTAGTGACAAAGCACCACGCGTTCGAGCTTCACTCGCAACGCTGTCTGCGAACTCAGCAAAGGCATTCGTGCTTCTTCCGGAGTGCGATTGCTCTTCCGGTTGTTGCACTTCATACAAGCCGTGACGATATTTACCGGCGAGTTACCGCCGCCGCGCGAACGCGGCAGAATGTGATCGAGCGTGAGCTCGCCGACAGGCTTCTTCTCGCTGCAGTACTGGCAGCGGAATTTGTCGCGCATGTAAATTCGCAAACGCTTCATTCCCGACTGCTCGCGACGACGGCGAACGTTGATGTAGGTGCGCCGGCGGATGACCGATGGCACCGGGAATTCATCATGCGCCGAGCGAAGCACACGGTCGCCATCGAG
>JBKPNY010000263.1:0-2359 GCA_046732835.1 Gemmatimonadota bacterium | reverse complement strand
AACACTATTCGCGTTACACGCCGGAGATGGTGGAACGCATAACCGGAATTCCGAAAGATCAATTCCTCAAAGCTGCGGACCTCTTCACATCGATCCGTAAAGACGGCGATATGAAGAAAGCCGCAACGATCATCTACGCCGTTGGGTGGACACAACACACCAATGGTACGCAGATCATACGAACGGCCGCGATTCTTCAGCTCATACTCGGCGACGTTGGACGTGCCGGCGGGGGCGTCAATGCGTTGCGTGGTCATTCAAACATTCAGGGCGCTACCGACATGGGCGGAGTGTTCGACATCTTTCCCGGCTACCTGAAGATACCCGCTCCGACTGACAGCGATTTGGCCACCTATCTGAAGCGCACGACTCCCACGTCGTCTAAACCAACCGAGTGGGACTCCTTTAACTACTGGTCCAACACCCCAAAATTTGCCGTGTCGTTTCTCAAGGCGCTATACGGCGATTCGGCCAAAAAAGAGAACGACTTCAACTATCAATATCTTCCCAAGATCGACCGCAAGTTTTCCTGGACGGAGATGTGGGATGAGATGTACAGCGGCAAGGTTAAGGGATTGATTGCCTTCGGCATGAATGGCGTTGCCATTGGGCCGAACTCACGCAAGAACATAGAAGCTCTGAAGAAAGCGGATTGGTTAGTAGTTTGCGAACTGTTCCCGGATGAAACCGCGGAATTCTGGAACTCGCCGGGCATCACAAAAGACGAGATGAGTAAGATCAATACCACGGTCTATCGTGTTCCTGGCGCCGGTTTCGCTGAAAAGGATGGCACCTTTGTGAATTCGGCCCGTTGGCTGCAATGGAAATACGTAGCTGTTCCCCCGCCGGGACAGGCGAAGGTCGATCAGGAAGTTCTTGCCCGAATATTTTTGAAAGTCCGCGAGCTTTATCAAAAGGAGGGTGGCAAGTCTCCGGATGCGATTTTAAATCTAACGTGGCCCTATACGACACCTCAGAATCCTTCGCTGGCTGAAGTGGCGAAGGAGATTAGCGGAAAGGCGCTGGCCGATCTAACAGATCCGGCCCAGCCCGGAATCACCATCAAAGCAGGCCAACAAGTGCCGGGTTTCGCATGGCTGCGTGAGGACGGTACCACGGCTTGCGGAAATTGGTTGTATTCAGGCTCATGGACTGAGGCCGGAGCACAAATGCAGCGGCGCGGCACTGAGGATCCTTCAGGACTCGGGATTTATCCTAATTGGGGCTGGTCATGGCCCGCAAATCGCCGGGTCATGTATAACCGCGCGTCATGCGATTTGTCGGGGCAGCCATGGGATTCAGAACGTCGGCAGGTTTGGTGGAGTGAAGCCCAGCAGAAGTGGGTCGGCAATGATGTGCCGGATTTCAAAGCCGATTCAAAACCGGGCGACCACATGGGACCATTCATCATGAACCCGGAAGGGGTCGGCCGAATTTTTGGCCCGCTGGCGGCGTTTGCCGACGGTCCATTTCCCGAGCACTACGAACCGGTCGAGAGTCCGGTTGCCAATCCGCTGCATCCGAACCAATCTAACAATCCCGTCGCGAGGAAATTCCAGTCCGACATGGATAAGTATGGCACTCCAGATCAGGGATTCAACATTGTGTGCACTACTTACCGATTGACCGAACACTACCACTACTGGACCAAAAATAATCCGATGAATGTTCAGCTTGTGCCGGAGCCCTTCGTCGAGATTCCGGCCCAGCTTGCCGATGAGATGGGAATTAGCGGCGGCGAGCGAGTGAAAGTCTCCAGCGCTCGCGGCCAATACACTGCAAAAGCAATGGTCACTAGGCGGATTAAGCCAATGATGATCGATGGCAAGAAAACGTATCAGATCGGTGTGCCGATTCACTGGGGCTATCGCGGGATAGCGGAGGATGAAGGCAAGACTGCACTTAATCCTGCAAATCAGCTCTCACCCGCCGCAATCGATCCCAATGCATATACCCCTGAGTTCAAAGGCTTCCTGGTCAAGCTTGAAAAGGCATAGAGAGGAGGGCATGAGATGAGCAATCCGCGGACATTTCAGATTCAAGAGATCTCGGCCCATCCGGGGACGATTCCGGGCCAGGGCACGCGCCGGGAGGAGGAAGTTTGCAAGTACATCGACGTCACGACCTGTATCGGTTGCAAAGCATGCGAGGTCGCCTGTGTCGAATGGAACGATCATCCTTTCCGAGAGACCACCTTTAATGACACTTATCAGACGATGCCCTCCACGGAGTGGAACTACTGGAATCTGATCAAGTTTGTCGAACACGAGCGCGATGGAAACTTGATGTGGCTAATGCGCAAGGATCAGTGCATGCACTGCGAAGATCCTGGTTGCCTGCGCGCCTGCCCCGCCGATGG
>JBKPNY010000262.1:0-1190 GCA_046732835.1 Gemmatimonadota bacterium | reverse complement strand
AGTTTGATGATACGGACGAATTGGTAAAGGCCGGCGAAGAATTGCGCGCGCGTCTTGGTCATCGGGCCCTGCTTGTCACGCGCGGAAGTAACGGTTTGATGCTGCTCGAGAATGGCGCAACGCCGCTTCATCTCGAAGCAGTGGGCGCGCACGATCCGGTGGACGTTACCGGCGCCGGAGACACGGTGATGGCGGCATATACGTTGGCGCTAGCCTCAGGGTCGTCGTTTGCCGATGCGGCGCGCCTGGCGAATTACGCCGGTGGATTGGTCGTGATGAAACGCGGCACTGCCTGCGTGACCCGTCAGGAACTCGCGGATTCAGTCAATCACCTGAGCTAAGCCGGACCAGCTTTTTATCGTGAACAACCCCACCGCTCTAATTCTCGATCGCGCTTCGCTCGTTGAACATATCGCTGCGGAAAAAGCCAAAGGCCGGCGGATCGTTCTGGCGAACGGGTGTTTCGACGTTCTCCATGCCGGGCACATTCGCTATCTGGCAGGTGCCCGGGCGTTGGCAGACGTGCTCGTCGTCGGTGTTAATTCGGATCGGCAAGTCACAAAGCTGAAGGGGGCAGGCCGCCCGGTGCTGGCCGAAGCGGACCGCGCGGAACTCGTCGCTTCAATCGAAAGCGTAGACGTCGTCACCATCTTCGACGAGCCGACGGTGAGTGAGTTACTGCTCGCCATCAAGCCCGACGTTCACGCGAAAGGCACAGACTACACGGAGGAAAGTGTGCCCGAGCGCGATGTGGTACGATCTTTCGGCGGGCGCGTTGCGATAGTCGGCGATCCGAAAAATCATTCGACATCTGAAATATTGAAAAAAGTGAGCGGTGCGCAGTGAGCAGTGAGCGGTTAAGAATTATTGAACGTCGACGCGTTGCAGTACTCACGGCTCACTGCGCACTGCTCACTTTTTTATCGTCCTAATGCGAATTTTGATCGTAAAACTCGGCAGCATCGGCGACATCGTTCATACTCTGCCGGCGCTCGCGGCGATCCGAAAGGCGATGCCCGACGCGGAAATCTCCTGGGTCGTAGAACATCGTGCAGCAGAAATTTTAAGAGACAACCCGATTTTAGATCGCCTCATCGAAGTCGACACGAAGGCCTTGAGGCGCGGGTTGGTGTCTGGGGAGACGCTGCGGGCACCGCGCCAGCAGTTACGTCAGCTTCGCGCCTCAGCCT
>JBKPNY010000261.1:0-12146 GCA_046732835.1 Gemmatimonadota bacterium | reverse complement strand
CGCCGTGCTGCGTCCCGCTTCTTCCCCTTTACCCGTTCCCCCTTGCCCCTGTCCTTCGTCTCCCGTTCCCCTTTTCCCCTGTTTTTCGCTGCCGACAATTCGTTCGGAAAGCACCTTCACCGCCACCGGCCTCAACAACTCAAGGTCAGTTGCACGAAACACAACCCCCATCGCCCCGCGCCCAATCTCTGAATCGAGCCGGTAACGCTGCCGCAACACCAGCCCAGGATGCGGACCGCTCCCACGAATCTGCTCGGAGTCGAAACGCCGCGTCTCCTGCGACTCGACAGCCGCTTGCGGCGTTACTTCTGGTGAGATTTTTCCGGGGGAATCGAGGGACATAACACCTTCGCTCAAGTCACTGACAACCAAATTGCGTAGCCTATTTTGACATACAGTGACGGGAAGCTGTGAGCAACCGATGCAATTCTCGCGCGCGGCTCCGCCGCCCGATGTGCCGAAGGTGTCAGACGTTCCATTAGCGCTCTAATTATCTGAGGGCTGCGCCCTTTTGGGGCTCAGCCCCCGGACTAAATCATCGACTATACGGTGGGGCACAGCCACCACCGCACATCGGACGGCCAAGCCGATGAGCGTTGTGAGTGATGCAGTGTTGCAACGACCTTCAACGGTTATCACGCGGCGAGGTTTAGAAAACAGCGGCTCCGCCGCCCGATGGGCGGAAGGTCTCAGACCTTTCCAGTAGCTCTCGGGTTTTTATCGGGCTGCGCCCCTTGAGGCCTCAGCCCCAAATGATCGACTGTAGGGTCGGCGAGCCGCCACAGCATCTCAGTACGGAAATTCGCTGAAGCGTCCCACAAGCATCAGGAATGTTGACGGACGAATTTTGCCCAGAGGAAATTATCGCGTATTGCGGTGGAGGCGCTCGCACTCGCCAGGAGTAACCAGCGCGTCCCCGCCCGTCAACTGATCAGCACCTAAAAAGACCCAGACAGAATCGACGGCCGCCTGAAAGCCTACTGGAGACAGTATGCCGGCGGCGCCGACGTCTGGATTAACTGGAACGAACTCAGCAAGAACTAAGGTTAAGCGGGTATTAATGGTCGGCGATTGTTCTCACGGATTATGAGGGCGTGCCCGGCTTTGACGGAATCATTTAAGTCGACCGCCGGATGCTCGGAGTAGGGCCAAGTGCCGCTAACCTGCAATTAATCCGGTTCGAGCCTTAGTTCGAAATGGTCAGGACTCTAAAAACCTAACCAAACGCTTGGCGAGACGACTTGAATGTCGAGTCTCGCATTCCCATACAGTTAGCACACGCCATCCGTCACGTTTCAGTGTCGCTCGGTTCCGTCTATCTCGGTTCACGTTTGAAAGCCGCTTTGTTTGCCAGAATTGGGCATTTGTAGCAGGAACTACTCTCCCATATTTGCATTCATGCATATGAAAGAAGCAACCATGCACATCAATGATCTTTCGATGGCGCACCAAAACTAGATCAGGTTTTCCAGGAAGGTCTTTTTTGTGGAGTCGATACCGATAACCCATTCGATGAACAAGGGACCTAACGATCATCTCAGGGCGCGTGTCGCGGCTTCGGATGCGCGACATGTTGAAGCTACGTTGTTCTGGACTAAGAACGTCTACCATTTTTCGGAGCTTTACGACAGCACTTACAGAATGGCACGTTATTCATGAAACCCATCTTCCAAGGCTCGCTTCTCTGCTTCAATCAGCACCTTTGCCTGTTTCTCGGTTGGAAACCTGTCGGGAATGCCTCGGGCAACTGTCAGAATGCCTACTTCCTTCTGACTCAGCGTCTGATTCGCCCGATTCCAGGTATCTAACTTGGTCCAGTATGCGGCACCCTTTTCAAAGACATAGGTTTGGCCTTGGATCCCTGTCTGAATGATTTGTGTGTCGCTGGCGTCTCTTTCAAGATGTGTATTCTCTTCACGATCAAGCAGTTCGCCCAGAAGGTCAGAATTCAAGGCGACCGGTTCAGATTCGATAGCGTGCCAGCATGCCTGCTTCTTACACCACTCCGTCACATTTGAGATACCTTCGGGTGTCTGTTGGATCGAGCGATTCACTAGTTCAGCTATTTCAAGAAGCTGCTTGGACATAGGCTCCGAAGGTTTTTGCTCCTTCCAAATCTTGACCAAATCGAGGTGAAGGCCTGCCTTATTTACGATGGAGTTCAGTTTGGCAAGGGAATAACTCACAATGTTCGCTTTGTAGCCACCATACCAATCCTGCTTCATGACTACTTTGTCCATGAACCTAAACAGGATGGCTTTACCGATCAGCTGTTTGAACCAGAGGTCATTGAACTGGGTTTCGTCTTTCTCCCAGCGCTCGCCGATCCTTCCCGCGAACGCCGAGAAATTCTTTTGTGCACCTTCACTAACCTTGTAAGGGAGGCCCTCGAAGGAATGAACGAACTTGGCCAAATCTGTTTTCGAAAACATTTGCTGTCGCGGGTTCTTGATAAGGAACTCCCTTTGTCCCTTTGAAGTTAAGGCGGCCTGCTGGTTCGCATACTGCCCTCTTGTTCTTTCATAGAACCAGTGAGTTTCTCTGAGGCTTCCTTCGGGCGATGGCGCCCACAACCGGCGCGAAATATCCTGTACCCTTAGATGGAAGGGATGATTTGAGAAAAAGTCAGCCGCATTTATTTTGTTCTGCGTATTTGCGAACTCCGATATGCGAGGAACGACTGTATCAACCAGCTGCGAGGGTACGACTGAAAGCTTTACCTGCACGTAAACCTTGTCTATATCAGCTTTGTGTTTTTTCCGCGCTGTGAATATTGAGGCAGTGGTCTGCCCACCATTCACAACCTGTAAATTCTTTATTCTAAGTATTCGGTCCCTGTCTCTATTCGTCACGACCTCTTCAGCAGTTGCGGCTAATCCATTGTTATATGCAAAGAACATGTGCGGTTCATTCTGGATAGTATTCCGCATCCCTTTATTTATGTTGCCGCGGAATTGCAGAAACGTTCGGACGTTCTGCTCAAGCAGGCGATCCCCATATTCGTCGTAAATTTGCGCTAGTACGGGGCCTGGGACAACGAGGATGTACGACTCCATGGAGTCATCTCCTACATAGGCTGGTAAGCAACGTAGTCCCTTCGAATCAAACATCGTTAGATCTAAAACTATGTCTTCGCGAGCCCTCCCAGAAACTTCTATTCGATACGCTCTACTTAGATCCCAAATATCGTAAGTGCACCTGAAGCCGGCAATCGAGGACTCGGGTACGGCGTCCGCTCTTGAACTTAGTTGAGCGTTAGTGATGAGGAAGAACCGAACTCGCTCAATGCTCTTTCGTTGGCGACGGATCTCGCTTGCTAGTTCGTAAATGGGTGCACTTTCTTCAAGAAGTTCAACGAATGAGCTCTTTAAGCTTTCTGTTAGAAAACGCTCGAGCCGTTTGAATCCGCGGGATATTTCAGTCTGAGTAATAGTTTCCAACATCTCGGAAGATCGAAAATCAACTAGGAATAGGCTTAATACTGCAAGATCGTCATCGTAATACCACCCGTCTACAGCCAAACCTTTAGCGGTCTTTTTGAATTCCACACTGTTAAAGCCAGCGGTGAGACCTTGATCCTCGATTAGGGACGACATCTGGTCCAAAAAAGCAGATTGGTAAAAGTTTTGCTCGCTTCCCGCACGAGCATAAATCTCCTGCATGTATTCCTGGTGATATTCAGTTAAGTTCATGCGTCGCTCTCCCAAACGCAGGCCAACCTAGAAACGGCCTACAAGCGGACAGTCTGATCGAGTATGAAACCCTCTCCACTCCTGCAACGAGCTCTTGCGCCTGTATGCGCGGAAAACCTTCGCGGATTTGGTAACACTCCTCGGAAATCTTCAGATAAGTGAAATCCAAGTATTCGTCCGAGTCTGTATACCCAATCATCAGGAGGAGGTCATTGAAACGCTCTAGCGCAGCTGACGAAACTGATTCGATCGCTGTTCGGAGGTCTTCTACGAGTATGGGAAGATTAATAACACCCCGTTGCGAGGCTTCCGTCCGGGCCAGAGTGACGACGTAAAGAAACAACTCGGGCAGTTGCGAAAATAATTGATCAGCAGAATTTATACGAACATTCGGAGTCGAACCACCGGATTGGCACTTCACTTCGATTGCAATCCTATTGACATTAAAATCCTGAGGGAATCCTTCGGGACCTTTCCAGGATTGAACGGCTATTCCCGCACCGAAGGCCCTGACTAGGTGATCCCGGAGGAATACCAATTCGCCTAGCAAGCCCTTGATCTTCTCCTCGGCCAGCAAGTCGGGTCTGCCGCGTTTCAGAAATTCTTGCCAGCGGGTAAGTCTTCGAATGAAGGTTGAGATGGCCGAGTCGTGTCCTGTGCTCTCGCGAGTCGCTTGAACAAGGTCCGAGCAAAGTGAATAGAATAATTCCCAATTTTGTTTGTCCTTCAGGCTTAGTACGATCAATTTCGACTCGTCGTCAATTTTGCGGGACTCAATATTCAATCCTGCAACCTTTGGGAGTTGGCTAGCGGTCAAGACGTTCGCTGCCTTGAACTCATAAACAAACATGTATTTGCCTGACTCATTCAATGCCCAAAAGAGATCGAGCGGATGCGCACTATCAACCCTTAGGGCGTTGAATTCCTTAGCCGGTTGGTCTATTGGACTCCACGGATTATTCATCGTCCCCAACCTCGTCTTCATCCAAGTCGCCGTAATTGTCTTTCCACCAAACCGGATTGACAATGTATTCCACCAGTTTTTTTGGACGCCGGGTATTGGCCTCGCCAGGAAAGCTAAGACCCCAAGCTGGCACTATCGCGTTCCACGCGGGCTTCGTCGCTCTACAGGAGATTAGGTGGAGCATCAAGGTTGGTGGGCGGCCCTCGACTTTCCGATACGCGCTGTCCGGGACACTTTTGTTTTCTTTTTCATATTCTTGCTTAATTGAATCAATTTGCCCTGGCGTCAGGCCCACTCTTTCATCGCCTCGTGACGCGACTCTTCGCTTTCTGAACTCGATGCCAAATCCGGGTCTGTCCCGGGGGATCCAAATCACATCATTACGGACCTGAGGCGTAATCATTAAATCACCCACAGGGATTGGCTCGATCTCGCCATGCTTAACGCTGCGTAGCAGGACGTTCCAAGGTTGATCAAGCCACTCGATGTAATTGATCAACGGCTCTGGCATTGTTATCAGGCACGCTGGATGGTTTCGATAAGTGCTGATGAGTTTTCTTACTACGGTTGAGGGGACTGCCGTCCAAAGTAAACCAAGGTCTGTTTGTCCCTCTGTGCCGAATCGTTGCGCCTGATCCACCGCGTCATTTAGACAGTCGCGATTCTTCGCCAGATTCTCTTGATCTACGAAGATAACGCTGGTTTCAGCTAGGCGGCCCTCCAGATCTATTTGCTTAGGAACCCCTCGTCCCAAGCGCATCTTGTTGCGAGCGGTAACGATCAAGGAATCTGGATGACTGCGAATTCGCAATCCAAAGTCCTTAGGGGTCATTCCGGCCATTTTCATTGACTTGAAATCACTTCGGAGTTCCTCTGTAACGTCTGCTATGTGCCCATACCATGAGGTCGCGTCAGGAGTCATGAAGATCCTACAGAGATCAGAATATCCGTCTCGATAGCCAAACCAGCGCCCCATCTGCATCAGTGTGTCGTACATGATGGAATTTCGCAGGAAATAACTTACCGTTAGGCCTTCCAAGGTAAGCCCGCGGGACAATCCAAGACCTCCCACAGCGATAACGTTACGACCATTGGGGTAGTTCTCAGGACTGTAGTCGAGTTTCTCAGCAGACTTGGAATTAACTGCAATTACTGCGATTGGTGAGACGGCTTCTTTTAGAACATGCTGTACTTTCAACCAAGAGAAACCCGTGTCTGCGAACTCCCTGTCCCAAGTTTTTCTCAGCTCGGCAATTTCGCCGTTCTCTCGTGCCTCAGCCTCCGGGAGCTGGGAGTAGTTTCGTACAGCTTGTTGAATTTGTTTCACACGCTCATCCAGAAGTCCTGCAATGTGAAGCTGAAGATCTGTGAAGCGGCTGACGTTTATCATCATCGAGTTGTGAGTCTTCATCTGTTCCCGAAGTAATCTCGTGGCCCGAGCGAGAATAAAACATCGGATAGCCTCGTTCAGACTTTCGGGCAACCCGTGGGGACGGAAGTCAATTTTGTGACGCAAAGGCAACCAAATTTCATTGTCCGTAACGTCACGAAGAATCTTTAGATCTGCATCTCGCGTGAAAATCCTGGAAGCGCCCACGTAGTTGTCCGGTGGATCCAGACTAATAATAAAGTCACGAGGGAAAAGATCGTCGCCGAGCATCTCGTGCTCCGTTTCCGGATCGATAAAGACGTTGGCAAAAGGCGTTGCCGTATAACCTAAGAAGGAGGAACGAACGAAAAGTTTCAGTAGTTTTCTAATGCCTCGATTGATCGCAGTCGCATCCTTGCCCTGAACGTTGGTATTTATCGAGGCGTGGTCAGCTTCATCGTCGATCAGAAGCATTGAAAGATCTTTTAAGTTGTGGGGGTTGTTATCAGTCAACCAGGTTCTTAAGTTCTCCAAAGTGGACTGATGCTTCTTGATAACAAGGATTACGGGTTCTTTGAGCGATTCAATAGAGACAGAGATTTGAGTCGCAAAGTGTTTTTTGAAATCTTCAACGCTGGTGGTGAAACACACGGGCCGACGAGTGTTCCCAAAAACTGCAGACCCGATCTGAATTTTGTGCTTCGTGGACCATCCTAAGAAGCCCTCGTCTATCCGTTCCTGGGTTTGGTTTCTGAGGGAGTTCAACATGCCAGCCAGCACTATTATTACGCGATAGCCGCTATCGGCCGCCTTGCATATGAGGCCAGTGTAATTCGCGGTTTTCCCCGATTGCACATGGCCCATTACCATTCCTTTTCGAGCCCAAGACCCTTCTTTGTTCGGATTCTCTAAATGGTCAAGGATTTGGTCGGTGATCCGATTCAGCGTGCGAACAACTTCGGAAGGGATACCATTTGCAGTCAAGAGCTTTTCGTATCGATTCCAATAGTACCAATCGATATCGACTTTCGACTCGTCGAGCCAGGGGGTGTAGTCTTCACCGGAAAAAAGCGTACCCATTCCCATATGGATCGCGAAACGCTCTTGTAGGGATTTTACTACTTGGAGTATTTCATCTTCGGAAAAGTTCTCATTAGAGGTAAGCGCTTGCAGGTTCGCATAATTCCTGACCAAATCCAACATTACTTCTTTGGTCGGAGGCTCGTTATTGCGTAAAGCGACGGCAACTGTAGCAGTCAAGTTTTCGGTTTTATCAGACACTTGTTTCCTTTCCTTTTCCCAATATCTCGTTAACAAGGTCGGGCATGTCGGCGAACGGCTGGACGCCTAACAGCCTTTCTGCAAGCGCCCGCTTGGGCGTGCCCGCTTCGACAAGCGAGTTCACAATCGCCTTGCCAATCGCCAAAAGTCTTTCACGATCTACATCGCGACTATGCAATTCTGTTTTGTCATCTGCGGAATCGTGGTAGAGAAGGTCATAGGGCAAGGCACTACTGGCAAGACTCATAAAATCTCTTACTTCTCTTTTTAAGGCGGGCGCACAATGACCTAAGATCGATTGAATTGCCGGATGCTCCTCATTAATCTCGTAGAAAACAGAGCCTTTTGAGGCACGTCTCGCCCAAACTGGAACTGCACGCCCTGGGTTCGAAATGGTTCCACGTTGTCGGTAGACCCTCTTGCCCGCGAATTCGATTCGCGAGATTATTTGCTTTAGTTCTTTGCGAACGCTTTCTGGCGGCGTCGCTTGGGATTTCCTAATGTCGATTTTCCAGATATGGTCGAGGGTATTTGGAATATCTACTCGGACGCGAATGAGTTTGTTCAGCTCCTCTTTCTTGATCAGTCGAAACCAGGTTCCTTTGATTATCAAGCGCTTATTGCGGTACACGTAAAATCCTTGATTGTGCAGATAGCCGCCGGGACCCGCATGGTTCTCGTATTGCTCAGTCGATAGCTTTGTATGGTGCGGCAGGACAACTGGCTGAACAACGATTGGCTGCTTTTCAACGAAAAACTTGTGCGAGGGCAATTCTTGGGTAGCGTCGTGGTTTGGGTTGAACGGATTAAATGCTGTCAGCTCGCTGCCGTTAAAATCTATCTTTACCTTCCGCTGGCCCAATTCTGGCGAGAGAAACCGATGAAACACTAACTCTAGGTCCCTTCTCGAATCGTCCAGCAATTTGGAGAACGCGGTTTCACCATCCGCTTTTCCGAATGCATCCACCAGTTGATCCAAGTTACGCCAAAGGACAACTGTGCCGCTCTTCTTAGGCGCTAAATGTTGCGTCACCATCGAGGAGAGAAAGCCGCTTTCAGCCAGACTCTTGCCGGACAGAACGCCAGCGTACCAGCGGTCGCCTTGGTCCCTGATGGAATCTAAATTCCACTCGCAGCCTGATACCTCTCCATGCTTTTTGCTGACAACCGTGAGATGGCGGCATTGGGAAATCGAAGCAGTTTTTAATCCGAGCCCAAATCTCCCAAGGTCAGATGGATCTCTTGGGGTCAAAGGATTCGTGCTGCCGAAGCGCATTGCTTTCGCCAGTTCATTCGACGTCATTCCCTTGCCATTGTCGATAACGGCGAGCCAGGGATGTCCATGATCCCAGAGAAACCTCACCGAGATGGCAGTTGCTTCTGCCGTAATACTGTTATCGAAGAGGTCCGCAAGAGCGGTATCCAGCGTATACCCAATGCTTCTTAACGACTCCAGTAAGGCAAGCGGAGAAGGTGAAAGATCTATGTAATCCGGCGAATCCATAATTTGATTACTGTGTGCGGCTAGACTCCGGAGCGGTGAAAATCGATCCGGATATGCAGAGACTTAATTCTTGCGATGCGAAGACGTCACAAAGGAGACGGTCCACGTTGTACGTTTCTGAGCTTACCGTTCTTTCCTGCGTTCGTCTGCAAGATCGAAACTCGGACTGCACATTCCGGCGATGACCGCTTCGCTGCAATAAAACTCTTCTTCGCTCAGCAGGTCGTCTTCGTAGCGCCTCCAAGCTTCTTCAGCTACAGGCGCAAGCACGACAGGCCAGCCACTCTGAACGTAGTAAGGAGCGAGCAGACGCGGTTCGATCTTCCTACTCTCAGAAAAGTGCTCGACCTGAGTGGCGATCTGTTTCCCGTGTTCTAAAGCGCTATTGGGATGAAGTTGGGCGTAAAGAAAACCAATCGAATACCAGCCGCGCTTAAAGATGGCTGTTGGAACTTTTGGAAGCGTCTTGTTGTCCGTGGCGTGCACGAGATCGAGAAGCCACTGGACGGCTTCGCTCTCGTTTGAGGGCAAAGAGTTGAAATCAAAACGAAGAGATACCTGTTTTCTCATACTCAGCGCCAAATATGATTTCACCGCCAAGCCAAGGGCTTCAGCAACGAGGGGGGGTACTGCGTTGCCGATGACCCGAAACTGGTGCGTGCGGGCTATGGGAAATTCAAACCAATCAGGGAAGCTTTGAACGCGCGCTGCCTCACGTGGGGTGAGGGAGCGATTTTGAGTTGGGTGGATAAACATTAGTCCGTCTTTGCTAAGGTGCGCGACTATCGTAGAACACGGCTCATCGCGGTGTTGCCGCGTGTAGCGGTCTTTAAAGTTTTCCCTATCATAGGGAAAATCGAACTTCTCGCCACGCTTCATTGCTTGAGCGCAGTGCTCCCCTTCTCGAAGTTTCGCAAAGTCGCCCAAGTCTCGTCCGCTATGTGGGCGAGCGCGATGAGCGGTAAGCTTGGCTGAGAGCTGCACTTCCAGTGTCTTGTAAAGATATTTTTTCCCATATTTAGCGATGTGCCGCTTACGCCTCGCCATATCGTACTCCGCCTGTTCTTCGCCTGCTCCTGCCTTGAGCGCCGGCAGATCGCCAATTGCTTCGCCAAGGGTTGGCACATCCACTGCTCGAGGAGAAGGCTTGAGGACGCTGTGGAAGTAATGGGGAAGGTCTAACCGCGTACCGATGATTAGCTGACGCACGCGCTTCTGAGGAACGCCTAAATCAACAGCCTTTTCTGTTTGAGAATGCACGCGATACCGAATTGTCCGTGCCTCTTGTTGGACGCGCGTAAAGTAACGTCCGCCGTCTGCCGACTTAATGCCGAGCACGTTTTCCATAACAAAAAGCTTTGGTCTGAAGTGTTCGACATAGCGCAAAAACTCCTGATAGAGGTAGCGCCGTTCATCCGCAACCATTCGAGGTCCACTATTCGCGCCGTCGCGTTGCCGAACGGTTGAGAAGCCCTGACAAGGCGGGCCTCCAACGATAACGTCGACTTCGGTATTGCCAATCCTTTTGGCAAGATCTGCAGGGCCAAACTTAGTTAGGTTCTTCTTAAGCGCACGACAAACGTGAGGAAAATTTCTGCGAAAAACAGTCATAGCCTCTTTGTTTGAATCTATCGCGGCGATACAGGTGAACCCGGCACGTTCCATCCCGAGGGTGAAGCCTCCGCAACCAGAAAATAGATCGATAAAAGTAAGAGACATTTCTTGTTGATTCCTTAGCGAGGCCGATCCGAAATCTGCCAGTGCGGATAGGGGCCTGGCTGAACAGTAATCTTATATCCAAATTTGTATCGTAAGTTCGGTGCCAAGACAAGACAAGAATGGCGAGAAATTGCGAACCCTCGGCCATGATCGACGTTGTTTACCACTCTTAAAGAAAACGCGTGTGTTCTGACGTGCATGAACCAGAACACACGCGCCCGGTTAAGAAGGTGATCACACGTCTTACCCACCGTTGCAGTACCGCCGCGGGCCTCCGCGAGTGACTCCAGACGTCGTTCAGATTAAGTCTTCGTTGGTCCAGATCGCGTGGTCTTGCGCGTCAGCCCGGAGCGGCGGTCGCTTCTGCGCGTGTAGCCCATGGCTTCATACAGCGCGCTGTCGGGGCCTTCCGTCGGATCGGCGAGGACGCCGTTTACTGCCTGTTGCGCTTTTGCCGCGAAGGTCACATCCGCGTCTTCGCGCGTGCTGATGGCGCCCGTGAGTTGGTCCTCAAGATCCTCGATCTGTGCGCGCGCATCGATCGCGGGTTGGGCCGCTGTCTTGAACTGCGCGAGGGTCATGCCACCGAAGGACTTCGTGGGTGTGAGTGTCTCCCAGGCGTTGATCATGCGCTGCATTCTTTCCTGATTAGATTTCGGAGTGGTTTTTGCCATGTACGGGAATCCTTTCTGTGCGTTTGTCTACGCACGGTGAAGTTAGGTGAGACGTGCGTGGAGGCACGCGGGATTCGTGACCTGAGACCATCGCGGAACGGGGGTGGGCCCGGTCACGCGTTCAAAGCCGCAACGGCTGGAACGCATTTTTATTGAGCAAAAGCACGAGGCGCGGCGATTCTGCCACGGGGACCTGCTACTTTCAAGAGGGGACTTGCAAGTGACCTCAAGTCACTTGCAAGTCCCCTCGACTGCGGTGGCCACCCCCTTAGGGGACGTGAAAGTAAGGACCGGTCACTCGCGAGTCCCTGGCGTGAAGTTGCGCCTCCTCAACGGGGACACAGACGTGGATGGTAAGGGAGTTGTAAGTCCCGCGCGGGGAGTTGTGGAAGAAAGAAGGGGAGTTGCAGGTGACAAGAGCAACTGCGGGCGTACTGATGCTTTGCGCGAGAGTGATCGGGCGAGGCTAGGAGTGCTGTTGTTGTGGGTAAAACTTCCCCGCGATGCGTGCGCTCCCAGCGATGGACTCTCTCGCTATCTCCGCGCACCTTCGGCGCGCGAACTTCAATGGTGAGTTGATCTGGACGTTTCACGTCTGGCTACCTTCTCTGCGCCGCTGCCGCGGCGACGGAACCTGCGCGGCGAAGGAGTAGGCGCGGCGTCGGATACGAGTGGCGGGGGTGACCCGTCGCTACCGCTCCCGGTTCTGAATTTGTCGACCCACTACGCTAACGGCGGCCGAGGTCGCGGCGAAGATACAAACAGTTTTCTTGTGGTAGTCTGTGCGGCAAGTGGTTTCACAGGTCGATAAGCGAACCAGCAGAATCAGTAACCGCGCCCGCAAGATGCGCACGCGCGTGCGCGACACGCGTCGCGAAATCGAGCGCATCGCCAACACGCCCACACTCGGCGGACTCTTCCTCTCCTTCTTAAAAATCGGAAC
>JBKPNY010000260.1:0-4632 GCA_046732835.1 Gemmatimonadota bacterium | reverse complement strand
ATGTTGCGCCAGAGCGACGACTGGAGCTAGCAGAAGGCAAAACACGACCGGCCGAAGCTCCCGAATTGCTTCACGGAGCGATCTCATAGCGGTTGCTAACATTTGTTTCAACCTCGTTCTTAGGTGGGATTATCGGGGGGTTAATTGTACTTCAAACCGGGCAGCGAGCGCTGCTGTACGATCGCTCTGCAAGATTCGAACACAGACGTGCCGTAGGCACGTAATGTTTATTGAAATTAGGCCTACTTACTCATACGCAAAGAGCGAAATGCCGGGCGTTTCGCTCTGTGCGGAGCATTCGAAAATCGTATCGCTATAAACATCTCGCCGCTCGGCGGCGATGATTAAGCAGACACTAGACCGCGCCGACAGCATTCCGCGGCACGCTTCCTTTCGCAGGCACGCGAGCCTTGACCGGCGCGCGCACCGAAGATCGAAGTTCTCTCCAGTTCAGCGAAACGTCGGCGAGTGGCACTGAGAGCGCCAGGCAGGCCCAGATAATTGCCTGAACTATTTCAATGCCCTGCGTTTCCCAGCCGGTGATTCCCATCACAAAGCGCCCGGCGATGAAAACCAGAGCAATAGCGTAACTACGCGTCGCCCATTGGCGGTGCAGCGGGATTTTCCGTTTCACTGCGAATAGAAACGCGAGTGCGGTCGCGCCCATGAGCATCGCCGCGTCCACTACACCCAGCACCGTAAACGATCGTGGCGCGCCAAATCGTTCCTGGAAATATTGAATGTAAGCGCCCAGCGGAGCCAACCCGAGCGCGCCAAGCACGTAAAGCCGGCCCATGACGCGGTGTGCTCTGGTGAATCGCTGCCGGATCCGTTCGGAAAACTGGAACGGCGCGAAGACCAGCACGATAGTGCCGAAGATTGCGTGCGGCAGCAGCCACCACTTGAACGGCGCAAAGTGTTGCCAGGCCGGATTTGTCGGCTGCACGACGAAACGCTCGTTGTGATACAGCACGTAAAGCGTGGCGAGGGTGATTATGGAAAAGGTGACGTACTTCGCGTTGAGTTTCATCGGGAACTCCTTTTCAATAGCTCGTTTCAACAGGTAACGCGAATTTCCGGAGCGATCCGGGCCAGGATGGAGAATTTTTTTCGATAGGTCAGGTAGCTGGTTTTGTGCATCGCCTCGCATACGGCAACCATCATCAGGGTGCGGATGGCGGGCTCGAGCGCAGTTCCAGTTTTTCGAGGGTGCCGCGAAATGCGAAAGGGGCCTCGTATGGGCCGACGGGCGACGCAGTGTCCTGACCCACGCCAAAGCCTTCTTCGAAGGAGTAGGCCCGCGGGACAGTTTGAGTCAGACGAGTTTCAGCCACCTTCCTCCCATTGACACTAAGCGTCACGGTTGCGCCTTTGCCTAACCCGCCGCCGTCATATGCGAAGTGCAGTTCAATTACCGACTTGCCGGCGCGCAGCGGCTCTTTAGCTGCGATGGTCGTGACTGCTCGGCGAAAGTAGTTATACGTGTAAGTCGGGCGCCCATCTTTTATGTAGAGCGAGTAGCCGGACGAAGTGCCTCCTTCGGCGACGATCACGCCATCGCTACTGCCGCTTCCCGCAGGCACGTCGACATACGCTGTGAAGGTGTGGGTGCGGTTGCGTGTGCCAGGCGCACGTGCGTCATAAAGATGAGTGGCGCCGGGATAGAACGTATAAAACGAACGACCACCCGGCGGCGGCGGATTAAGATGCTGTCGCCCGGCCACGCGTGGATCGATTGGAAAGACCTGGTTAGCTGTTGCCTCCTGCTCAAATAGCGCCTTTAGTTGTTCAAGTTTTTGGGGCTGACTCGCGGCGAGGTCAGTCGCCTGAGAATAGTCATGAGTTAGGTCATAAAGTTCCCAGGCCGGCATTGCATTGGGGTTCAGGGTGTATGTCCATGGCAATAGACCTGACCGCTGAGCCGCCACCCAACCCTCGCTATAGATCGCGCGGTTGCCGTGCATTTCGTAATACTGGCGCGTGTGGCGCTCCGGCGCTGCCGCATCCGTGAACGTCGGCAAAAAACTTACGCCGTTCATCGCCTGTTGGGTCACACCATTGACCGACTGCGGCTGTGAAATGCCAAGCGCTTCTAATACGGTCGGCGCCACATCGATCACGTGAGTATATTGCGAGCGCGTTTGTCCCACGTGGCGGATGTGTCCGGGCCAGGACAGCACCATCGGATCGCGCGTGCCGCCGAGATGCGAGCCGATGCGCTTGCCCCATTGAAACGGCGTGTTGCCGGCCCACGCCCAACCGGCGGGATATTGCGCGCTCGATTCCGGACCACCAATCGAGTCGAGACGCTTAACGATTTCAGCGGGCGTTGCCGTTAGGCCGTTCACCTGCTCCATCATGTTGTCAGTTCCGGTGAGATTGCCTTCGAGACTGGCGCCGTTGTCGCCGGCGATGTACATGATCAGCGTGTTATCGAGTTCGCCTGTTTGACGGAGCGAGTCGATCACGCGGCCGATTTCGTGGTCGGTCTGCGCCATGAAGCCGGCATACACTTCCATAAGACGCGACGCCACTTTCTTTTCATCGCCGCTCAGAGAATCCCACGGCGGCAGCTCAGCCGGACGCGGCGTGAGTATGGTGTCGGCTGGAATTACACCCAGGTTCTTTTGCCGCGCGAAGACAAGCTTTCGATAGTCGTCCCAACCCATATCAAACTTGCCCTTGAACTGATCAATCCACGATTTCGGCGCCTGCAAGGGGGCATGAGTAGCGCCGGGCGCGAAGTACATAAACAGCGGACGATCCGGAGCGAGCGCCTTCTGCTGCAGAATCCAGGCGCGCGCGTGGTTCGCCAGGTCTTCGTTCAAAGTGTAATCGTGTTCTCGACCTTGAGGTGCAACCATGCGCCGGGGCGAGATGCCCTCTGTAATCTCTGGATGCCATTGATCGGTTTCAGCGCCAATGAAGCCATAGAAATAATCGAAACCTTGATGCGTCGGCCAATGATCGAAGGGACCGGCCAGCGTGGTCTCCTCGTCTGGAATCAAATGCCACTTACCGATTGAGGCAGTCGCATAGCCGTTCTGGCGCAGTATCTCCGACAAGAACGCTGCCGACTTTGGAATCGATCCGCTGTAGCCGGGATTCTCGTTGGCCCAATTCACGATTGTGCCCATGCCCACGGCGTGATTGTTACGGCCAGTAAGCAGAGACGCCCGCGTGGGCGAACAAAGCGCGGCGACGTGAAAACGCGTATAGCGCAAACCATTCGCTGCGAGCGCGTCGAGTGTTGGCGTGGGAATCAGTGCACCGAACGTTGAAGTCTGGGCGTAGCCCGCATCATCGAGCAGGATGAGCAATACGTTCGGGCGCGCAGGACGCGCTTGAGCGACGCTGCGTTGAACGGGTGTGACAAACCATATTGCGCTTGCAGCAACTACAAATGCCGCCAGCGTCATGCGAAGTTTATTGTTTGGGTTTTGCAGGCGCGCCTCCAGGCAGTCCGAGAATGGAGCGCGAGTTTACAAGTCGGTGGTCGCGAAAGGCAATGAAGTTTGCAGTTTGGCAGTGACTGATTTCAGCTTTTCTCTGTGTCACCTCCCCTCCGTGTCCTCTGTGCCTCTGTGGTGGAAAAAATCTTAGGCAACCATTCACCACAGAGTCACAGAGGACACCGAAGATGCACAGAGAATTTCAAATTAGGGCACTACCTTCAGTTCAACACAGGTTCAGGCGGACAAATGCGAATCGGCTAACTGCCCGCCTAAGCCTCGGTGTCCAACGGCGATCTATCTGCCGACCGCTTTGCGTATCTTCGCCAGGTGATGCCAGCTGTGTCGCAACGCGTGATCTTCAATAACGAACTGAGCGGTCACCGGCGCATCGTAGCTGAGGCCAAACGGCGCGGCCTGATCCAATTCCTTGTTTGTAAATTTACGAACCTCAGCCGCTGCTTCCGAGCTGTTCTTTTTCAGTAGTTCCAAAGTGACAGCCTTGCTGGTTCCGGCTTTTTCCCCGGCATGCTTGGCGTTCATCTCGGCGATAGCATCCCAGGTGACTTCGGTCATGGCCTTGCCGGCGGCGACGGCCCGTGCCACTTCAACCTCGATGGGGTAAACACTCGCCACATGATGCACGATGACGCCGATCGGACGAGGGTCAGTGGCCGAGACAGGCGTGCTCCACTCCGCTTCCGTCAGAGTTTCTGCGAAGGCGGCCAGCAAAGCTGCTCCTTCTTCAATTCGATCTGCAAGCGCTGCCGCACGGCTGGTGGCGGAGTCCGCGGCGCCACCCGGCGTTGTCGTAGCAGGTTCTGCTAAGGTCATTTCTTGCTCCTTCATTTGTATCCCCAACCCTGCAATAGACGAGCCCGAATACATTTCTGGTTCGCATCCGACTGTAACGCGTAATCGGATTCGTAACAGGGCCACGGATCAGATTCAAAATTCAATGGGACAAACTGCTATTATGCGTGACGCATGAAATGTCCCAGGTGCAACAGTCAACGAATCCAGCGTGGCTATCACGCCCTTGGCATACCGTTGCGACTGATCGGCATACAGGAGTTGCTGTGCAACAACTGCAACCTCGAGTTCAAGAAACTCGACCCTTTAGGCAAGTTCAAACGCGCGCCTTCGTCTGAGAAGGAGCCCCTCGCGAACCGCCGTCGCG
>JBKPNY010000259.1:0-16983 GCA_046732835.1 Gemmatimonadota bacterium | reverse complement strand
CGGCACGAGTCCGCGTGTATCTGACCGACTATCGATTCGCCGCTGACGGCCGCTCCGAGTTTGCGGAAGCAGGTACAAGTGTCCGGTCGAATGCGAAATGGGTGACGCTGGGCACTAACTCGATCGTCATCGCGCCGCATCAGACATCGAGCGTCACCTACAAGGTACAGGTTCCCGGCGCAGCGAGTGGAGATGTCAGCGGATCATTCTGGAGTGTCGCGATGTTCGAGGTCGAGCGCGATGCTCCGCCGCAGACAAAGCGAGGGTCTGTCGACATCACCACCGTAATCCGGCAGGGAGTGCAGCTCGTCACGCATGCAGGATCGAAAGGCGCGGCAATCGTTTCGTTCTCGAACCTTGCAATAGCACGGGACAGCACAGGTCCTTCGATTCAGTTTGATGCCGGCAATGACGGATCGCGCGCTCGAAGGCTTTTGTTGTCGGTCGATCTGTATTCCGAAACCGGCGAGCTCGTCGCGAGGCTCACCAAACAGCGAGGGATTGTCTATCCCGGCTGCTCAATCCGGCAACTGTTCTCGCTTGCAAGTCTGAGGAAAGGGAGCTACACCGCATTCATCGTCGCTGATGCGGGCGATGATGACTTGTTCGCAGGCAATTTCCGTTTTGTCCTGTAATGCCGCGCCGAGTTTCTCTTCTGAGCGTTGCAGCGTTTGCAGCCACACTCGGCGGATCAGCACTCGGCGCGCAGGATGTACGACTTTCAACATCGATCGTAGATTCAATCAGAACCGCGACCCCAGGCGCGCCGGTAACGCTGATGTTCTCCATCACGTCGAGCGTTGGAATCGAATCGGGCGTGGCGGAGGCAACTGTGCCCGAGGGTTGGCGCCTCATCACACCAAACGGAGAGCTCCCAGGTGGAACGCGCCGGATCGCTTACATGGTCGCGATTCGAGTTCCATCTACGGCTGCTGCCGGTCGCTACCCGATCAATCTCGATGCGCGCTCTGCCGCCGGCAGGTCGAGCGCCAGGGCGTGGGTCATCGTACCGGAGCAGCCGTCGATTTCGCTCAGGGTAGTCGAATCACCGCAGATGGTCGTTGCCGGAGATGAAGCTGACGGCCTGTTACTTCTGACGAACTCCGGCAATGTTCCCGGAACGATTCGTGTCACAGTGCGCACGCCGGCCGCGCATTCGCTCGATACGCTCGTTGTCTCACTTCGTGCCGGTGAATCAAAAGACATTCCGGTCAGAATTCGCACGAGCCGTAACGCCGAAGGAATCATTCAGTCGGTGACTTCAGCTTCCGCTGAAATGATCGGATACGAAAAGGTCGCTGCTTCTTCGTCATTCCGAATGGCGGTTGCAGCGCGCGAGGCCTATGCAGCGGCGCCGATACACACACTTGCATCGCTCATTCGAGTAATTGGGTCTTCGTCCCCTCGAGGCGGGAGTGGTGCGGAAATTCTTGGGTCCGGATTCGTGCGCGATGGTGGCGGCGCAAAAGTGGAATACGTCGCTCGTCGCATGAACGGAAACGGATCGGCGTTCGGCGATAGAAACGAGTATCGACTCGCTGTGACGTCCGCGGCGTTCACAGTAATTGCGGGCGACCAGGTGAGCACGCTGTCGCCCCTCAGCGAGAGTGGCAGGTTTGCCAGAGGGATTCATGCTGAAGCGCGGTCCAACGGATGGACGGTAGGCGGGTTCATCAATCGAGAGATCACATCGTGGGACAAGCGTGCCGAACGCGCTGCTTTTCTCAGGCGTGACTTTGGAAACGGCGTCCTGTTCGGTGTCAATTATCTCGACCGCAGTCAATCGGGTGGCGGATCGATGCTCACAGCGCGCGCTGCCATCAGCTCGCTTCCGATTGGAAATGTCCAGGGAGAAATCGGACACGCCATCAATTCGGCACCTTCCGAGGCGTGGATGTTCAGCGCAAACGGCAGGTTCGCGCGTCTCGGATACAGCCTCAACAGGAACAGGACAGATCGCGATTATCCCGGATCGACACGCGGGATCGACGCGACAAACGCCAGCGTCGACGCTACGCCGATGGATGGCGTCGTAGTGCGCGGCGCGCATAACGACAACAGGATATCACAGCGATTCAATGCGTACCGATTCGGCTCGATGCATCACTGGAACGACATCGTGAGTGTGGCTATCAAGAGGCTCGTGACGTTCGACGTCATGCGCAACGGCCGTCAGGACCAGAGCTTCAGCTCGCAGCCGCGCCGCGAAGAAATTCTCGGTGGCGTGCGACTCAATGCCAGGCTCAGTGGAGTTACAGTAGTTGCGTCCGCGGCAATTGGCACCGCTACGGACAGCGCAAAGTCCCCGCGTGATGTTGCCCGATATTCTGCGCAGGCCAGCTTTCGTACAGGTTCGAAAGGGAACGTGTGGCTCAATGTCGAATCACTGCGCGGGGGCACGTTGTTCATTCCGGACGAGCGATCCGAGATTCGTGCGGGCGCCGGCGCGAATCTCAATACGCGAGCGGGGCAGTTCGCCGTCACCGGGTATGTCACACAGCATAATCTCGGCGGCAGCTCACGCGACGCGAGCGTCGACCTGACATGGGAGAAAATTCTTCCTGCAGGCAACAAGCTTGGATTTCGTGCAAGACTGCAGCGGAATTCGTCGTTCGAGTCGCGCGAGGACAACATCATCAGGGCCGAATATTCAATTCCTTTCGGCATGCCGATCGGTCCGTCGAGAACTCGTGGCCGGGTGGCAGGCAGAGTGATCGACGCCGACACGAAAAGCGGAATTCAGGGCGTTGTGGTGCAGCTCGGCAAGCAGGTCACAATCACGGACCCTAAGGGCCAGTTTGCGTTCTCGACCGATTCCGAGAATCCGATGCTGTTGACACTTGGCGGCTCATCGTCGACAGCGGGCCTGATTCCGCTTGTGGATTTACCAGCCACAGTGCATCCACGACAGGGACACACCGAAAGCGTTGAGGTTGCGCTTACGCCGGCAGGTCGCATCGAAGGGCGCGTACGCCTTTTTGTGTCGCCGCCCGGGTTCAGGATCGACGACGACCGTCCGCCGGAAGAAAGCGCAAATGGACCCGGCCGCATGTGCGTTACCGCCTCGCTTGCAGGTGAAGTGCGGCGCGCGTGCACACAGGCTTCGGGAAGATTCGAGCTCACAGGCCTTCGGCCGGGCCTCTGGACAATCCGGGTTGACGATGCTCAGCTGCCGGAGCACTCCGCAGTTGAGGGAGACTCTGTTTCAGTTGCGGTGAGACGCGGCGAAGCGACTGTAGCGGAGCTGCGGGTAATTCCACGCAAGCGAAAGATCCGAGTAGTACAGATGCGCTAACAATGCGTCAGTGTAACGGGGAAAGCTTTACTCTGCTCTTGTCGATCGAATGAAAACGCTGTCCGCAAGATTTCTCAGCACGCGCATACGTCCCGACAGGCTCCGCAAAATCTCCGAAGCTCTGATCACGTTTCGATAACGCAGAGGGAGAAGCTCAGCATCGAGCGGCTGAATGCCGAGACCGAAATAACAATCAGCGGAAATCCGAGACGGCCCGATGATCCCGGTGAAAGTCCGTTGCAGCTCCGACGTCGACCAGTAGCGCACATCGAATCCTTCGGCTTCGCGAAATCCTCGCTTCGCCTGATGATAAAGACTTCGCACACCAGCGCGGTTTGCCATCTGGATCATCGACATTCCGCGAGGAGCAAGCTTGTCTCGAATTTGCGAGAGCGTTTCGCGAACATCCTCTCTCGAAAAATGCTGGAGGACGCTGTATGAGAAGGCCACGTCGATCGACTCGTCGCGAAAGGGAAGTGCCCGCGCATCAGCGACGAGAAAATCAGCGTCTGCACCTTCGCCGTCACTGATTCTTCGCGCTGCGCGAATTGCGTCGAGGTTCGGATCGATTCCAATTGCATGATAGCCGAGCCGTGATGCGGCCAGACTCCACCGTCCCCAGCTCGAGCCGATGTCGAGAAAGATTTTGCCTTTCCCTGGGGGAAGATCGAGCCTCGCTTCGGGATACCGCGGGAGATTGTTGACGAGTGGGCGGTAGAGAAGCCCGGCTACCAGTACAATGCTCTCCTGTACGAATGGATCTACTTTTTCGTTCGATGGTTGAGTGGCAGCAGGCTTGGGAAAGTACGCGTCTCGAATCGAGCGATTGAAAACCCAGTGAGTGCCCGGACGATCAAGGATCAGCATCACCGGGATGCCGTCAACAATCGGGTAGGAGTGACCGTTAGCGCATCTAAGCTTGTCGTCGTGCTCGGTAAGCACCCCGCCATCGCGAGGGCATGCGAGGACACTGAGCAGGCGGGAGGACAGAGGCATCGGCGAAGATTAGAACGGCGAGCCTGGAGCCGATAGCCTGAATGCTAAGCGGCTACCTCCGCGAGGAAAATGCAGGCGTTCGCAACCGCTCTTCAGCAAGCGCCGGCCACGGGTGAGGCGGGCTCGATACTACCTTCGCATGACAATCACTCGTCATCAACGCATTCACTACTTCGGGATCGAAATGCGAGCCGGCGCACCGTTCGATCTCATCGAACACCTTCGGCAGCGGCCACGCCATTCGATACGGCCTGTTGTGCGCGAGTGCGTCAACACAGTCGGCAACGGCAACGATCCTCGCTTCTATTGGAATCTCCGCCCCGCGGAGGCGCTTGGGATAACCATCACCATCCCAGCGCTCATGATGACTCAGTGCAATTCGCTCGGCCATCATCATCAGCTCCGACGTGCCGCCCGAAAGAATCCTCGCACCAACCACAGTGTGTGACTGCATCAGCGCTTTCTCTTCAGGCGTCAGTCGGCCAGGCTTCAGGAGAACGGCATCCGGAATTCCAATCTTTCCAACGTCGTGCAGCGGAGCGGCGCGGTAAATCACGTCGACGAACTGATTGTCGAGTCCCATCGCACTTGCGATTGCCCCTGACAAGTCTCCAACTCGCTGAGTGTGACGGCCGGTTTCGTCGTCGCGAATTTCCGACGCTCGCGCCAGGCGCTCGAGAATCTCAATCTGCGAATGACGCAGCTCTTTCGTTCTTTCTGCGACGACAACTTCGAGACCCGCGTTCTGATCCTCGAGCTTGTGATATAGAAATTTCGTCTCGAGAAGGTTTCTGATTCTGAGCATCGCTTCTGTTGCATCGAACGGCTTCGCAAGGAAATCACGTGCCCCGAGTGACAGAGCGGTTCGCTTTGCATCAGGCGATGCATCGCCTGTGAGAACCAGCACGGTCAAAAGGGAAGGGGCCGCGATCCGCGGAGCAAGCGCACGCAGGATCGTGAATCCATCCGGCGGCGGCATGTGAAGATCGAGCAGCACCAGATGCGGATCGAACTCCTCCACAATTCCGCGCACTTCGCTTCCATTTGCAGTGAGCCGGATCTTCGAGTATCCGTCGCGCTCGAGGATTCTTTTCAGAAGCCGAAGATTTGCCTCTTCATCATCGACAACAAGTATCCTCGCGGTGTCGCGAAATGATGCAACGCGTTCCATCAGACTTCTTCCTCCTGACCTCGCAACAGCTCACGCGCTTTGTTCGCGAGCTTTGCCGGCGTAAACGGCTTTTCCAGGAATGCCTCTCCTGCGTGGAGCAGACTCTGGCGAACAACTGCATCTTCGGTGTACCCCGATGTGAAGAGAATCCGCGCGTCAGGCTGATTCTCCCTGATTCGCTCTGCCAGCTCCGATCCGCCCATCTCGGGCATCACAAGATCGGTCACGATCAGATCGACGGCATCTTCTTCGCCCTCGCAGACCTTCAAAGCCTCCGCACCGTTGTCTGCTTCAAGCACACGGTAGCCGTTTCGCCTGAGAATGCGGGACGCGACCTGTCGCACTTCCGCATCGTCTTCAACGAGAAGAATCGTCTCGGACCCGATCGTGCGATTTTTGTTCGGGGTTCGGAAACTCGATTGCTGAGTATCGGTTGCGCGCGGCAGGTACACCTTGAACGTGGTTCCTTTGCCGAGCTCGCTGTACACCCAGAGGAATCCGCCGGACTGCTTTACTATCCCATAAACACTGGGAAGCCCGAGTCCCGTGCCTTTTCCTTTTTCCTTCGTCGTAAAGAACGGCTCGAAGACCTTGTCCTTCACTTCCTTGGTCATTCCGGCGCCCGTATCAGTGACCGCTATCATGGCGTACTCGCCGGGTGTCGTGTCTGCATGCTGTGACGCGTACTCTTCATCGATGACGACGTTCACAGTCTCCACTATGAGCTTACCGCCGTCCGGCATCGCATCGCGCGAATTGAGGACAAGATTCATCAGCACCCGCTCGAGCTCCGTTGGATCTGCTGACACCGTCCAGACTCCAGGCGCGAGATTGAGCGACAGGTCTACATTGGTGCCGAGGAGTCGCTTCATCATCTTGCGAAGCCCTTCGATCGTTGTGTTGAGATCTACGCGTGCGGGACGAAGAACCTGTTGACGACTGAATGCGAGAAGCTTCCGGGTGAGTGCCGTCGCTTTCTCGGCTGCTTTTACGATCTCAACCATGTCGTTGCGGAGCGGCGACTCCGGAGGCATGTCCGCGAGAATCAAGTCGCTGTAGCTCATGATCGCCGTCAGCATGTTGTTGAAGTCGTGCGCAACTCCACCGGCAAGTCTTCCAACTGCCTCCATCTTCTGAGACATGAGCAGCTGCTCTTCCAGCTGTCTGAATTGCGTAGTCTCTACAACCACACCGCCAACGCCCGGTCTTTTTCCCGGCAGGGTGATGGGGAAGTAGCTGCAGAGAAAATGACGCTCGCGCGTGCGGTCGACAGTGTTCGTTCCAGAAAGCGGAACGTTCATCACTGACTCGCCCGTCTCGAGAACATCCAGAATTATTCTGTCGACAGTTTCCGCCAGCTCTTCGCTTGCGAGCTGATCCAGAGTTTTGCCGGCGTGATCCTGACCCATCAATCCCGTCATGACCTCGAGAGCGGGATTCACTCGAACCACTTCGCGATTCTCGTTATAGAGAATTACTCCGACAGGCGCTTTGTCGAGCACAACGTTGAGCAGCGATTCAGTGACTTCTTTCACTGAAGTCACATTGGAGATTGTCGCTTCGGATTCCTCGAGTCTCCTGATTGTTTCTTCGAGGCTCAGGTTGGTTTCAGTGAGCGCGTTCGCGTTTCGATTCGCCTCGTCGGCCTGCTCCTCAAGCTCCATCGCCTGCTCTTCCAGCTCGAGTGCCTGCTGCTGCAGATCGAGAGACTGTGTTTGAAGCATTCGCTGCTGATCGATCAGAAGCCGTGCCTGTGTGAGCGAGCGCCGCCTGAGCCAGAGGAGAGTAAGGAGAAGGGCAGCGATCTCGAGGAGAAGCAGCGCGGTCGTAAATTGCTGCATCGCGCTCAGCATTCGAACCCGCATGCTGAAGATGCGCTGCTCTCCGTTCAGGAACGAGTCGACTGCACCACGGATTGCATCGAAGAGCTCCCGGCCCGCGAGAGATTCGCGGGCGCCCTCCGCTACCTCGGTGTTGTTGCTCAGAGCCGGCAATGCGAATCCCCGCTCCCACCGCTTTACCGCGTTTCGAATTGCGCGCGCACGATCCTGCTGCGACGCATTGTCCGCCGACAGCAGCACCAGGGAATCGAGTTTCGAGTTCAAGGGAGCGCGCGCAGCCAGCTCGCGCTCGAGCGTTATCGGCTGGTGCGAGAGCAGGTAGCCTCGGACAGACGTCTCGCGGTCGAGCGCAAGCGAGCGTATCTCGCGTGCCAGGCGGCCTGAGCGCTGGCTCTCGAGAACGAGCTGTACATTCCGGGAATTGAGCCAGGCAGCGAGGGCGAAAGTGAGCCCGACTCCTATGAGAGCGCCCGCGCCGATCCAGAAAGCGCGGCGTAACCTCGGAAGCAGTTTTTCCTGTGCGACTGCGGTCTGAATTGTCCCCGGCAAAATTTGTCCTTGCTGTTGCTTATGCGCGTGTAGGATAACGCCTTGCAATATCAGGCAAAAACAAAAGGGAACAATGCCGTTTCTATAACAGAAAAGTGCAGTTCTATAACATTAAATGCGTGTATTGCACATCAGGAAAATGGCGCCTAGCGCCGCGCTCCTTTATTCGCTGAATTTCCTCCGGTCAGCGAACTTTTTTCCCGGGACGATTGATGATTCGATCAGTAGGCGCGGTGCTGCTCCTTGCGGTGGCTTGCAGCGATTCGAAAACGATTCCGGAAAAATCGCAGCGGGGCGGCACGATAGTCATCTCTACCGTCTCTGAGCCCGACATTCTTTTTCCGCCGCTGACGCTGGCCACCGAAGGGCACGCAGTCACTGAGCTCATATACGAGTATCTGGCCGACGTCGGCCCCGGCATGAACACAATTGGCGACGCTGGATTTGTGAAGGAAATCGCTTCAGCATGGCGCTGGAATGCCGATTCGACTGCGATCTCTTTCGATATCAACCCGGCTGCACAGTGGCACGACGGTCAACCAGTGACCGCGAAAGACGTAGTATTTTCGTTCAACACATACACAGGCAGAGCGCTCGCATCCCCATCTGCATCGTCTTTCGTCGACATCGACTCCGTCACGATGCAGTCCCCGACGACGGCGGTGTTCTGGTTCAAGAGAAAAACGCCGCATCAGTTCTATGACGCAGCTGCACAGATGCTGATTCTCCCCTCGCATATCCTCGAGGAAATTCCAGCAGATTCGCTTCGTGCACGCGCGCCGGCATTGACCCCAGTGGGCAGCGGAAAATTCACGCTCGCAGGGTGGAACAGAGGATCGAGCTTCGAGGTGCGCGCAGTTGAAAATCATTATCGCGGACGCGCCAATCCCGATCGGATCGTGTGGATGATTTCCCCGGACTACAACTCCGCACTGATGCGACTTACAGCAGCTGAAGCCGACGTGATGCAGAACGTGCGAGTAGAGTCTCTCCAATCATTCGGGAAAAACGGGAAGTTCAACATCGTCTCGCTTCCCGGGATGGACTACGTCTTTCTGCAGCTGAATCTCGAGAGGCCGCTCTTTGCATCGCGTGATCTTCGCCGTGCACTGACTATGTCGCTCGATCGCGAATCGATGGTAAGAAATCTTTTCGACACTCTGGCGGCAGTTCCTCTCGGTCCGACCGTGAGAGCGTATCCCACCACCGATACAGCCATTGCAGCAATTCCTTATGACACTGCTCGAGCCTCGCACATTCTCGACTCGCTGGGATGGACACGGACAGGATCCCGAGTCACGCGAAGCAAAGGTGGAAGACCGCTGAGCTTTACTGCGCTCGTCCCTTCGACCAGCGCCTCGCGCAAACGAATCGCCGTGATGATCCAGGAGCAGCTTCGCCGCGCGGGCGTGGAGATGAAAGTGGAGGAGATGGATTTCCAGGCATTCTCCGATCGACAGTCAAAGCGCGCCTTCGATGCGGCGCTTGCAAGCTGGCACTTGCCATCGAGTACAGAAGCCGTGAAGGGATCGTGGACAACCTCAGGAACCGAAAACTTCGGCCGCTATTCGAACAAGCGCTTCGACGCACTCGTCGACAGCGCGCTGAGCGCAACTTCCGTCGATGCATCGAAGGATTTTTTCCGCCGCGCAAATCAGACGATCGTCGACGACGCTCCAGGGATCTGGCTCTACGAGCCGCGCACCCTGCTCGCAATCAGCAAGCGCATCAAGACAACCCCAATGCGGCCCAGCGGGTGGTGGCTCGACATGGGTTCATGGAGCGCGGAGTCCAAATGAAACAGTTTCATCACGATTTTGTTATAAAAAAGGGTGCTGATGTTATAAAACCGGCATTTCGTCACGACATGAATTGGTGAGTATTTCGTGATAACTATCGAACCCCACATGCTTCGCCATTACGCCTACTTCGAAGTTCTAGCAGCCCTGGAAGAAAAAACGCCTGCATGGAATGCAGCGCTCGCCGGCTTGTCCGTGCTGAGTCTCGTTGACGATGCTCGTAAGGACTTTTCGATAGTCGACCGCGACTGGACCGGCGTTAAGGCAGTCGCCGAATCTGCCGAGGCGGTGAAAGAGGGAAGCCCGCTGCGGCGGCCGCTCCTCAAAATTGTCGACGAGCTGAAAGGCGCCGACCCAAGCTGGAACGTCATAAACCAGATCCTGTTTGCCTACGGCCGCGCTCTCGACTTCGACGGCCATTGGAAGCTTGCTGTCGACGTATTCGCGACTGTCGCAGACATGGCGCGCGAAGATCGCGTTCCCGATCTTGCCATTGAAGCGACTACTGCCCTTGGCGGTTCAGCGCGCCGGTCAGGAGACTGGGATCGCTCTGCTGAAGGCTACGCGGAAGCAGCGCATCTTGCGCATGCACTGGGTGACAAAGCATCAGGCCTTACCGTTCGGGTCGGAACAGCGAACACGCAGGCAGCGCTGGGAAATCTTCCCGCTGCGCGAATGATATTCGATGAAGTAATTGCAGAGGCCGACGCTGCCGGACTCGACGGGGTATCTGCTATCGCATTGCATGGCCGGGCATCTGTTGCGCATCTCCAGGGTCAATTCGCAGATACGGTTGCCCTTGCTTACAGAGCTCTCGAGAAGACCACCAATCCGACTGTAAGGGACGAGATAACCGCTGATATCGCTGCGGCGTTTCAGGAGCTCGGGATGAACGAGGCCGCGCGCGATGCACACATGGTCATCTCGCTTACATCGCGATATCAGTGGGTCCGGTGGCAGGCATCCATCAACCTGATGGAGCTTGCTGTGACTGAAGATGATGAAAAAACTTTCGAGGAATACGGGCGTGAGTTGAAATACGCAGCACTCGACCCCCGGCTCCGCTCGTATTTCCTCTTATACTATGGCCTCGGCTGCCGGAAATTCGGCCGCGACGAGGAAGGAATGAAATGGATCGCGGATGCAAAAGATTTTGCAGCGAAGCACAAGATCAATCAGGTGATGTTCGATGCCGAAGCTGCCCTGGCGCAGGGGGAGAAAGAGATCCGGAAAGCTGCGGCTGCAAAACACTGGGCCGAAGCCGTACCAACGGAGGTGCTACACGTTGCCGAAGCGTTTGCTCAGCTTCGCGAAACGGCGCTCTCTTCTCCCCCAGCCGGGGATGGCCTGTAGCGGATCAGCCGGTCGGGTCGCAGGTCGAGCCGCCGCCGGTAACCGTGCAGACTCCGGTTTTCTGCTGAGGTCCCGTGACGTCCGCGCAGGCTGCGGTTGAGCCGATGAGACCAGCGAGGACGGCGACGGTGAGGATTTTCTTGATCGACATTTTTGCCTCTGGGTTGTGAGTGGGTTGGATTCTCGAACTCGCAACCTAGAGGCTTTTTTATATATCGAAACGTCACTTTTATTACATGAAGTGCCGGTTCTATACAGATATATGCAGGTTTTATAACAGAGACTATCGCCTAAACAAGCCGGTGGGTGCACATTCCGTGGTGAAATGCACCGACCCCCGGTTTGAGTATCGCGGTTTTCCTTCCGCCTCAGCTTCTCACGCACGTCCGCCACGTGTTCGCGAAGGAGCCCGATTTCTTCATCGCCAGCTCCTGGAAGGAGCTCGAGGACATCGTACGGCGTGAGCCGGTCAGTGTAGTCATTGCCGATCCCGCAGCGGACGGCGTTGTGGATGTCGACGCCATGGCGGGTTTGCTGCAGCGGTTTCCATCGCTGCCACTTGTTGGCTACGTGATGCTCACGCCAACTGCATTCGGAGCAATTGCAGAGCTGGCGCGTCGAGGACTGAATCACGTTGTGCTGCACAAGTTCGGCGACTCGCGCGAGAGACTGCAGCAGACAATATCGCGGGTTCAGACCAACCCTCCGTCGCAGAAAGTGATGCTGATGCTCACTCCCGTTCTGCGTCACGTACCGCTCGCGCTTTCACGTGCAGTATCGGACATGTTCGACCGGCCGCATCGCTACACGAGTGTGCTCGAGCTTGCGACAACGGCGAGCATGCCGTCGGTGAGCGTGTATCGATATCTCGATGCCGCGAACCTGGGCTCGCCAAAAAAGCTCCTGATGGCTGCGAGGCTCAGCAGGGCATTGACCTATCTCAAGGATCCCGGTTACTCCGTGCGCGAAGTGGCAATGAAGCTCGGTTACAGGCATGCGCGAATATTCACGGCGCACGTCCTCGAGGTGTTCGAGATGACACCTTCGCGGCTCCGGACAAGGATGACTGAAGACGATGCGCTGGCCCATCTCATTCGCTGGCTCGACCTCCCTGAAACCCGCCCCCGAGCGACTCAGAAATTTCGGTAGGAAATTGTTGCGGAAGAGAGAGGAATTCAGTCCTTGATAGCAGGGCATTTTCCCTCTCGGAGGTGAGCTCCATTCGCATTCTCGTCGCAGAAGACGACAAGTCGATCGCCAATGTCATTCGCCGCGTGCTGTCCGAGGACGGCTACGCGATAGACGTCGCGCACACCGGTGAGGACGCCCGTCTGCTCGCATTCGTCAATCAGTACGACGGAATCATTCTCGATCTCGAGCTCGGCGATCGCCACGGCTTCGAGATACTTCAGGAAATGCGGGCGGCGGGAAAGACCGCGCCTGTTCTGCTTTACACCGGCAATGAAGACGTCGCGGCGATTGTGCGCGGACTCGATGCCGGCGCCGATGAATACGTCGTCAAGCCCGTCTCGAATCAGGAGCTTCGCGCGCGAGTGAGAAGTCTTTTGCGGCGCGGTCCCGGGTCGCGCGTGAGCGAGCAGCTTAGAGTTGGTGAGCTCGTTCTCAATCGCCTGACCCGCCGTGTTACAGCGGGTGCCGTCACACTCGATCTGACGCCGATGGAGCTAAAGCTTCTCGAGCACCTGATGATCAACGCGGGCAAGATCGTCACTCGCGGGGATCTGCATGACAAAGTCTGGGACATGCACTTCGACCCGAGCTCTAATCTTGTAGACGCGCATGTAGCTCGCCTGAGAAAGAAGATAAACTCTGTTCCCTGCGGCGTGAGTGTCATTACGCGCCGCGGAATTGGATTCTGTCTCGACGCCCAGGGCGATGAACCCGACAGCGGTCATGAGGAGTACGGCCTCAAAAGAGCCCAGGTCTGAGCACGGCCCTCACCTGTTAGAGACCTTCTCTCGTCAACCGCCATGCGGCCCATCGACGAGGGAAAAGCGTTCAGAAATGAATAGCTGCCGGGATCCCGCTGCACCGATGACCTGATCTCGATGCGATGTGTAGCACTGAATCTCGAACGCAGCCGCGGCGTCACGCGCTCGTCGAACGCATCGTGAAGCTCAACCAGCATCGTTGCTCCACGCAGTGTCGGGAAAAGAGCAGGGTCGAGAACTGTGAGCTCGGCGCCTCCACAATCCGAGAACAAAAGCGAATTTGTCAGATCGATGTCGCTCATTCCTTCAGTTCCGCAGAATCCGCGCAGCTGAATGCGATTGTGAACTCCATTCTGCACCGCCAGCGCCTTGCATGCTTTGCGGCAGGGAATCAACGTGTCGAATACGACACTTGATGATTCTGGAAGTCTCAACGCCATACCGACTGCGTGATATCCAGCGCCTCCGCCGATGTGAACGATCTGGCGGAAGTCGTTCGCGATAAACGACTCGATCCACGGAGTCAGCTCTTCCTCGAACGAGCCGATGAACTTCGCTGTCGGAATCTCATCGACGATCGGAACTCCGGGCGGTCCGAAATACTTCATTCCCTTGTAAGGACCGCCGAGAATTTCGTATTGTGCCTGCTCGGCGATCTGTATCGCGAGCCGGTCATACGCGAGGTTACGGTGATCGGCAGCGCGCCACCGCGTGTACGGATTGACTTTCCAGGCGGAGACGAAAGTGCGTATCTGATTCGTTAGCATGGCGCAAACTCTAGTTGCGCGTCAGTTACGTGCAGCTTACTGAATCATGACGGATTCGTCATGAATTAAATTCCTGCGTCCTTCCAATAAAGCTTGCTATTCAACTCGTTCACTTTCCTCATTTTTTTCCCGATAGTGGCGGCGGTGTACTTCGCCATTCCACATCGGTACCGCTGGGCGTGGCTGCTCCTTGCGAGCTGCTACTTCTATATGGCGTTCATTCCCGTCTACATCCTGATCCTGTTCTTCACGATCGCGATCGACTACGCGGCGGGACTGCTGATCGAGAATGCGGCGGGGAGGCGAAGGAAGGCGTGGCTTGTGATGAGCATCATCGCCAACGTTGGTGTGCTGGCGGTATTCAAGTACTTCAACTTTCTGTCGGCAAACGCCAACGCAATCGCCGAGGTATTCCACTGGCCGTATGAGTTTCCGATCCTGGGGATAATTCTCCCCATCGGACTGTCGTTTCATACGTTTCAGGCGATGTCATATACCATAGAAGTGTATCGTGGACGCCAGGCAGCCGAGCATAACCTGGGGATCTACGCGCTCTATGTGATGTTCTTCCCGCAGCTGGTTGCGGGGCCTATCGAGCGGCCGCAGAACCTGCTGCATCAGCTTTACGAGAAACACCTGTTCGAGTACGAGCGCGTAAGGTCGGGCCTGATGAAGATGGCAATGGGCCTCTTCATGAAGGTTGTAATAGCGGACCGGCTCGCTCGATACGTAAACGTCGTATACAACAACCCGACGGACTTTCAGGGACTTTCGCTGGTCGTCGCGACAATGTTCTTCGCGTTCCAGATCTACTGCGATTTTGCGGGCTATTCGCTTGTCGCAATCGGGACCGCCGAAGTGATGGGATTCAGGCTGATGCGGAATTTCGATCGACCGTATCTCTCGAAATCGATCAGCCAGTTCTGGAGCCGGTGGCACATATCACTCTCGTCCTGGTTTCGCGATTACGTCTACATCCCGCTCGGCGGGAATCGCGTGTCGAGATCGAGATGGTACTTCAATCTCTTCATAACCTTTTTGCTCAGCGGGTTGTGGCACGGAGCGAACTGGACGTTCGTGATCTGGGGCGCGCTCAACGGATTCTATCTCATCTTCTCACTGGTGACGCTTCAGGCACGGGAAGCTTTCAGTCGCGCGATTGGTCTCGCATCGCGCCCTTCGATGCACGCGGTGATAAGTGTTCTGATGACGTTCACTCTTACGTGCTTTGCCTGGGTGTTCTTCCGTGCCGCGTCACTCGATGATGCAATGCATGTGTTCTCCGCGACGCTCGCAAGGCCGACTTTGCATCAGGTCATTCCCGATCAGGTTCGTGCTGAAGGAATCTCCAAGTTCGAGGTGCTGTACTGTTTCCTTCTCATTGCGGGATTGATGATGTTCGAGGTGATCTCGACGCGCATCAACGTGGCGAAGCAATTCCGCTTGCAGCCCGTCTGGGTCAGGTGGCCCGTTTATTACGCCACGTGCATGGCTATATGGCTTCTCGGCATCAGCACCGAGGCGAAAGCTTTCATCTACTTCCAGTTCTAGATGGCGAAAAAGCTCGTACTGAAGCTTCTCGCTCTAGCGGTCGCAATAATTCTGTCCGGACTTTTGATAGGTCAGTATCACACCAACCTCCGCGACGACAGCTATCTCGCCGCCATTCTCGAGAAGGACCGGCTGATTCGCAACACGCCTTCACCGAAGATCATTCTCGTCGGGGGATCGAACCTGGCATTCGGTATCGACTCAAAAGCGATGGAAGATTCTCTCGGTCTGCATGTCGTGAACATGGGACTTTACGCGAAGCTCGGCTTGAAATACATGCTCGCGCAGGTGAGACCGTACATAAAGCAGGGCGACGTGGTTGTAGTCGTCCCGGAATACGATCAGTTCTATGGCGACTACGCAAACGGTGACAATACTCTCAACACTGCTTTGCTCTATGCACCCGCCGATCGCATTCCTGATTTTATCCGGTCGTATTCAATCGTCGACGTAGTGCTTCGCCCGCGCGTCGAGAATGCGCGGCGATCTTTCCTGCGCGCGTCTGCAGCGGCTGTGGGGAAGGAGGACATGCTGTTTCCCCAGGACACCAACACGGTCTACAATCGCCACTCTTTCAATCAGTACGGCGATGCGGTGAGCCATCTGGGAAAGAAGGGAATGAATCCCGATTCGATCTTCGTGAAGCCGCTGCCCCCGATGAAGGAATTCAATCGCGGTACACTCAAGGAGCTCAACTCGATCGAGTCAAAATCGAAAGAGGAAAACGCGCACGCATACTTCCTGTTTCCATCCTACATCGATCGTTCTTACGTGATCAATGTTGCCGCAATCGACTCACTGCGACGCAAGCTTGCCGGCGGAATGGACATGCCGATTGTCGGAACGCCGAAAGACTTCGTGATGGACAAGAAGTACTTCTTCGATACGCGGTATCACCTGAACCGCGAGGGGCGCGACCTACGAACTCGGAAGATGATCGAGATTCTGCGCGAGACCGGGCGCAGGGACGGCTGGCTTCACTAAGGGCACCCGGTAAATCGGCGCCTTCTGCGACAACAGGTTGAACTTCAGAATGTGCCACAGCGCGGCGACGCCGTCAGTCCAGCGGATTTTCTTTCCTTCCGCATAAGTACGACCGCTGTAACTGATGGGCACTTCATAGATTCGCGCTCGCGACTGCGCCAGGCGCGCGGTGAGCTCAGGCTCAAAACCAAATCGATCGGACGAAAGCGGGAGCGACTTCATCAGATCGGTTCGCACCATCTTGTAGCACGTCTCCATGTCCGAGACGTTCAGGTTGGTGAGCATGTTCGACAGGGTCGTAAGTCCCCAGTTGCCGAGCGAGTGCCAGTAGTAGAGAACTCTGCTCACATCGCCCTTGAAGCGGCTGCCGAATACTGCATCCGCACGACCATCCTCGACCGGACCGATGAGCTTCAGGATATCCATCGGATCGTATTCCAGGTCGGCGTCCTGAATGACCACGACATCTCCTGATGCCTCGCGCAGCGCCGTACGAACCGCTGCACCTTTTCCCCTGTTCACATCGTGCAGAACGAGCTTGTCGATTCGCCTCTGCTCGAGAAGCGTCTTCAGGACATCGCGTGTCCCATCTGTCGAGAGATCGTCGACGCAGATGATCTCCATCTGCATCGGGACTTCGCGCACTCGCTCGACTGCATGCTCTACAGTTGCCCGCTCATTGAAAACGGGCATCAGAACTGAAACTCGAATTGAAGTGGTCATGC
>JBKPNY010000258.1:0-1377 GCA_046732835.1 Gemmatimonadota bacterium | reverse complement strand
TGGGCAGTGAAGCGTCCGGTGCGCAGCCGCGTTTGGGTGGGTGAGCGGCTCGTATTTCGGATGCCCTATGAAGTGTTTGTTAAGATTACGAAAGCGAAGACCGTGGCAATCAAGTTTGACGCGGTCGTGTTTTCACTGAGTAAATCCCAACAAAGGGCCTTGCGTGATTTTTCGGCTTACATCAATCCGGAAAGCCCGCCGCTTATTCTTCGCTGAGCTGCTTCATAATCTCGGCAAACTTTTCCACATCGACACGAGTGCGTTCCAGGGAGCGGCGGCTATCGAGGTAAGCCGTCCACACCGGAGTTTGAGTGAGCGCTTTGGTCGTATCCTGATCGAGAGTCTGAGCCATCAGCGCAATCAGATCGCTAACCACGCGCGTGTGCTCGAGCAAAGATTCGATGATTGAATAAGCCAGACGCGCCTGCTGCTGATCCAGATCGCGTGGCATGTTGTTTTGCGGGTCGGACATTCAGTTGTTCGTGACCTCGCGCTTAATGAACGGCAGTTCCGTCACGAATGCCGAACAGGAATCGTTACCGGAAAGGATTTTGACTGCGGTGCCGGCAGTGAGGTAATCAAACTTCAAATATCCCAGCGCGATTGTCTGCCCGAGTTGTGGCGAGTGAGTGGTGGAAGTGACGCGTCCAATTTCCTTGCCGTCACTCGAGAGAATCGTATTGCCGCTTTGCGGGCTGCTGCCCTGGTCGCAAATCAGTCCCGATAACTTCTTCGCGACGTGACCGCGATACTTGATACGCGCAATGATTTCCTGGCCGACGTAACAGCCCTTCGTGTAACTAACCGCATCGTCGAGCGCGGTTTCGGTGACGACATTAGACTCGTCCATGTCGATCCCATATCTCGGGATGCCGGCTTCGATCCGCAATACCTCGAGCGCCTTCTGACCGACCGGTCGCGCGCCTCGCCCTTGCAGCGCCTGCCATAAAATAGCAGCGTTGTTATTACTTAATATCAAGTCGAATCCGTCTGCACCGGTATGACTCGCGCGAAGGACCGTGACCTCACCAAACTCATCATGGTGCAGCCGCTCCACTCCGAGAGCGGGCAAGCTCGCGGCCGTCTCACTTAACGCTTCTGAAATGATTCGGGCGGAGTCGTTTCCCTGAAGGCTCAGCTGCGCCGTTTCGCCGCTCAGGTCGCGGACGTGAAAATCACCGGCGAGCGTGAAGCGTTGAATGCTTTTCAGCACTGATTCGCTTGTGGCCGGTTCTGTATCGATCAGGAAGGCTGGAGTCGTTTCGTCTGGTAGCCGGGCCACGCGGACGCTCGCGATCAAGCGACCCTGAACATTTGGAAACGCCGCCGGCATCCAGGTGTTTGGCAAAAGCGTTTTCATATCGTTCGTGATCAAGC
>JBKPNY010000257.1:0-3243 GCA_046732835.1 Gemmatimonadota bacterium | reverse complement strand
TCACTTCGGCCTCGCCCTCGTAAACCGCCAGTTCCTTTTCGGCAAAGGCAAACTTCTTTTGCAACGCCTTGGGATAGGTGATGGTTCCAAGGGAAATGCCTTCGGCAGGTGGGACTACCAGCGTGGTGGCCTTTAGATAGGGAAACGTTGGTGGATTGGCATTGACGTGATACCCCGGTTGAATCGTTATGCGTACTGCCGTTTCGCCGGACTCACCGGCGGTAACCTGAACCGGCTGTGCACTAACTTTTACAACGCTCTCTGAGGTAACACGTTGCGCGGTTGGCGAAGCGGATGGCGGTGTGGCGGTGTTGCTGCTTTGCGGCGCAGTGGAGCAAGCACCGTTAATCAGTAACAGCGGTAGACAAAAGACGATGAGTTTTAAAGGAGTCATAATGATCGTTGGCTGAACGCGATGATCTAGCCCGCCGCCTCTTTCTTTCCTTCCGGCCGCTTAATGCCAAACTTTTCCAGGCGATACTGCAGCGTGCGGAACGTTAGGCCCAACAGCTTCGCGGACTTGGTGATGTTGTAGTCAGTCTGTTCCATGGCCTGCATGATCAGATCGCGTTCCACATCTTCGAAACTGATGCCTTCGGGCGGTAACTTGAACGCGCCTTCCGCGACCGGCCGCGACTCCTGACGCACTTCAAGCGGTAAATCTTCAACTGTAATCTCATCGCCTTCGCAAAGCAGAATGGCGCGTTCGATCGCCGACTCCAGCTGGCGCACATTCCCGGGCCAACTGTAATCAACCATCAGCTTGCGCGTCTCAGCAGTCAGGCCCCGCACCAAGCGAGATGTATTTCGCGTATGTTTCTTGAGGAAGAAATCGATTAGCACCGGGATGTCTTCGCGGCGTTCTCGCAACGAGGGAACGTCCACTGACAACACGTTGATGCGGTAGTAAAGGTCGTCACGAAATCTGCCGTCGGAAACCATGGCGCGTAAGTCACGATTGGTTGCGGCGATCACTCGCACGTCCACGCCAACCTCATGCGTGCCGCCGACCCGTCGAATTTTTCGTTCCTGTAACGCGCGCAGGAGCTTGGCCTGCATCGCCACGTCGAGCTCGGCGATTTCGTCAAGGAACAAAGTGCCGCGGTCGGCGATCTCGAAAAGGCCTTTCTTCTCGGCGTGTGCGCCAGTAAACGAACCCTTTTCGTGTCCGAATAATTCCGACTCGAGCAGGTTCTCGTTGATGGCGGCGCAGTTCACTGCCTGAAACATGTCCTGGGCGCGCGGCGACTGATTGTGAATTGCGCGCGCAATCAATTCTTTGCCGGTGCCGGATTCGCCACGAATGAGCACCGTGGAATTCGAGCGCGCCACTTTGAGAATCATGCGCTTGACCGATTCCATCTTCGGTGAAGCCGAGACGATTTCCGTGTCGAGTGCATCCAGTTTTTTCAATGCCCGATCGATCGTGGCGAGCAGCGCAGTCTTGTCGTAGGGCTTTTCGAGATAATCGAACGCACCGCGGCGCAAAGCCTCTTTAGCGGATTCAATGGAACCGTGCGCCGTCAGCAGGATAACGATGATCGAAGAATCGAGGCCGAGCAGATGCTGCAGCAGTTCGATGCCGTCCATCCCGGTCATTTTTAGGTCGGTGAGTGCGAGATCGAAGCGGCGGTCTTTGGCAAACTTCATAGCCGCCTCACCTGATGACGCCGTGGTTACGTCATAGCCCTCACCGGAGAGAATCATCTCCAGAATTTCCCGCTGCGATTTCTCGTCGTCAACTACAAGTATGCTTTTGCGCGCCATAACAGAAGGATGAAGTCTGAAGAATGAAGCATGAATAAGTCCGATAGCGGAGCGACGCCCTTATTCATCCCTCATCGTTCATCACTCATCCTTTCCTCCTTCCGCGTCCGGCTTTGCCGGCAGAATAATCGTAAACGTTGTACCGCTGCCCTCTTTTGAAGTAACGCTGATTGAGCCACCGTGATCATCGATGGCTTTTTTGACAATGGCAAGTCCGAGCCCCGTACCCGTCTCTTTCGTCGAGTAGTACGGTTCAAAAACTTTGGCGATATCTTCAGCGGCAATACCTCTGCCGGTATCGCTGATTTCAACGCGAGCGCGATCGGCTTCGTCGGCGATGAGGTTCACTGCGACGGTTCCGCCTTCGCCGTCGATTGCTTCGAGACTGTTAATGAGGAGATTGGTGAAGACTGAGCGCAGCGAATCGCGATCGGCAACGACTTCCGGTACGACGCCGTGCGACTCCAGTTTAGTTTCAACGCCTCGCTCGGCGGCCTGACCCGCGATTACACGTAAAGCGTCTTCTGCTTCCGCGCGGAGATCCAGAGCTTCCAACGAGAGCGCAGATGGCCTGGAATACTTGAGAAAGTCAGTAATGTGCCGGTTGATTCGTTGTACTTCAGACTTGAGCTGCGTCGCTAGACGTTCGAAGGTTTCGCGTTTCGCCGGATCTTCCGGGGCGAAGGACGATCGCAGGTGATCCAAAGTCAGATTGATGTAATTGAGTGGATTGCGAATTTCGTGAGCGATGGCAGCGGCGAGACGTCCCACCACGGCGGCCTTCTCGACCTGGTGAAGCTTCGATTCCAATTCGCGCAGGTGACCGAGGCGCGCAGTCATGTCGTTGAATGCGGCTGACAGCGCACCCATTTCATCGCTGCGATCGGCGGGCACGCGTACTTCGAAATCACCGGTGGCAACACGCTGCGCTGCAACCGATAGGTGCTTGACCGGACGCGTGAAGCGCCACACAAACAAGCCGGTGACGAGCGTAGTCGCGAGCAACAACATCAGGGTGTAGAACGCGGAGCGCGAAGCCTGGCGCTGTAGAATGTTGGTCAAAGTGTTTGCCGAATCGAGGACGACGATGATGTACCAGCGGCCTTTCGTCGTTTCGACGGGAAAGTAAAACGCGCCGGGCTCGCCGGGCTTTGCGACCGCTGAACCCTGCAGCCACGGCGGCAGTGATTGCTTAATCTCCGCGAGTTCGACGGCGCTTGTGAGCGGCGGCAGCGCGATGTCAGTCAAACGTACGTAGCGCGTAGTTTTGTCGGGATTAATTTGCGGTGAATAGTCTTCGATCAGGCTGTCTTCGATCAGACCGTCGTTGTTAACTACCAAAACGTTTTTTACGCGTCCGGTTCTTTCGTCGATTAATGGCTCCCTGAGTTCGTTGCGCATCTGGTCGAGGTATCGCTGACTGTTGATGCTGTTCACACCGAGTGCAACGCCGGCCATGATGGCCTGCTCCTGCTC
>JBKPNY010000256.1:0-3146 GCA_046732835.1 Gemmatimonadota bacterium | reverse complement strand
GCAGCGAAGCCAAACCTTGGGACTGCTATCGCACTCGCATCTGACTCACGCAGGTTACTCGTAACTGCGCTCGTCGGCGGTGCAGTTCTGCTGGCAGTGAGCTTGATTCTGATGCCGGGCTGGCCGCGCGAGTGGATCGCGATGGCCCGCGCTTCACACGTTCTGATCCCGATTGCCCGCTCTGGGGGCTTCCTGGTTTTGCTCAATCTCCTGCGGTGGCGTCGCCCTGAAGCCCGCCTGATTTTTTTCCTTGCGTGCGTGCCGCAGACCGGCTCGTGGTATGAAGCGCTGCCGCTCCTTCTCGTCGCTCAAACGCGGCGCGAGAGTCAGGTACTTTCGCTGACTTCGTCGCTCGGGTACTTGATGATTCTGCTTTTGATCCATGGTCAGCCCGAAGCGCAATTCAATCGCGAAGTTTCCAACCTGATGATCGCATTCGCATATCTCCCCGCAACCATCGCCGTCCTGCGCCGGCCCAATGAGGGAAAGCTGCCCGCCTGGTTTCCGTCCCGCTATGCAGGCCCTCGTCTTGCCACTTAATTACAGCCTTACTTATTCACGTCTTAAAAAAGAGCGGTTCCATGTGCGGCATTGTGGGATATATCGGAGATCGTGGCGCTACCCAGCTCCTTCTGGATGGACTCAAGCGACTCGAGTATCGCGGATATGATTCAGCCGGCGTAGCTGTCCTCAACGGTCACGGCGTAGAGACGAGGAAAGCTGCCGGGAAGATCTCGAGACTCGAGGCCGCGCTGGCATCATCTCCAATCGACGGGAATCTTGGCATCGCGCATACGCGCTGGGCGACTCATGGTGCGCCCAATGAATGCAACGCGCATCCCCAGATGGACTGCAAAGGGAACATCGCAGTCGTGCACAACGGCATCATCGAAAACTCGACAGCGCTCAAGGCGCATCTCGTAGAGCGCGGACACAAATTCGTTTCGGAGACCGACACCGAGGTTCTGGCGCATCTCATCGAAGAAGCTTTCGACGGCAGCCTCGAGGATGCCGTGATCGAAGCGCTCTGGCAGGTCGAAGGAACCTACGGCATTGCTGTAGTTGCCGGCGAAGACAGCAACAAAATCGTCGCTGCAAGAAAGGGAAGTCCGCTCCTCATCGGGCTTGGCGACGGGGAGTATTACGTAGCGAGTGATGCGTCAGCAATTCTTCAGCACACCCGCGAAGTCGTGTACCTCGATGACGGTGAGCTCGCGGTGCTGACGCGCGACGGATACAAGGTGATCGATCTCCGCGCGCGCGAGCTCGACAAGCGCGTCAACAAGATCGAGTGGGACCTGCAGCAGATCGAGCGGGGCGGATTCGCTCACTTCATGCTCAAGGAGATCTTCGAGCAGCCTGAAACGATCGAGAACTGCATGCGCGGCCGACTCCTCGAGGAGGAAGGCACGTCGAAGCTCGGCGGCCTCAACATGACCGACGAGGAGCTTCTCAAGTTCGACAACATGATCATCACCGCGTGCGGCACGAGCTGGCACTCTGCACTGATCGGTGAGCACATGATGGAAGAGCTCACGCGCATTCCAGTCGAAGTTGAGTATGCGTCCGAGTTCCGTTACCGGAATCCGATCGTCAACGATCGCACGCTGTGCATTGTGATCTCGCAATCAGGAGAGACCGCTGACACTCTCGCTGCAATGCGTGAGGCAAAGAATCGCGGAGCTCGCGCGTACGGAATTGTAAATGTCGTGGGCTCGACAATCGCGCGTGAATCAGGCGCCGGTATCTACGTTCACGCGGGTCCCGAAATTGGCGTGGCGTCGACCAAGGCATTCACGAGCCAGGTTGTCGCGCTCGCTTTGCTCACGCTGAAGATTGGACGACTGAAAGGAGTCTCAGTCGTCAAGGGCAAGGAGATCATAGAAGCTCTGAAGGCGCTTCCCGGGCAGGTTCAACAGATTCTCGACCGTGCATCGGAAATCGAAGCGCTCGCCGAAGAGTTCAAGCGCGCTCAGAACTTCCTCTATCTCGGCCGCGGCTACAATTTCCCGACCGCCCTCGAAGGGGCGCTAAAGCTCAAGGAAATCAGCTACATCCACGCCGAGGGTTATCCTGCTGCAGAGATGAAGCATGGACCGATTGCGCTCATCGACGAGATGATGCCGGTGGTGTTCATTGCGCCGCACGACTCGGTGTTCGACAAGGTCGTCTCCAATGTGCAGGAAGTGAAAGCCCGCAAGGGGCGCGTCATTGCGATCACGAGTCGTGATGAGCCGGCGCTCGCAGGGAAAGTGGACTACGAGTTCCGCATTCCCGAGACGATCGACATGCTCGCTCCGGTCCTCGCATGCATCCCGCTTCAGCTCATGGCGTACTACATCGCGGTGAAGCGCGGCTCGAATGTGGACCAGCCGCGAAATCTCGCGAAGTCTGTAACGGTCGAGTAGCCGCTGCGATTACTGCTGCAGCGCGTTTCCCGCGCTGAGGTTCGAGTAGGCGATCGTGTCACCGGAAAAATCGGAAAGGGTTTTCTCCTGCTTGTCGGAATTACACACACCGATGCTCAGGAGCAGGTCGACTGGATGGCCGATAAGGTTTTTGGCCTGCGGCTTTTCTCCGACGCCGAAGACAAGATGAACCTCGCGCTTGCCGATGTCGGTGGGGAAGTACTGGTTGTCTCTCAGTTCACGCTCTACGGCGATGCGGCGAAGGGCCGTCGTCCATCTTTCATCGACGCAGCTCGTCCGGAGACTGCGATTCCGTTGTATGAACGATTTGTCGCCGCTTTGCGCTCAAAAGGGCTGAAGGTCGATACGGGCGAATTCGGTGCGATGATGGACGTTGAGCTGGTCAACGACGGACCGGTCACTCTCTGGCTCGAGCGATGATTTTGTTCCGCTGCCACTGAGGGTCGGTGAAACGATAAAGAAAAGATTTATCGGATAAGGAATGCAACGACGGTTTTTACCGCGAGACAGTACCGAGACCCCCGAGGAAAACCGCCTGTGTTTTTTTTCTTTTTGAAAACGGAACTGCGTAGTTATGCTGTTAACAAATATCCTTTGCGCTTTTCCTCGGCGTCTCGGCGGTAAACGTCGTTGTGTCCCTTATCCGATAAATCTTTCCTTTATCGTTTCACCGACCCTCAGTGGCTGCTTCGCAAGAAAGTACTAAAATGCAAGACA
>JBKPNY010000255.1:0-3044 GCA_046732835.1 Gemmatimonadota bacterium | reverse complement strand
GTGAAAATAACGAACGAAAAGCTGGTTTGGCGTGTCACCAAAAGGCGGTTGGGTATCCTGAAAAGCGAGCAGCATTGCGGCGGTAAATCCAATCGTTAAATCTTAAACGCCGTCTGGAGCTGTGCCCCGACGGCGCGCGATGGGGATTTTATCCTAAACCTCGCGAATCGGGAACTCGCCCCTCGCAGTTAGATAGGACTATCACAACCAGCTTCCGTTGCGAACCTCACCCGGTCGCTACCGCTCCCGGCTCTGAATTTGTCGACCCACGGCCGGGCTTATGGAGCCACCATAAGTGAGGTTTTGTTTGTTATACTGCGCCAGCTGAATGTCTTACTACCTCGTCCTCATCCTAAGGATCTTGTGTGTGGCAACCGGTGCGTTTCTAGTGTGCTCCCGTATCTTCATGTTTGAGAGAACTCAGGGTCTCATTCAAAACAGAATTGAGGATCTCTGGATCCGGGTTGACGATTATCAGCGGACCGCTCTTTCAAAACATGTTGCTTTCATGAAGGTTGTTTCAGGAGCCTTAAGTACAATCCTAGATCGTAATTTCGGAAAGCGACTAGTTTCATTGCCTTCGCTCATCGTATCTGTGTGCTACGCGGTAGCAACGTTTTTCTTAGCCATACTTCTGCTTATGCGCTATGGAAGAGGATATTGGGATTCGGGCTATGTCTGGCTCTTGCTGCTATATGTCGCGATAGGAAGCGCGCCGCTCTTTTTCAGTTACCTGCCAGGGCGCGCAATCAAGAAGAAACTATTACTGATTTGGCTTGTATGGTCGCTTACGATGGCCCAAGCCACAATAGTAGGTCCCGCTTATCAGCTCTGGAAGACCATCCACGAGTCGGCGATTAAATGGGTGGAACCCTTCATTCTCGGTGTTTACTGCTGCTTGGCAGTGGTCCTGGCACTCTATGCCCTGTTTATTGTTGTAATTCGAAAGAGCCTTCGATCAATACGAACGTCAGACTCCATTGTGAAGACACCGGTCATATCTCTATTGAATCTTCTCCCCATTTTCGGCCTTTACGGTCTGATAAAAGTTCTCTCACTGAAGCTGGATCACTCTCAACTCGATCCGGCGCTCGACTACAAGGACCCAACCGTAATTCAAAATGCATTTGCAAGTTGGAGTACCCGGTTCGATATGTTTCTAGTTTTTTTATTAGTGGCCTTTTTTCTTTTTGATCTTATCTTCGTTTTCACGGCAATTGTATTTGCGGCACTCTCACTCGTGATGTTCCTACACAGGTTGTTTTGGCCGGCACTATCTCGCCTTTTGTACGCCTTGCAACGATTTAGAATCGTCAGCAGTGGAATGGTGCTTGTGTACCTCGGCAGCCTCCTCATACTCCTTGGAATCGGAAGGCTTTCTTGGCTGCAGCATCTCGTTAAGCTTTTCTAATCGTCGGTAGGATCTTTACTAGATCCGGCGGTGTGGCGCGCTGTAGTCGCTCGGGGCCGACACAGCGGATGAAGTAGTGATTGGCACGACGGAGTTTGTGTGCGAGACAACAGCCGGCGATTTCGAATGCTTCCAGCTTCGCAGGCTCAATTCCATCAAACCAGGCATTACGTAGAACACTGAAACGGCGCCGAGCAGCGCCCCGGTTGCGAACCGCGAGGAATGGGTGTTGGCCCAAATGTCGAAATATCCGAGAGCAAAATCGATCGCCAGCGGCGCGGTAGCGATGAAGAGCCACTTGCGCGGCGGCGCTTCGGTTTGGCGCAGGGAGCGGACGAGGGGATATAGCAAAGTCGCAATCGTGAAGCCAGCGTAAATGCCCGTGCACCGGCTACAGACGGCGAAGGGGTGACCAGCGATAAAGAACGAACGTTCCGGAATTTGATGACAGACGAAGCTGAACGCCTGGACGATCGTGAGTCCCCAAAATGCGTGGCCGCCGGCGAGCAAGAGCGGCGCGCCGATGATTAGAGACATAAAGAGGACGCAACCGATTGCGGCGACCAGCCACATGGTGATCGCGGGTCGAAGTGAACCGGTTTGAGGAATGTAATTCACGTTCAAGAAGGGATTTTGAATTTTTAATTTTTAATTTTGAGCTTTGAGCTTTGTACTTTGAACTTTGGGTTATGCCAGTTACTCAATACGTTGATGTCAAAGTACAAAGCTCAAAGTCCAACTTAAAACCGAATAACAGTGTCCGGTCCGCCCTCAATATGCAACGTATCAACAAACCGAATGTGGCGCGATTCGGTGGTCATTACAACCGAATGCGTCCGTTTGCCGGCGCCGAAAAATCTTACGCCCTTCAGCAAGGCGCCATCAGTAACTCCGGTCGCCGCAAAAATAATCTTTCTGCCGGGGGCTAGATCGTTCGTGTCGTATATCTTGTTCGAATCCTGTATGCCCATCGATTGCAGACGCTCAATTACCTGCTCCTTCGGTGGCACCTTGTCTTTGTCGACGCCCAAACGTTCAGGATCGAAAATCAGTCGCGCCTGAATTTCGCCATTCAAGCATTTCATCGCTGCCGCGGTGATCACTCCTTCAGGCGCGCCACCGATACCAACGAGCGCGTGAATGTTGGTGCCGGCCACCGCCGCCGAAATACCTGCCGAGAGATCGCCGTCGCCAATGAGTCGAATGCGCGCGCCTGCCTCACGAACGTCTGAAATCAGTTTTTGATGCCGGCTGCGATCGAGCACGATCACTGTCAGGTCTTCAACGTCGCGGCCGAGCCGGCGCGCGATGTTCTTGAGGTTGTCCTTGATAGGCGCGTCGAGATCGACGACGCCACGAGACGACGGGCCGACAACAATCTTATCCATGTAGAGGTCCGGCGCATTCAGCAAACCGCCGCGTTCCGCCGCAGCCAGCACGGCGATGGCATTGTTCGCACCTAGCGCGCACAGGTTTGTGCCCTCGAGCGGATCTACTGCAATGTCGACCTGGGGACAAGAGTCCGCCAGATCTTCACTAACGCCATAACCACCGCCAACTTCTTCACCGATGTACAACATCGGCGCCTCATCGCGTTCGCCCTCTCCGATCACGATGCGACCGCGCATCGGCA
>JBKPNY010000254.1:0-4100 GCA_046732835.1 Gemmatimonadota bacterium | reverse complement strand
CTTCATACAACCGGCTATTCCAGCCGCCACCCGCCGAGAATCTTCTGTTGGCGAGCTCCGCCCAAGCCGCCGCAATCTCGCCGCTGGCCGTGCTTCACGGAGTCACCAGCGTTGAACCTATTCTTCCGGACAAGGAACACGCGTTCGAAGTTGGAGTGGAGCAAATGCTCTCGCGCTACCTGCGCGCCAACCTAACGGTCTATCAAAAGCGCATTCAAAATTTTTCCGACAAGGATCAATTCATCGAGACGGGAGTCATCTTCCCTATATCGATCTCCTCGGGTCGCGTAACCGGCGAAGAGTTGCGACTCGAGTCGACGGATATACACGGATTTCGAGGTTTCCTCTCCTACGCCAATGCGCACGCATTTGGCGTGACGCCGATCAATGGCGGGTTGTTCCTGGGCGAAGATCCAACGGATCTATTGCTGTCCGGATTCAAGTTTGCGAATGACCACGACCAGCGGAACGAGGGCCAGTTTCAAGTTAGTTACAGCCATAAGCGTTCCGGCGTCTACACGGTCTTTAACGGCCGTTACGATTCGGGTGTGCCGGCAGAGGTAGAACCGGGAACAACGCTGGCGCAGTTCGTGGCGCATGGATTCGACCCGCGGCTTTACGGTGAGATTGATTTCGCACGAGGGCGAGTACGGCCGCGACTGAATTTCGATTTTTCGATTGGAGCTGATTTGCGACGCAGTGAACGCCTCTCGATGAACGTTCAGTTCGATATTCAGAACCTGACGAACTCGCTATTTCTGTATAACTTCGAATCGATTTTTAGCGGTACTCACGTTGGCTATCCCAGGCTATTCAGCGGTCGACTGGCGTTGAGATTCAAATAACCGGATTTGAACTTTGCGGGTGACGTACGCGTTGAGATTCTTTTTAGTGAGGGTAGGGCTTGCGGAACCCGGAGCGGTAGCGACGGGATGTTACGTTCAAGTTGAGTTTAGCATCCGCTCCCTACCAGTCCCGGTTCTGCAAAACGTCATGACCGATGCGGAACCCGGAGCGGTAGCGACCGGATGTTACGTTCAAGTTGAGTTTAGCATCCGCTCCCTACCGGTCGCGGTTCTGCAAAACGTCTAGCTTGGTGCGGCGCCGGGAGCGGTAGCAACGGAGTTCACCTGAAACGCGGCCCACTGGCACCATACCGACTACTCAACTTGTCGCCGATCTTCAAATCGTCGACCTGCACTTTTGCGGTGGTCAGCTCAACGGATAAAACCTCTCCTACTCTTGACCACAAAAACTGCTCTTGCTCTTTGCCAAGCAACTTCATCCCGACCTTCAATCCGTCGTGGCTGCCTCTGTCGATTGTGGCGATTTGAGTCTTGTCTTGAGTTTCGATAGCGATAATTGTGGCTGTAAGAGACTCGCTGACCAAAAAAGGCAGCCATTCGGCAGGCAGCTTGGGTTCTCCGGCCGTACTTTTCTCCAAGTCGCTTTCACGCAGAAAAAACGAACCGTAATAAGGGTCTGAGATTAAGCCGGAGCGAGGTTCAAGACCGAGATTGATGGCATTACAAAAACGTCGCAAATCGCCCTCATCTATCAGATAAAGACGTTCACCCCATTTAACCGGTAATAAAGAAAATTCGGTCCTAAGCGGTTCAACTTTCTCATCGTCGCTGTAACCGAAGAATTTTCTGCGCGCCTTGAGATTGAAAAGATTAATCTCCTTTGATTGGTCGGAGAATTGAACGCCCGTATATTTCAAAACAGTAAAGTGAACCGTGCCCCCAGAGAGGGAATATTTGCCGGCCTGTTTCACAGACATTGTGCAAGCACCCGACACTTCAGAGTATGTTCCGTCCGCTTGAATATCTATTGAGCTACCGCCAAAGTTGTGCCCCGCCACGTACGTTCCTGCAAGTTCGATCGGGGTCAGGATTTCCTGTGCCGAAAGATTGACCGCGGATGTTAGACAAGCGCAAAGCAATAGAGAAAATCTAGTTAATGTTGTAATCATCCCTAACTCCTTCTTCATAAGCGACGCGACATAAAGCTGGCCTTGACCTGATGCCTTTCACTCGCCTTCGCGCCAAAGACACCCATCGCGGCGTTAGCTGCGAGGCTTTGATGATTGACTAAGACTCTTTTTGAATCCCTGTTTCGGAAAGGGCACTCCAGTAGTTACGAATTCCTTGAATCTCGAAGACGCTTCGTTGTTTCCGCACATGCCGATCGCGGCGTCAGCTGAAAGGCTTCGTTCGCTTCCATGCGTTAAAGAATCACGCTTAGTGCTTTTTAAATTCATATTCCATTTGCAAGTATTGCGAGACAGGCTGCCCATCTTTCCTGGCCGGCTCGAATTGTGTTTTTCGCGCCACGCGAATAGCGTCCTGATCGAAACTGCAGCCCGACTTTTTAAAGAGAATCACTTCCGAAACTACTCCTGACTTATTAACTACCACTCTTAAGACCGTCCGAAGTTGATAGTCAAACTCGTCACAATCCCGGCCCGGCTGCGGGCCATCGTTGGGTTGACGCTTTACCTTCGCTTTAACGTCAACCTCCTTCCCTGAATAAACTCTATCTTTGGCAGGTTCATTTTTCTGCGACTCAGACGGTGACGGCGATGGCTTGGCTTCCTGGGCTTGCCTCGAGTGCAGACCCATAACCAGCAGACTAACCAGCGCGATAATATGGATCGGTATTCTCATTGCTACTCTTATCCTCGGACTCACGAAAGCTTTTGGTGGACAACACGTGGCGCCGGCCAGTCACGCCATTAAAGCAGCAACCACGACAGACAAGATGATACCCACAATAGCGGCCCCAAAATAAACGCTAACAAAACCCAAAACAACGAGCAGCCCCATGGCACGTCTGGTCTTAACGAGATAATAAAGCAGCACGAATGGCCAGGCTATACCGAGGAACAACCCCAGATCATAGACCCAGGCAACACCACGCTTGCGACTGTCTGCGCGCAACCACCAACCAATAATCCAAAGCTGCGCCGCCCAATGTAACAACTCGTAGCCTGCCGGCGGTTCCATGTGCCGGCCGACGTAGAGACCGTACGCGAACTGCGTGATTACCACGAATGAATAAAGCAGCACCGTGGGGGTTAAGGTTCGCAGGAGAACGGTTGCCATTGTCTGCTTTCGTAACGAAGGTTTTCTGAGGATGGTCTTCAACGCGTGGAGCGACAGCATCAGACTCCGAAAGAGACGCTTGAAGTCACGCTATCGCGCCGTGTTCACAGCTACTTTCCCCGATGCTTCTTAGCTGGGATGGTATCCCGAAAGAAATAAACGTAATGCTTTACCGCCGGGGCAGCGAAAGCTCCGACCTGATTCGCCTCCCATGCGAACTGGAACGGCACGGCCACACCGAGACGCCTATTGAGCTGGGCCAGAGGCACCCGAAACCAAACTGAGTCGCCACCGCCAATTGCCACGGTGAAGACTGAATCGCCCCATCCGTATGCCGGCTTCAGTGTCTGGCGCCGCGAGTCATGCAGGAAATAGTGAAGAGATACATTCTTCCTACCCTGAAACACGAACGGATCGCGATCATCGGTCTCAACAATGATCGGACAATCAGAGTTGTTGTGTAATTTCAACAGCACGTCGGAATAGGACGTTCCGTCAGGCATCCGCTCATAAGAAATAGACTGGGCGGCGCGAGCTGGATCGATGAGAGCGCAGCTGCCACTGTTCGCGAGGACAACATACGGCAAGACTAAGATGAGCGTCGCAACAAACAGAGGTTGGATATGTTTTGTTCTTACGTTCATTCAATCCAGTTGGTTCTATGCCCGCGCATACGGATTTTCCTCGATTACCGCCTCGCGGCTGTTGGCGTTAGGGGAAATTAACGACAGCATTTTCGACCGGTATTTCGAACTGGCGCCGATCAGCTTTGGTACTCGCCTGCGGCTTCCAACCGCCTTCAACAAGCAATTTTTTAGTCGTAAGAACGCCTTGCATCTCAAATGACTTCAAGACATACGGCATGCCTTCTGCGCCAAGCGGTGAGTTGCCGTCACTAACATGAAAGTGCAAATGCGGCGCATCTGAGTTGCCGGAGTTGCCCAGCAGCGCCAAGGGCTGACCATGACGCACGCGGTCGCCAACTTTGACTCG
>JBKPNY010000253.1:0-4205 GCA_046732835.1 Gemmatimonadota bacterium | reverse complement strand
TTGAGTATCCCCAACAGACCCACCATCATCTCCACACCGCGCTCTACCAGCAGTCCCACTCGTGCGTCTGCTCCCACACCCAACTCGCGCAAGTGCCGTGCAACCCGATTCGCTCGCTCATTCAACTCTCCATAACTTACTTCCTGCTCTCCGCTCACCAGCGCAACGGCCGCCGCATCACGCTCCACCTGCCGTTCGAACAACTGCGAGAGCCTCACGTCTGCCTCATATTCAGCCGCCGTGTCGTTCCACTCGCGCAGCAACTGCCGCCGTTCATTACGACGCAACAGCCCGAGCCGCGACACTCGTTGTTGCGGCTCACGCACTACGCTGCGCAGCAACTCTTCGTAGTGGTCCAACATCCGCCGGATGGTCGTCTCGGCAAACAGGGCGGTGTTGTACTGCACCGAGCAACGCAATTGCCCGTCTGCCTCGCCGACTGTCAAGGTGAGGTCGAATTGCGAAGTCGGGTTCTCAACCGCCAGCGCGCTCAGTTCCAGGTTCGGCAACTGCAAATCAGTCCACACCGCTTCTTCCCAATTGAACATCACCTGAAACAACGGGTTGTAGCTCAGGTCGCGCGGCAAATGTAGTTCGTCGACCAACAACTCGAAAGGCAAATCCTGGCGCGCGTACGCTGCAAGTGCGTGCTGTCGTAAACGCGCGAGCTGCGTCAGGAAGGTGGGATCGTCCGCAAAGTTAGAGCGCAGCACGAGGGTATTGACGAAGAAGCCGATCAACGGCTCAGTTTCGCTGCGCGTCCGGTTGGCGACAGGCGTACCGGTCAAAATTGTGGCTTGCTGCGCGTAACGATGCAGGAGAGCATGAAAGCCCGCCAGCATCGTCATAAACAGCGTTACGCCTGACTGCTGTGACAACGACTTGAGATCTGTCGTCAAGTCAGCGCCAATCAAACTTTCGTAAGTGGCGCCTATGGTCAATTGCACTTTGGGACGCGCATAATCAGTGGGTAAGGCGAGCAGCGGCGGCGCGTCGCGCAGTTGTTCGCTCCAGTAATTGAGCTGGCGAGCCAGTGCCTCGCCGGTTAGCCACTGGCGTTGCCACAGCGCAAAGTCGGCGTACTGGATTGCCAGGTCCGGTAAAGTCGATGCGGCGCCGTTGTTGAAAGCCTCATACGTAGACGTCACTTCGTTCACAAGCACGCCCATTGACCACCCGTCGCTCACGATGTGATGCATCGTGAACAACAGCACGTAGTCATCCTCGCCCATCCGCAGCAGCACGGCACGCAATAACGGTCCACGTTGCAGGTCGAACGGTCGCTCCGCCTCAGCAGACCCGATTCTCAGAGCTTCACTTTCACGGGCCTGATTGCTTAACCCACTCAGATCAACGAGAGGTAACGAGACGTATTTGAACGGAGCGATAACCTGCACCGGATCGCCATCGATGACATCGAATGTCGTCCGCACCGGTTCATGACGCCGCATGACTTCGTTGATGCTCTGCTCCAAAGCCAGGCAATTGAGCGCACCACGAAGACGTAGAGCTTCCGCCATGTTGTAGGCGATGCTGTCAGGCATCAACTGATCCAAAAACCAGAGTCGCTGTTGAGCAAATGAGAGCGGCAGAGTGTCTTTTCTCGTCGCGGGAAGTAGTGGCGGCACAAGCAGCCCCTCATCGACGTGCACCTGGCGTTCAATGCTTTGGGCGAGCGTGGAGACGGTGGGATGCTCGAAGAGTTCGCTGAGTGGTAGTTCCACACCAAACGCATCTCGAATGCGTGAAATGAGCTGAATGGCCAACAACGAATGGCCGCCCAACTCGAAGAAGTTATCGTTTACTCCGACCCGGCTCACGTGCAGCACACCCGCCCACCAGCTCGCCAGCAACTCTTCCGTCTGCGTTTTTGGCGCTTCATACTCTGCTTCCTGCACAAAGATGCTCTCAGGCGCCGGCAACGCACGCCGGTTGATTTTTCCGTTGGGCATCAGTGGTATCTCGTTCAGATTAACGAAGAACGATGGCACCATGTAGTCAGGTAACTGCTCTTTCAGGTATTTACGTAACTCACCAGCCTGAGCATCACTTACCACGTATGCGACCAGCCGCTTATCTCCATCCCCTTCTCTCAGCACTACTACCGCTTCTCTCACCTGCTCGTGCCCGCGCAGCACTGCTTCGATCTCGCCCAACTCGATGCGATATCCTCTCAGCTTTACCTGCTCGTCTACTCTTCCCACAAACTCCAGGTTGCCCTCATCGTCATACCTCACCATATCGCCCGTTCGATACAGCCTCGCTCCCACTCTCCCGCTGAACCGATCCGGCACAAACCTCGCCGCCGTCAACTGCGCCTGTCCTGCATAACCGCGGCCTACTCCCGCTCCACCTATGTAGAGCTCTCCCGCTACTCCCACCGGCAACGGCTCCATATAGCAGTCCAGCACATATACCTGCGTGTTCCCAATCGGTGTCCCCATCAACACCCGCTCTGTTCCCGCCACACAGGTCCACTCCGTCGCTGCGATCGCGGTCTCGGTTGGCCCATACGAGTGATGCAACTCCGCTCTGCTCATCTCCTGAAACTCCCGCATCACTCCGAGCGGCAACTTCTCTCCCCCGCTGATCACATAACGCAGACTACTCACGTCACTCAGCCGCGGGTCTTTCACCAGCACTCCCAGCAGCGACGGTACAAAGTAAGCGCAAGTCACTGACTGCTCTGCCATGTAGCTCAGCAAAGCGCTGCTCTCCAGCATTCCGGTAGCCGGGGCAATTACAACTCGCCCCCCCACCAGCAGCGGCCAGAACGCTTCCCACACTGACGGATCGAAGTTCAGCGAAGTGTGCATCAGAAAGGCATCCTGCTCAGTCAGCTCATATCTCTGCTGCATCCACTGGAGACAGTTGAGCACTCCGCCATGCGTGACCATGGCTCCTTTGGGTGTGCCACTCGATCCGGAGGTGTAAATGATGTAAGCCAAATTTGAGGCACGGGCCAAAAGCTGCGGGTTGTCCTGGCTCTCGTTTGCAATCTCAGTCCAGTCCGCATCCACACGAATGCTCTTCACAACTGCGTCTGCGAGACGGCTTGAGAGTTTCTCTTGCGTTACCAACAACTCGATGCCGGCATCACACACCATGAATCTCAGCCGCTCATCCGGGTACTCCGGATCCAGTGGCACATACGCTCCACCAGCTTTGAAAATTGCGAACAGCGCGACGATCGTTTCCAACGAGCGTTCCAGCAGCACGCCCACGGGAACTTCCGGGCCCACTCCCAGTGCCTGCAGATAATGAGCAAGTTGATTCGCGCGGCGGTTCAGCTCATCGTAAGTTAGCTGTTCGGCGCCTAAGACGGCAGCCAAAGCATTAGGTGTACGCCCAACCTGTGTTTCGAAGAGACTGTGACAACACGGGCTGTGGAGATCAGGCGTCGCCGTATCATTCCAGTCGTACAGGATTTTTTGACGCTCTTCCTGCGAGAGCAGGCACTGGTGCTCGTAGTGCTCGAGCGGCCTGCGACTCATGACTTCCAGAATCGTGCGGTAGTTACGACCCACTGCTTCCATCTGCTGTTCGCTCAACTCCGCCGCGTCGTAGTGTAATTCCAGCGTGATCTGCGAACCCGCGAGCTCGAGGGAGAAATTGACAGAGAACGTGAAGTTTGTATCGGAAACCCCGTCGAAACCCAGGATCTCGACGCCACTAACATTCTGAAGTTCCTCGTAGATATGAAAGTGCACGAAGTTGAAAATGACTTCGAACAAAGGCGCATCATTCCCGAGATCCCGCTGCATCTGCGCCATCGGGTAGCGCCGGAAAGGTAACAACTCACGTTCGGCCTCGAATGTCTCCTGAACCAGTCCCATCCACGTGCCGCCCCTTAATCTGCGCCGGAATGGCAAGGTATTAAGAAAAAGGCCCAGCACTTTTTCGCCGTCTTCCGTTTCGGGGCGGCCATGAGACACGATACCGGTCAACACGTCGTCGCTACCGGTGAGCACGCTCAAGGCCCTGAGATGTGCGGCGAGCAGAACGCTCTTCAACGGCAGGCCCGCCGTGCGCGCCAGTTCTTTCAATGCGAAGGACATCTCACTCGAGATATCAACGTGGTGCACAGCCACTCGTGATGGACCAGCAGTTTGCCCGAGGCGCGGCAGGCGGGATTGCGTGGCGTCACTGAGCATCGTCGTCCAATACCGCCGCGCCTCTTCTGATTCGAGGACGGCCCGCTCAGC
>JBKPNY010000252.1:0-1356 GCA_046732835.1 Gemmatimonadota bacterium | reverse complement strand
GTGCTCGAATACCTTCCGTTAGCTAAGATCGAAATGGAACTCGAGGAATTTGGCGCGCGCGCCTGATGAAGCGCTCAATCAACCACCCGCGCTGGAAATTACAACCTCTACGAATGTGATGAGCCACCGCGTGAGGCAATCGTGCGTTACAGTGGAGGTTGGGTCAACGAATGGGCGGGAGAATTCGCCGCGCTGCCAGGCAAGACAGAAACTTTACGGCCCGCCTCAACTTAGGAGCGACGCTCAGGCAAGAGGCTTGAACCGATCAAAGCGTCGCACCATGTGAACCTGTTGAATGAACGGGTGAAATGCGGCGTCGCGGAACAGGGCACTCACGCTTTCGTTGCGGATGATGAGGTTGTAAGTCTTACGCCGGCATTCCATATCGAACGGCGCAAAGACAGCCCGCAACGCGCACGCAATGACAGCGTCGGCGTCCGTTTCCCGTTTGGCAACGGCTTGATGTAACACGATCTCCCTTATCCCGCCCTGCTCGTCGTATGTCTTCTTGAAAAGCGCATACCCAACCGCGGCACCCTCCGCATCGGCGACGATTAGTCCTACGCCATTGTTTCGCGCCAGACTTTGCCAGTCAGACTGCCAGGGCGCCAGCCGATCATAGAAGTCCAGCTGCCCCACAGCGTAAGGAGCTACGAGACTTATCGAGTACCTATCAGCGTGAGTGAAAGCAGTGTCTGCGAGTAGTCCATCTTGCGTCAGGAAGATCAATTGATCGACAACTTCGAATCCGCATTTCTGATACAACGCAATCGCCGGCGTATTGGTGCTAATGGCTTCGAGCTGAGCAGCATCAGCTCCTAATTCCTCATACAACTCGAGCGTCGCTTTCATCAGCAGTTTGCCGATGCCCTGCCCGCGAAAATCGGGAGTGACACCCGTACCGCCATTCCACGCGACCTTTAGATTTCCGTTTTGGCGGATGCCATTCAGCAGAAACCCCACCGGTCGCTCTTCATGGAACGCTACGAGGGAAAGTTCCGGCGACAAGCTTTCGGAGTGTAGCCTCGACAGGTAACGGTCCAACGAGATCGTCATGTCGACGAGGTAGCCCTGGAAACCTTCGTTCCAGATCCTGACTGCGTCCTCGAAGGAGCACGTGCTTAATCGCCTGATCTGGGTTGCAGGGCTCATCACAGCTTTGCCAAAGAGTCGCGCGCCTTCCACGCCGGGGCAGTAGCCCGACAGTCATGGAGGGCTACGGCGGCAGACTCTCAGCCTTAAGAGCGCGATTCTCGTCTCCGAGATTGTTGAGTGTAGCTTAGCCCTCCATGACTGTCGGGCTACTGCCCCGGCGTAGAAGGCGCGCGACTTTCCGCAAAGCTGTGATGAACCCTG
>JBKPNY010000251.1:0-2130 GCA_046732835.1 Gemmatimonadota bacterium | reverse complement strand
ACGAGACGTACACCTCGCGCGGAGCTGATTGCCACACCGTCCGGCTCCCTGCATCGAGCACCGAGCGACGATGGGACCGCCCGAATCCTCCGGTGAACGGCATCAAGTGGTGCATCAGGAGCAACATCAATTACCAGGAGTCAGGTGCGCTCGTAGCACTGCGATACGTCGCGGATCACAAGGATACCTTCCTCAAGAACTATCTCGCGAAAGCTGAGCGTATGATCGAACGCGGCCGCACGACAACTCCTTACGCCTTTGTAATACCAAAAGACCAGCGTCATTCAGCTGAAGCTGCGGATCTGGTGAATCTTTTCCGTGCTCATGGCTCGGAAGTGCAGGTTGCGTCGAGTGATTTCCGATTAAAGGCGGGCGGCAAGGATACGACAACCGTCACGGTTCACAGTGGCGACTGGATCGTGCGACTGGACCAGCCTTATTCTGCGACAGTGCGGACACTTCTGGCGATTCAGAAGTACAAGGCAGATGATCCGCCACCATACGACGATACGGGCTGGACGCTCGACGAGCTGAGACACGTGCAGACCATCAAGGTTCAGGACTCGAGCATCTTCGGTAAGCCAATGCAGATGCTGAACGGTGACGCTTCCGTGAAAGGATCAGTGCCTGCAAGCGGAACAATCGTCGTAAAACATCTCGGCGACTGGAGGTCAGCAGTTCTTCCGTGGAAGGCGAGCGGTGCGAAAGTCAGCATAGCCGATTCCGCATTCAAGATTGGAACAGCAGAATATCCAAAAGGCACATACATCGTCGAGAATGCTTCCTCGAGCGCACGCGATGCGATTGCCGCACTCGGTCTTACCGGAGTTGCCGCAACGTCGCCGCTTACGGTAAAGAAGCACGCGGTTTCGCTTCCGCGCATAGCGCTGATGCACTCCTGGATCGAAACGCAAAACGAAGGATGGATACGGTTTGCATTCGACCAGATGGGAGTTCCGTACACATACATCTCGGAGCAGCAGCTGAAAAACGGGATCCTCGATAAGTTCGACGCCGTGTTTTACGAGCATGTGAGTGGGCCGGTCACCGGGCTGATCAATGGCCGCCCGATGATCGGACCCGCGATTCCGTGGAAGAAAACCGCGGCGTATCCACATCTTGGGAAATGGGACGAGACCGACGACATCCGGCCGGGCATGGGACTCGACGGACTCGATGCTCTGAAAAAATTCGTGCAGCGAGGCGGACTTCTGATCACGACAGGAAATACGAGCAACCTTCCTGTCGCACTTGGATTCACTACCGCCGTCACAGTGAACACCACAACGCAGCTCAATGCGCGCGGCGGTATCTATCGGGCACAGCCCGTCGCAACGTCGAGTCCTATACTATATGGATACGATGCGAAGAGTTTCCCCATCTACTTCAATCAGTCGCCGGTGATGACGGTTACTCCCCGTGACACCACCGCCGAGCTGAGCGGGATCGATCCAGCGATTGTTGCTGCGCGTGAAGCGCAGCGAGCAAAGGTCATTCTCCGCTACCATAGTACTGCTGACTCACTGCTTGTCTCCGGTCTGCTCGCCGGTGGCTCAGAGCTCGCAGGCAAAGCCGCAGTTGTGGATGCACCCGTGGGAAAAGGGCACATCATACTCTTTGGAATCAGGCCAATGTGGCGGTGGGAATCGCAGGGATCATTCGCAATGCCTTTGAATGCGATCGTTAACTGGAATCACCTTGACTTTTGAATGAACCAGAAATGCGGTACCGGGTTCCAGAAAAACCAGAACCTCGGTACCAAGTACTGGTAACTACGCTTTTCTGGTACCCGGTACCGCATTTCTGGTGGTTCCGGTACCCGGTACCGCAGTTCTGGTTTTTCCGGTACCCGGTACCGCATTTCTGGTTGATGTCTAACTGAACCCTTTTTCCGAATGTGCTGTCAGAGGTTTCGATGATGGCACTATCGGTCCCTAACGGGCATGGCAGGGTGAGCGAAAGACAGTTAGTGGCGCGGGTCGTCGATGGCGACCCCGCTGCGCAAAGGGAGCTATATGACTCCCATGTCGACAGAGTCTATCGGCTCGCCTACCGCCTGGCCGGCGAAGACGAGCTCGCACGAGACTTCACCCAGCTCACCTTCATAAGGGCCTTCGAGCGAATCGGCGA